>VERA01000045.1 GCA_018882935.1 Burkholderiaceae bacterium | reverse complement strand
ACCATTATCGAATCGTCGCCAAAATCACGCCGGAGTTGGGGTCACCCTCTGCGGTGTAGGCATAGGCGTTGTCGGATAGCTTGATAAAGCTGGTTTTTTTCTCTTGCAGGTCGCCCTGCGAGGCGAATTTTTTGTCGGTCATGGAATCCTCTGTGGCAGGGTGCGGCCAACTACATGCAAAAGTCGCAACTCGGAACCGAGTGGTGTCTGCCGCAAGCAAAAATAGCTTAACCCGGCATTCGTTTTTGGTCAATGTATTTGATAATGCTGAACTGTTTACATAGGCTTAAGCCATCCGTACACTAGTTAGCATTCATTCTCTAAGCCTTTCCATGGAAGACAAGAAAAGCCGTGGTATTCAATCCATCGAGATCGGTGGCCGCCTGCTGACCGCCTTGGTCGAGGAGGGCGCGCCCATGAGTCTGGGTGAGCTTGCAAAAAAAGCACATATGCCGTCGGCAAAGGCGCACCCGTATTTAGTGAGCTTCGGCAGTTTCGGGCTGGTTGAGCAAAACCCCCTGACCGGACGTTATGAGCTGGGGCCTTTCGCCTTGCAGCTCGGCTTGATCAGCTTGCAGCTGCTCGACCCTGTGCGTATTGCGATCCCGGTTATCACGCAGCTTGCCGCCGACATCGACCAGACCATCGGTCTCTCTGTGCTGGGTAATCGCGGCCCAACCATCATTTACATCAGCGAGTCGAGCTACCCGATCCACGTCAACATGCGGACCGGCACCGTGATGTCGATTCAGGCGACGGCTACCGGCCGTGTGTTCGCTGCATTTCTGCCGCCTAAGCAAGTTGAGCGCATGGTCGAGCAAGAGCGGCGCAGCGGTGTGGCCAGTGACTTTGGTGCAGCCGATATGAAGTCGGGCGCCCTAGAAAAAATCTTGGTGGATATTCGCAAGCGGGGTATGGCGCGCGTCGAGGGCAATCCCATCCCAGGTATCAATGCGGTCTGTGCGCCGGTATTTGAGCACAGCGGCGCTATCAAACTCGGCATCACCGCGATCGGCCCAGCAGGTAGCTTCGATGTCAGCTGGGAGCATGACAACGTCAGAAAAATTAGTGAATGTGCAGAGCAGGTATCCCATCGGCTCGGGTATCGAGCGTTAGCATGAAGCTTCAGATTGGTTAGTTAATCATCGATTTTTTAAATGCGCTGGCAAACGACAGCAGAACCGGAAACAGGTAGCTTTCGCAAATGGGCGGATGATCTCGCTCAGGCCTTCGTTCGTCTGGAGCCGACGATCTTGAATCCCAGCTCGCCTTTTACCGGACAGATTGTGCAAACCACCGTGGGAGATATCCAGATCTCTCGCGTGAGTGCCTCGGGGCACAAGGTCAACCGCTTGGCAGAACACATACGCGCTGGTGAGAGGGATATCTGTTTCGTCAACCTTCAGATCAGCGGGCTGGGGAGCACACGCCAGCGAGGCCGCGAGATATCAGCCTCGCCAATGGACTTGGTCGTCGTCGACACCACAGAGGAGTTCGAGATTGCTCACCGCGCACATTTCGACCTATTCTCTCTCGAGGTACCGCGCTCAAAGGTACCGGAGCAGTTACTGAGAAGCGGAGGCTGGTCTTCTGCACGATCGCCGGTTCATAAGGAATTAGCGAATGCCTTGTTTAGTTATGCGTCGCTTTCACTTTTGTCTGCCGAATCGCAAACGATGCCTCCTGAATTGATCGCCTCTCATGTCATCGGCTTGCTGGGGTGTTTTGCAGTTGTCGACGATCGGGATGATGAACCGGCCCCAGATGCCGACGCAAAGCGTGCCGCAATGTTGAGTTATTTAAGTCGCCATCTTGAAGACGAGGATATGGGCGCTGAAAAGATAGCGCGTGCGTTTGGTATCTCGGCTCGCTACGTACATAAGCTTTTTTCAGTGACCGGAAACTCCGTCTCTGAGCATCTATGTAAGCTTCGGATTGAGCGCGCGAAATCGTTGTTGAGCCAAGCTTCAGTGTCGAAGCTGTCGATCACTGACATCGCTTTCAATCTGGGCTTTCGCGACATTTCCTACTTCAATCGCCGCTTCAAGCAACTCACTGGCATGACCCCTTCGGATTTTCGGCGCTCGCAGATGACGTCTGCCGCTGGTTGACACCCTTCTAAAGGACCTTCTGTTCGCTTCGGTCCAACCCCCCTGTTCACTACTGTCCGAGCCTATTCCCCTAGTGGGGCCTATGTTGTCTCTGGTGCCGCCGATAGGGCGGTTCAGTAGTAGTGCCTGACAATTTATAGACTGAAGGAGACAGGGATGGATAAGTCGCGCCGCGCGTTTTCACTCGGAAGCCTGGTGGCCTCCGCCTCCGTCATGATGGGGGGCGAAGCTCTTGCTGACGTTACTGGATACAAGCTTTCAGGTAAGCCGGAAGCGTTCGTCAAAAAGATGGGTATCAAGTATCCGATTGTTCAAGCTGTGATCGGCGGATCGACGCCAGATCTTGCAGCGGCTGTTTCAAACGCAGGCGGTATGGGCGGGATTGGTATGTCTTGGTCACCGGAGCAAGAGGTGCGCGATTACGTGAAAGCGACTCGCTCACTGACCAAGGCACCGTTTGCGATTGGCTATGTACTGACGTTCGGCGCTGGCACGCTACCGGCTGCGCTCGATGCCGGTGCACCAGTGATTCAATTTTCTTTCGGCACGCCCGATAAAAAACAAGTATCGATGATCCGCGCCGCCGGCGCAAAATTCGGTATGCAGGTCAGCACCGCAGATGGTGTCAAACAGGCTTTGGATGTGGGTGCTGATTACATCAGCTTGCAGGGTCAGGAGGCCGGTGGGCATGTACAGGCGCAGGGAAGTTGGCGCGACAACCTACCGCGTGCGTTGGAGACGGCTGGTAAGACACCGTTGCTGGTGGCTGGTGGTCTGTCGACCGGTAAAGACTTGCGTGAAGTGTTGCTGATGGGCGTATCGGGTGGCGTGTTCGGCACAAGATTTGCGGCGACAAAAGAGTACCCGAGCCATCCGGAGTACAAGCAAAGAATGATTAATGCACGCTCGTCGGACACTGCACTCACTGTCTGCTTCGACGGCGGTTGGCCGGGTGCCCTTCATCGTGTACTTCGTAACCCAACACTTGATGCTTGGGAGGCTGCAGGGGCTCAATGGGCTGGCTTGAGACCAGGAGAGGGCGATGTCGTCGGTACTATCGGCGATATGAAATTCGCGCGCTACAGCCTTTTCCCCGCCTTTGTCGTCACTCAGGGCAAGCCGCAAGAGATGGCGATGTACGCTGGGCAGGGCATCGGTGCGATTCGCGATATTCCTAAGGCTGGCGAGATTGTTGAACGGATATGGAGTGAGTGCGTCGGCCTCACAGTTTGAAGCGAGCCAAGTGTCATTGATTTGCCCGCGACGGCATACATTATCCGTCGCGGCGCTTACGCAGGTTGGGATGGAGTTCCTCTAGTATCTCTGCCCCGTGCTCCAGTACGAAGTAGCGGAAAGCCTCGGCTGCCGGAGACTGGGCGCTACCATTCAAGGCCACCACATGCCACGCGCGGGTGATAGGTGTCTCGTCGATATCGAGCACGACCACTTTATCGTGCGCGACTTCCAAGCCCACGGTATGCAATGAGACGAAGGATATACCGAGGTTGGCGATTACTGCTTGCTTGATACTTTCATTCGACGACATTTCCATCGAGATCCGCGGGGTGAGGCCGCGCTCCTTGAGGAAGCGTTCCATCAGCACACGCGTGCCCGAACCTTGCTCACGCGTGACCAGTTCAAACTGATTGAGTGCAATCGGCGCGATACCTTGCGCGCGCGCGAGCGGATGCTCGGGGTGGGCAATGAACGCGTGCGGGTGCTCGGCAAACACCTCAACCCGGGTGTCCATATCGGCGGGCGTGCGGCCCATGATTGCCAAATCGATATCGCCATCTCTCAGCAATTCAACCATCTGATCCCGATTGCGCACCTCTAGTCGCACCTGCAAACCGAAATGCTCTTGGCGAAAGCGTGCCAGCAGTTGCGGCAAAAAATACTTGGCGGTGCTGACCAGGCCGATACGTAAGGTGCCCGGCTCAGCGCCGCGCAGCTTGGCCAGCGTGATCTCCGCCTCGCGCAGAGTGGCAGCAATGCGCTTGGCATAGACCAGAAAATACTCTCCGGCGGTGGTCAGCTCGACCCGCCGGCCAGTACGCGCGAATACCTCGACGCCGAGATCGCTCTCCATCTCTTTTATCTGCATCGATACCGCTGGTGCGGTCAGATTTAACTCTTCAGCAGCTTTGGAAAAACTTAAATGACGCGCCGCAGCAAGAAAAACCCGTAGCTGCCGCAATGTGAGATTGCGGAGAAGTTTCAAATTCTTCAACTTCAGATCCGGTAAGAAAGGCTGAACCAAATGAACATATTTAATGAATATACCTGAAGCATTAGAGCAACTAGAGTTCGGGCATGCTCGATGAATTTAGCGGGCGCTCGACAGGGGAACAGCAATGAACAAGCCAGTAGATGGACGAATTACCGATGTGAAGCAGCGCTACAAGGGCGGCGTACTGAAATATGCGCAGATGGGTTACTGGCGACCGGACTACGAACCCAAAGAGACTGACGTTATCTGTGTGTTTCGAATCACACCGCAAGAGGGCGTAGACGCCATTGAAGCAGCTGCCGCGGTCGCGGGCGAGTCATCTACGGCGACATGGACCGTGGTGTGGACCGATTTGCTCACCGCACACGAGAGTTATCAGGCCAAGGCGTATCGTGTTGATTTGGTACCCGGCACCGGTGAGGGCACGGATAAAGAGCCGCAGTATTTCGCGTACATCGCCTACGACATTATTTTGTTTGAAGAGGGTTCGATCGCGAACATGACCGCATCGCTGATCGGTAATGTGTTCTCATTCAAACCATTGAAAGCCGGGCGTCTGGAAGATATTCGTATTCCAGTAGCCTATGTAAAAACATTCAAAGGCCCGCCGACCGGCATTATTGTCGAGCGCGAGCGTCTCGATAAATTCGGTCGTCCTCTCCTTGGCGCCACCATGAAACCCAAGCTCGGTTTGTCGGGAAAGAATTATGGCCGAGTGGTGTATGAGGGTCTGACCGGTGGACTGGATTTCACCAAAGACGATGAGAATATTAACAGCCAGCCGTTCATGCACTGGCGTGACCGTTTCTTGTTCTGCATGGAAGCGGTTAACCGTGCGCAGGCGAATACCGGCGAGATCAAAGGTCACTACCTGAATGTGACCGCGGCCGATATGGAAGAGATGTACGCGCGCGCCGAGTTTGCAAAGACCTTGGGCTCTAACATCGTCATGATTGACTTGATCGTCGGCTGGACTGCGATTCAATCCATGTCGAACTGGTGCCGCAAAAATGACATGATTCTGCATATGCACCGCGCGGGCCATGGTACTTACACTCGCCAAAAAAATCATGGTGTGTCATTCCGTGTGATGGCAAAGTGGTTGCGCTTGGCCGGTGTCGATCACCTTCACACAGGTACGGCAGTGGGCAAGCTTGAGGGTGATCCGATGACTGTGCAGGGCTACTACAACGTCTGCCGAGAGACCTACAACCAGCAGGATTTATCGCGCGGTTTGTTCTTTGATCAGGACTGGTGCGATCTGAAGAAAGTGATGCCGGTGGCCTCGGGTGGTATTCATGTCGGGCAGATGCATCAGTTAATTACATTGTTTGGTGACGATGTCGTACTCCAGTTTGGTGGTGGCACGATCGGTCACCCGAGCGGTATTCAAGCGGGTGCGATTGCTAACCGCGTCGGCCTTGAGGCGATGATCAAAGCGCGTAACGAGGGTAAGGATATTGCTAATGAAGGTCCAGATATTTTGCGAGCAGCAGCCAAGTGGTGCAAGCCGCTCGAAGTCGCACTCGAGACATGGAAGGATGTGTCATTCAACTATACGTCGACTGATACGCCCGATTTTGTCACCACGCCGACCGCATCTTAACCATCTATGCAGAGATGCTGGATCCCGGCATGCGCCGGGATGACGCAGTATCTTGCGCTGAATGTAAACGAATGAATACCTATGAATTAAGGATGAACAATGAAAATCACCCAAGGCCAATTTTCTTTTTTGCCTGACCTGACCGACGAAGAGATTCGCGCGCAGGTCGACTATGCGATCAGTAAAGGATGGGCGTTATCGGTCGAATGGACTGATGACCCCCATCCACGTAACTGCTACTGGAATATGTGGGGCATTCCAATGTTCGAGATGCGTGATGGCGCTGCCGTGCTGTACGAAGTGAATGCCTGCCGCAAGGAACACGCCGAGACCTACATCAAGGTCAATGCCTTTGATAACACCCGTGGTGTTGAATCGATGGTGATGAGTTTTATCGTGCAGCGCCCCTCGCACGAGCCAGGGTTTGGTCTGCAGCGTACCGAAGAACACGGCCGCACGGTTCGTTACACCACGCACAGCTATGCAGCGACGCGTCCGGCTGGTCAGCGTTACGGCTGATCTGAAAGGTGCCGGCGATGAGCGAGCATGCTGAATTAGCAACCACACCGACATCGGTCAACTTGCAGCAGATACTGCGCGATGCAGAGATCGAGCCGGTCATCGAGTCGCTTGAAAAAGAGTTGGTAGGTTTGGCGCCTGTGAAGGCGCGTATTCGCGATATCGCCGCATTTCTGGTGGTATCGCGCGCGCGCAGCCAGCTCGGGCTAGAGGCAGGCACGCCCAGCTTGCATATGTGCTTTACTGGCAACCCAGGCACCGGCAAGACCACCGTGGCGATGCGCATGGCAGAGATACTGCACAGGCTGGGTTATGTGCGCAAAGGGCATGTGGTATCGGTCACGCGCGATGATCTGGTGGGGCAGTATATTGGTCATACCGCGCCCAAAACTAAAGAAGTTCTGAAGAAAGCGATGGGTGGGGTACTATTCATCGACGAGGCCTATTATTTGTATCGCCCCGAGAATGAACGGGACTACGGACAAGAAGCGATCGAGATTCTGCTCCAGGTGATGGAGAATCACCGCGATGATTTAGTGGTGATACTGGCGGGTTACAAGGATCGAATGGATACCTTCTTTCGTTCCAACCCCGGTATGTCGTCTCGTATAGCGCATCATATTGATTTTCCGGATTACAGCGAATCCGAGCTGGTGCAGATCGCAACGCGTATGGTCGGTACCATGAATTACACGCTGGACGATGAAGCGCAGCAGGTCATGCAGACCTATATTCAGCTGCGTCGGCAGCAGCCGCATTTTGCAAATGCGCGTTCGATTCGCAATGCACTTGATCGAGCGCGTTTACGGCAAGCGAATCGTATTTTTCGGCAAGCGATGGATGGTAATGCCAATGTTGATGCCGAGGCCTTGTCAACTATCTGCGCCGAGGATATTCGTGCCTCACGCGTTTTTTCAGGTGGGCTAGACGCGTAGACATGTTCTTGCGCAGTAGCGCAATAAATCAGCAAGTAACACTAATTCTGAGGGAATTACCATGCATCAGGGTCGAACCACGCTTTCCAAATTCCTGATCCAGCAACTTAAAGGCTCGCCTGAGCAAAATGATTTGGCGGCGCTGCTGGTAGATATTGCTGCCTGCATCAAGGCGATCTCGGCCATGACCTCGAAAGGTATGCTGGGCGATGTACTTGGGAGTTTGGATACGACCAATGTTCAGGGTGAGACGCAGAAAAAGCTGGATGTGTTATCCAATGTCGCTTTCATTAACACCTTTTCTATGGGTGGGTTGGTGGCGGGCCTCGCTTCCGAGGAAGTCGACGATCCACAAGAAATCGATCCGCGAGATGGTAGTGGCCGTTTTTTGGCAATTTTTGACCCGCTCGATGGCTCATCGAATATTGATGTCAATGTGTCGGTCGGTTCTATTTTTTCAATTCTTCGTGCACCGGAGGGGCGTACGCCAACGCTCGACGACTACCTGCGACCAGGTAGCGTGCAACTCGCTGCGGGTTATGCGATTTACGGACCCGCCACGATGATGGTGATCACGGTAGGTAAAGGCACACACGGCTTCACCTTAGATAGAGAAGTAGGTAATTTCATTTTGACCCACCCGCATATCGAGATCCCTGCTGATACGAGCGAATTTGCGATCAACGCCAGCAACGAGCGCTTCTGGGAGCCGCCGGTTCAGCGTTATGTCACCGAGTGCAAAGCCGGAAAAAATGATGTGCGGGGCCGCGATTTCAATATGCGCTGGATCGCCAGTATGGTAGCCGAGGTGCATCGCATTCTGATGCGTGGTGGTGTGTTCATGTACCCACGCGACATGAAAGACCCGAGTAAAGCAGGGCGTCTGCGGCTGATGTACGAAGCGAACCCAATGACCATGGTGGTAGAGCAGGCGGGTGGCCTCGGTTCTACGGGTCGTTCACGTATTCTGGATATTAGCCCCGAGGAGATTCATCAGCGTGTGCCAGTGATTTTGGGCTCGCGAAATGAAGTTGAGCGTATCGAGCGCTATCACCGCGACTACGATAGCGGTGCCGATCAGCGCTATACCTCACCTTTATTTCAAGAGCGGTCTTTGTTTGCGAATTGATGTGCGACCCAGGATATCGTTTTATTGGAGTTAGCAATGTCTGTAAAAAATCCCATCGTCGCAATTACCGGCTCCTCGGGTGCTGGTACGACGACTGTCATGAAAAGCTTCCAGCATATTTTCCGCCGCGAGGGTATTCGCGCGCAGATTCTGGAAGGGGATTCAATGCACCGTTTCAACCGGCTTGAAATGCGTGAGGAAGTGAAGCGGCGGCAGGCGGCAGGTAATTTTTCGTTTAGCCATTTCAGCCCGGAGGCCAACTTATTGGGCGAACTTGCAGATACTTTCCGCACCTTTGGTCAAACCGGCACAGGTCGTGTACGTAAATATATTCACGACGATGCCGAGGCTGCAGAGTACGGTCAGGAGCCGGGGACCTTTACTGCATGGCGCGAGATGGAAGACAAGCCCGAGATGTTGTTTTATGAAGGCTTGCATGGCGGCTATATGGGTGAAGACGCCGATGTCGCCTCGCATGTTGATTTATTGATTGGCGTTGTGCCGATTATTAATCTGGAGTGGATACAAAAACTGCACCGCGATCAAAATATGCGCGGCTACTCGCAAGAGGCGGTGATGGATACCATTCTGCGCCGCATGCCTGATTACACCCGCCATATTTGCCCACAGTTTTCACGTACCCATGTGAATTTTCAGCGTGTGCCTACGGTAGATACCTCTAACCCGTTTATTGCGAAAGATATTCCGAGTGCCGACGAGAGCATGGTGGTGATTCGATTCGCTGACCCTAAAGGTATCGACTTTCCTTATCTGCTGTCGATGATCGAGCGATCATGGATGACGCGACCAAATACCTTCGTCATACCGGGCGGGAAAATGGGCCTGGCTATGCAATTAATCTTTACCCCGATGATTCTGCGACTGATGGATCGCAGACGTCGCGTCTGAACCGGAGCATTTAATGGCAATCGTAATGTACGACCTGGATGGCACGCTGTTGGACACCGCTGGCGAGATTGCTGAAGCGGTGAACCATACCCTGAGTGATTTCGGCCATGAGCTGGTAACCGAGCAGCAGGTGCGCGACTGGATCGGTCACGGTACGGGCTGGCTCATGAAAACCGCGTGGCAGCATACACAGGGGCCGATGGATGCGCCGTGGGATAAAGTGATGGAGCGCTTCGTCATGCACTATGAGAAAACTGCAGGCACGCATAGCAGCGCCTTTCCGCATGTGCTCGACACGCTCAAGCGCGCCCGTGAGGCTGGTTTGAAACAGGCGGTGGTGACGAATAAAGAGTCGCGCTTTACTGCGCGGGTACTCGAGCAGCATGGCCTGATTGATGCGTTTGACATGATTATCAGCGGCGACTCGCTGCCCGTAAAAAAACCGAACCCTGCAGTGATTGACCATTGTCTGGCGCAGATGGGTCTGAGCGCTGGTGAGGCGCTGTTCGTCGGCGATTCGGAGATTGATGTCGCGACTGCCAAATCAGCCGGTGTGGTGTGCTGGGCGGTTAACTATGGCTATAACTTGGGCCGGCCAATCGAAGATGCAAAACCGGATCGCGTGATATCGGATATCCGTGATGTGCCGAGTTTCTTTCGTGCGCTGTAGCGATACCTCATCATGATGCTTCTTGGTCAACGGCGCTGTGTGCTGTTTGATGTTGACGGTACGATCGCCGAGACCGAAGGTCACGCGCATTTGCCCGCATTTAACCGTGCATTTGAGCAGCTTGGTCTGCCGTGGCACTGGAGCCGCGATGATTATCATGGCTTACTAAAAACTGCGGGTGGCTTCGAGCGCTTGCTTCGTCATGCTGAAGATATTGGCCAAGACCCGCAGGCGATGCGTGAGCAGCTGACCGTAGTTCACAAGACAAAAAATACGCATTACGCGCAAATAATGTCGGACGGTGCGGTTCCGGCGCGTGCTGGTTTTGCTGAGTTGTTGCGCGCGCTGCATGCCAAAGCAATTGTATGGGGTGTGGTTACGACTACTAGCCGCGCGAACTGGGATGCCTTGTGGCGCTATTCGCTGCAGCCGCTCGTCATCCCCGAGCCCGGCGTAATCGTATGTGGTGAAGATGTCGCCGCTAAAAAACCCGACCCCGAGGCGTATCTGCTTGCACTTGAACGCTTGGGGATGGCGGCGGACCAATGCTGCGCGATCGAGGACTCACGTAATGGCCTGCTCGCTGCCAAGGGGGCGGGGCTGGATGTGGCGATTGTCGCCAGTGAGTTTTTTGGTGATGAGCAGTTCGAGGAAGCGCAGCTGTTGGTGGCAGAGTTGACCGAGCTACTCACGCATGTTTGACGTGCTTGGGTGTGTTCTTGTTTGAGAGCTTAACGAGTATGTATGACGTGCTTAGGTGTGTTCTCGATTGAGAACTTAACGAGTTCCTGCTTGAATTATTGCCCAAGTGTTACTTGATTGCTCAAGTTAAAAAGGCGCATTTAATGTGACGATGGTCCAGTTCAGATACGCGGCGAACGCCACCCAGCCTAAATACGGCAACATCAGCAAGGCCGATACCGGCGAATAGCTGCGCACCAGCAGCACCATCAAGAGAATCGATAGCCACAGCGGTACGACTTCGATCAGCGCGATATCAGGGCGTTGCGAGGTGAAGAAAATCAAACTCCACAGCAGATTCAGCACCAGATTGAGCAGCAGCGCACCCATAAAATAACGGCGCTGCACCTCATCAGCCCTGCGCCAGGCTTTGACGCCGGCGATGGAGGTCAGTACATAGATGGTGGTCCAGGCTGGCCCAAACAACCAATCGGGCGGCTGCCACGAAGGTTTCTGTAACTGGAAATACCAAGGACCGATTTCGGTTGCCGCGCCACCCAGCCCGCCAACGATGAGCGACAGCAGTATGGCGATGACTATGGGCTTTTTACTGCTGCTATCTGCTTGCATTGAAGGTAGGCCCACTCAAAAGGCTCAAACGGCTTGTACGGCTCAAGAGACTCAAACGCCCACGCAGAGCCGCTAACGACACGATGGTGCCGCGCTACCGCGCTACCGCGCTACCGCGAAGTATAGTGGTGGTCGCTTAAACTCGCGCAAGCCCCAGCAGGTGCGCCATATCCTTGAAGAAGATTTTCACATGCGCCAGGGGCTTGGAGCGCACCAAGCGCTTGTTCATATAGGCGTCGAAGGTGAGTTTCTGCACGTCCTTATCGCGGCACATCGCTACAAAACGCTCGCGACGCTTGTCGCTCGAGTACCAGAAGTGCTGCATGATGCCGAGTACCCAGAAGACGCGACCATGGGCGCGCATGAAACGCTTGCGCGCAGTAGCGAGCACGCTGGCATCACCTGTCGCCAAGTAGGCATGGATGGCATCCGCTGCCAAGCGGCCACCTTCCATCGCGTAGTAGATACCCTCACCTGACGAGGGCGCAACCACGCCAGCAGCGTCACCGGCCAACACGACATCACGGCCGTTATCCCAGCACTTGAGTGGTTTCATTGGCAGCGGCGCGCCTTCACGTCGCACGGTTTGTGCGTCATGCAGACCGACGGCGGTACGCAGCGATGTGGTGGCGTGTCGCAATGAAAAACCTTTGTCCGCACTACCGGTGCCGATAGACAGCGTATCGCCGTGCGGGAAAACCCAGCCATAAAAATCAGGTGACAGATGACCTTGGTAGAACACATCGCAGCGTGTTCCGTCATAGCCCTGCGGCTTCACCTCGGGTGCTTTGACAATTTCATGGTAGGCGAATACATACTTGGTGTCGTTCGCACCCGGCACGGTTTGCTGCGCAACTGCAGAGCGCGCGCCATCAGCGCCAATCACGGTGCGGGTACGTACAGTACGTTTACCACCATCTTCGCCGGCGACAAAACTGACGGTACGCACACCATCGGTATCAATGCCTACGCTGGTAAATTTGCCGTCGGTACGCGTTGCGCCAGAGGCGGCGGCGCGCTCGCGCAGCCACTCATCAAATACCTCACGATCAACCAGGCCAACGAAGCCACCTTCAATCGGAATATCCACCTGCGTACCCGAGGGCGCGATCATGCGCGCCGAGCGCGCTTTGGCGACCAGCAAATGATCAGGAATATCGAAGTCTTGAATCGCGCGCGGCGGTATCGCACCACCACAGGGTTTGATGCGTCCTGCACGATCGAGCAAGAGCACATGATGCCCTTGGCGAGCTAAATCGTTTGCAGCAGTTGCGCCTGCAGGGCCTCCACCAACCACTACAACGTCGTAGATCTCTTTCATGATGCGCTCCTGATGATGAGCTTCAGCTAAAGGAAGGCTGCGCAGAGTGCTCGCGCGCGGCTTGGGTTGGTGTGATGCCGATAGACATGCGTGAGGCGAGTAATGCAGAGGCAACGAACAGCACGGCTTCGAGCGCGAACACGCTGCCATACGCGACCCCGGAGGATGCGATCAACCAGTGCGCAAGATCGCTGGCCGCCGTGCCGAGCAAGCCACCGAAGCCAAAC
Organism: Burkholderiaceae bacterium; assembly: GCA_018882935.1. GTDB lineage: Bacteria > Pseudomonadota > Gammaproteobacteria > Burkholderiales > Burkholderiaceae_D > Pernthalerella. Next base: position 6,618 of record VERA01000045.1, on the reverse strand, counting down.
GCGATCGCTTGCGCCGCGCCCCACAGACCCATACGCACACCTTCGCGCGCGGCACGACCTTCGGTAGCGAGCCGCATCATTTGGCCGATGGCAGCAATCGAGAATGCACCGTTCGCTGCACCCATTAAAAATACGTTGGCTTTGAGTGGCCAAGGTGGTCCCACATGGCCGGCAATCGCGAGCCCGGCCAGTGCTGCGGCAGAGGCGATGCAGCCGCCGACGCACCATAATTTCAGCGAGCCTGCGCGGCCACGCGCGAATCGACTTCCAACCAGTGCCACCAGCAACATACCCACCAGTACACCGCCGTGCTGTACGCCCGACAAGCTGGTAGATTCACCCGGTGTATAGCCGAACACAGTTCCGGCGAATGGCTCAAGAATAAGATCTTGTGCGCTGTAGGCCAGCATTGAAACGAAGATAAAGATAGTGAACTGACGCGCGAGCGGTTCTTGCCACACCTCGGCCAGGGCAACACGAAACGGCACGATGCGGGCGGCGCCTTGTTCGGTGCCCGGGTCGATGATGATTTCTTCATCACCCGGATCATGCTCAACACGGAACAGCGCAATCAAAGTGATCGCCAGCGCCATCGCACATACCGCGATGGTGACGCCTAGCAGCCGTATGGGTGTGTAGGGGTCGAGCAATTGGCCCGCAGTACCGGCGGTGACCGCAAAGCCGACAATCATCATTAACCACACCGTGGTCGCCGCTGCTGCGCGACGCTCAGCCGCAACGCGCATGGCGAGTAGCACGAGCAGTGAAGTACCAGCAGCGCCGACGCCAAGACCAATCATCACGAAGCCGGTCACGGATAGCAGTACACCGAGCACAGGTGAATCGGTCATTAGCAGCGTTGCGAGTGTAGCGAGGATGGCGCCGATTGCCAGCACTGCCATACCACCGATGATCCACGGCGTGCGGCGCGAGCCCTGATCCGAGCCGTGACCCATACGAGGACGTGACACTTGCACCAGGTAGTGCAGCGCCACCAGCGCCCCCGGCAGCAGCGCCGGTAGCGCAAGCTCGACCACCATGATGCGGTTCAGCGTTGAGGTCATCAGCACGACGATCGCGCCGAGCGATGCCTGCACCGCGCCCAGCCGGATAATTTCCGCCCACCCAAATGTTCTTATCATTGTTATCCCCCCAGGCCTCTTAGCGCGAACGCGGCGACCATCATGCCGGCCACCAGCAGCGGCACACCGAACGCGGAGAGCTGTAATGCTCTCTCTGCGGGTGACGCTACGAAACGCTGCATTAGTTTTAATTGTCCGAGTACCAGCAGCAGCACTGCAAGCGCGTGCAGCGGTCGCTGCCATTCAAGTAGTAAGAGGATGACCAGTAGTTGCGGCACTACCATCACCCAGCAGGCTGTGCGCGCGGCACCTTGCACGCCTAGCCTCACGGGTAGCGATCGCACGCCCATCTGGCGGTCGCCCTCCACCGACTTGAAGTCGTTAAGCGTCATGATGCCATGGGCAGCGATGCTATAGAGCAATGCCAGCAGTAGTGAGCTTGCACCGGGCATGGCGCCACCCGCCATCACCGCAGCGCCGGTTACCCAGGCCAGCCCTTCGTATGACAAGCCGCAGGCAGCATTGCCGAGCCAGCCATTATTTTTTAGTCGCAGCGGCGGTGCGCTGTAGGCCCACGCCAGCACCAGGCCCGCGATCGCCGCGCCGAAGCCCCAAGGCCCAAGTGCAGTAGCCACCAGAAGCGAGAGCAGGGTCCAGAGCAGGGCGATGTACAGACCCCAGCGCCCCGGCATTCGCCCTGAAGGAATTGGCCGCTGAGGCTCGTTGATGGCATCAACATGACGATCAAACCAGTCGTTTACCGCTTGGCTGGTGGCGCAGACCATCGGCCCGGCTAACAAAATGCCGACGCCGATCAAGACCCACTGACCATCCAAGGTGACGCCGGATGCGACAACGCCGCAGGCAAATGCCCACATGGGCGGAAACCAGGTGATGGGTTTCAGCAGCTCGGCTACGGCGGAGAGAGAGGGGCGCGCCATGCAAGGATTTTGCATGGCAGGTTGCTGTGCGTCAACAAAAGTTGACGGTAATGCAGGTCATTCAGGGCTTACGGCTGGATGGATTATCCAGCGCCGGGTGCTAATCGCCGCCGAGACCGCCAATTCCGTACTGCCGCAGCTTCACGTACAGGCTCTGGCGCGACAGCCCAAGAATCTCGGCCGCAGTAGCCCGGTTGTCCTGGGTGAGCTTGAGCGCTGCCTCGATCGCCAGTTTTTCGATCAGATCGGTGGTTTCACCGACAATCTCACGCAACGGTACCCTGCCGACCAGCTCGGACAACTGCTCTGCCGATTGCGGTATGTCGTGGCGGCCACCTTCGCTGACCAGCCGACGACCGACGTCGCGAATCGTGAACCCCAGACCACCAAGATCACTGTGCGGCACCGACGCTGCAGAAATTTCGACGGGTATGCTGCCGCCATTTTGTGAGCGCAGTGTGGTCGCGAAAAGTTTTACATGGCCGCGCTGGCGTAGATTTGCCAGCAAGACGTTCAGGTCGATACCGGCTCTGCCGAGCCAGCGATCAAGTGACTCACCCAGCGCGAGCTCGGCGCGACCCAGCTGAACCATCTCGGCAAACGCGCGGTTGACGGCAAGGATGTCGCCATCATTATTGGTGACCACAAACGCATCCGGCGTCTGTTCCAGCACACGCAGCACCAGCTCGGCGCGCGCATCTGCGCCCGCCACCGGAGCCACTACGGTGCTGCCGAGGCGCAGCAAAAACAGCTCGCCCGCTTCTTCGTGCATGACCGAGACCGAGAGCGTGCAGCGCTCGCCGCCGACCTTGACCGAGATCTGATCAGGCTGCCCGCTGGCGTGCACGGTATCGAGTAGCTTGGCGACTGTGCTGCGCGCATCACCGTCAACACAATCAAGCACGTTGCGACCGATCACTTTGAGCACTGAGTCTCCGATGATGGCCGCAGCGGCAGGGTTGGTCTCGATAATCTTCATGTTCTTGCCGTCGACGACCAGCACGCCCTCGCCAGTCAGGTCAAACAGGATGCGGTAGCGCGATTCAAGATGACGCAAGCGGAGATAGTCGCGCTCAAGCGCCTGCTGCGCATCCACGAGCTGCTGCTGTAGCTCGGCAACCGAGCGCAGATCGCGCCCCAGCGCGATGGTGCGGCCCTTGGGCCCGACGCGCAGCGCGCAGAAAGAGAGCGGCAGATCGGGGCCGTCGATAGTGGCGACATTCACTTGGCGCCAACTGATCCGGCCGTCGTTGTCGGCTTCTTTGAGCAGGCGCTCGATCTTTGATTTGCTCTCGATGGTGACGGTGTCTTGCCAGGCTTTGCCGGTCCAGTTGGCGGCTTCGCGCACATTGGCGAGCACACCATTGCTGGATGAAACGTCACGGATAACGCCTTGCCCGTCGAGTACCAGCACCACATCGGCGGAAGCAGACAGCAGCGCTGCTACCGCCTCCGTGCCAAGGCCGGAGAGGGATTGTTTTGGGGCGTCAAATTTGGTCACTGAGGCAGCAGTAACATCGAGTCTCATGGGCTGAAGAATTCCGGTAACTGAAACAAACCGGATCATACGAGATGTCTGAACTGATTGTGATCCTAATTGAGGGATTTATCAACTAAATCAGTCACTTCAAAGTGTCAATTTAGTCTGACTTCCCTCTGGGCTTGTACCAGCCGTTGTGCCAGCGCAAGCGCATCTACCGCATCCGTAGAGACGCCATCGGCGCCGAGGGTGGTGCCCAGCTGGGGCTGTCGGGTGAGCAGTGGGCCACCGATCATGATTGCAAGGCGTGGATTAAGCGAGGTTTTACGGGCCGCGAGTATGGTGCTACCCAGATCATCGACTTCGGCATCCAGACTGGCTGACAGCGCAAGCAGATCAAACCAGTGGGTCGACAGCGAGGCTTGAATCAAGCCCGGTTCGGGCGAGGGTATGGCGAGCACTACCCAGCCCTCACGTCTAAAAAATTCCGACAAGATCGACAGGCCCAGAGTGTGGTGCTGTCCGGGCAAAGTCGCCATGAGTATGCGTCGCTCGCTACCGCGCTCAAGCGGCGAGCGCATGGCACCGGCGTGAAACGACGGGCTGAGTTCGTTGAGCATGGCGTGAATGCGCGTCATGGCCAGTGTCACTTGCGAGAAATTACTCTCATCGGACTCCCACCAAGCGCCGAGCAGGTGCGCGGCACCGACAAATAGCTGCAGGTAAATAGACTCCAGCGGTATGCCACGCTCGCAATGGAAATCAAGCAGCTTCTGTGCGTGTTCCGGGGTGCGCTCCAGCAGCGCGCGCGTGAACGCCTCTACCTCGGCGGGTCGGATCAGTTGCCGCTCATGCGCGTTGCCAGCCGGTTGCGCGTGGGCATGCACTAGCCGTGGAATGATCTCCGACTCCACGACATCACGCAGGCGACGATCGCCGTCGGTCGACGCAAGCCTCGCGTCGACGCCGGCAGAACCGCTCGTCTGGGTCTTCCTGTCCATTGCGCTCTCCTGCTTGGTCCGGAACCCTTGGAATGCCAGCCGTCAGGCCGAACGAAGCGCGGATTCTCTCTCGGGTGGATTCTGTGGGAATCCGCCACCCGTGGGCGAATGCCCCGGGTAGATCTCGTTCGTTGTACGCCGGCCGACCGGTTGCGTCAAGGAAATATGAAAAAAATGCCCGATTGGCATGCAACTGTCAACAAATAATGATGTAAGGTTTGGTTGACATATACTTGCCGTAGGCCTACATTCAGGGGAAAAGCCTGTAGGGCGGAGGGCACGACATGCAACAACGGAGACACGGCACGGATCCGGCACGGCCTCTGTACACCGCAGAGGAGCGGGCCCGTCGCGACGCGACCCCATGGACCTTGGTACAGGGTGTGCTCGCGCCCGTGCAATTTTTGGTTTTCTTGATCAGCGTGGTGCTGGTGCTGCGCTATCTGCAAACGGGGCAGGGCGAGCAGGCCGCGACCCTCTCAATTGTCATCAAAACATTACTGCTCTACACCATCATGATCACCGGCTGCATCTGGGAGAAAGTGGTGTTCGGCCGCTACCTGTTTGCGCCGGCGTTCTTCTGGGAAGACGTGTTCAGTATGCTGGTACTGGCCTTGCACACTGCGTATCTGGTGGCATTGTTCACCGGCTCCATGCCAATCCGCGAGCAAATGCTGTTGGCACTCGCGGCCTACGCGGCCTACGCGATTAACGCGACGCAATTCCTGCTGAAGCTGCGCGCAGCGCGCTTGCAAGCAGAGGCTGACGCGGCAGGTGATGAGGCAGCGGCTGATCTGTCCGATCATTCTTCTAATGGCCAGCCATCACCCGGAGTGACGGCATGAGCGCCGTGATACCGATCGCCGCAGACACGGGATGCAGTGATGCGCCGGTGCTGCGTGAGCGTGGTCAGCGCGAAGTGTTCTGCGGCCTGACCGGTATTGTGTGGTTACACCGCAAGATTCAAGATGCTTTCTTCCTGGTGGTGGGCTCGCGTACCTGTGCGCACTTAATTCAATCTGCTGCGGGTGTGATGATCTTCGCCGAGCCGCGTTTTGCGACGGCAATTATTGATGACCGCGATCTGGCAGGTATTGCTGACGCCAATGAAGAACTTGATCGGGTGGTGCAAAAGCTGCTCTCTCGTCGGCCTGATATCAAGATGCTGTTTCTGGTGGGTTCATGCCCATCAGAGGTCATCAAGCTAGACCTTGCGACTGCGGCAGAGCGGTTATCGCGCCAGTTTTTGCCGAATGTGCGCGTACTGAATTACTCCGGCAGCGGTATTGAAACCACCTTCACCCAAGGCGAAGATGCCTGCCTTGCGTCACTCGTGCCGCAGCTGCCGGCTGAAGATGTCGATACTGCGCCAAGCTTAATGATTGTAGGCTGCTTGCCGGATGTGGTGGAGGATCAGTTCGCGCGCCACCTGCGCGCCATGGGTATCGAGCGGCTGTCGTTCTTCCCACCACGTTCCTCGCGCGCCTTACCGAGTGTGGGTAAGAACACCCGTTACCTATTAGTACAACCGTTTCTTGCCGAGACTGCGCGTGCGCTGGAAGAACGGGGCGCGCAGCGTATCGCTGCTCCGTTCCCGTTTGGTGTTGAAGGAACGACCGAGTGGTTGCGTGCCGCCGCGCAAAGCTTTGGTGTGGAGATGCAGCGCTTCGAGCAAGTGACGCAGCCATCGCGCGAGCGTGCCACCAAGGCGCTGGCACGGCAGCGCGAATGGCTGGAAGGGCGCAGCATTTTCTTCTTCCCTGATTCACAGCTCGAAATACCACTCGCGCGCTTTTTGTCGCGCGAGTTGGGTATGCGCCTGACCGAAGTGGGTACGCCTTATCTGCATCGTGATCATCTGCAGCAGGAGCTTGCCATGCTGCCTGCGGGTACTGCGCTATCCGAAGGGCAGGATGTTGAAAAACAGTTAGACCGCTGTCATGCGCATGCACCCGACATCGTGGTCTGCGGTTTGGGTCTGGCGAATCCGCTTGAGGCGGATGGCATTACCACCAAGTGGTCGATTGAGTTGGTGTTTTCACCGGTCCATGGCTATGAGCAAGCGGCTGATCTGGCTGAGTTGTTTGCGCGCCCACTGCGCCGCCGTGCGCTAC
>VERA01000126.1 GCA_018882935.1 Burkholderiaceae bacterium | reverse complement strand
GGCTATGACGAGGCGCTGCTGCTGGATACCGATGGCTATGTATCTGAGGGCGCCGGCGAAAACGTCTTCCTGATCCGTAATGGAAAAATCTATACGCCCGATCTGGCTAGCTGCCTCGACGGTATTACGCGTGATGCCGTACTCACCATGGCGCGTGATCTCGGTATCGACGTGATCGAAAAACGCATCACCCGCGATGAGCTGTACTGCGCTGACGAGGCCTTCTTCACCGGCACCGCCGCCGAAATCACGCCAATTCGTGAACTCGATAGTCGCCAGATCGGTATTGGTAGCCGCGGCCCGGTCACCGAGAAATTGCAGTCACTATTTTTTGATGTGGTGGGCGGCAAGGCTCCGCAGTACCAGCACTGGCTGACCCGTGTCTGATCATTTCATTTTTAGGAGCTCGCCATGACACAGCCGGCGCAAGCGATCGAACTCGATAGCAAAGACCTGCCCGCTCACTGTCCTAACAAATCGACACCACTCTGGTCTTCTCATCCGCGCGTATCGCTTGATTTCGATGCGCAAGGTCATGCCAAGTGTCCTTATTGCGGTACGACCTATGCGCTTAAAGCTGGCGCTCACGCGCACTCACACTGAGTGCATGCGCCGCGCTGAATGCCGCTCCCAAGAAAACCGCTCGCTAGTGCTGAAGATGTCGAGAATGCGTTCTACGACGCGATGGCGCGCGCCGATCTTGAACTGATGATGGCGCTATGGGCAGATGACGAAGAAATTTTTTGTGTTCATCCGGGCGCACCACGGCTGCAAGGTCAGGCTGCGATCCGGGAGTCGTTCGAAATGATTTTTGAACGCGGGCCAGTGCATATTCGACCACATCATCTGCATGTTGCTCACAGCGTAGGCTGCGCGGTGCACAGCCTGATTGAAGAGTTCAAGGCACCCGATGACCCCAACTGGCAAGAGGCGCATATCGTTGCCACTAATGTTTACATGAAAACGCCGCAGGGGTGGCGTATGGTGTCACACCACGGCTCGCTCGCGCCAGGTCGACCACCCGAGGCACCGGTGGTCACGTCACTCGGCGTGCTGCACTAGCCCCTGATGAGTAACTACCGCCCGCCCGCATGGTTACCCGGTGGCCATTTGCAAACTATCTGGGCAGCAAAAATGCTTTCAGTGCCAGACCTCACCTTGAAACGTGAGCGATGGACTACCCCGGATGATGATTTCATCGATGTTGATTTCGTTGAAGGACTTCCTGGCAAGCCTTTTGTGGTGCTATTTCATGGCTTGGAAGGTTCTTCCGAAAGCCACTACGCACGCGCACTACTCTCGTGTATTGAAGCGATGGGCTGGTCGGGCGCGGTACCGCATTTTCGCGGTTGCTCGGGCGAGTTGAATAAAGCGCCTCGCTTTTACCACTCGGGTGACGCGGATGAAATAGATTGGGTGCTACGGCGGCTGCAAACACATGCTCTGGTCCAAAAAGCAAATCATTTATTTGCGGTTGGTGTATCGCTCGGCGGCAATGCGCTGCTGCGCTGGCTGGGTACTCGTGAAGATGATGCCGACTTCATCGAAGCAGTGGTGGCGATTTCGGCACCGCTGGATCTCAGCGCCGGTGGCAAAGCACTATCGGGTGGGATCAACATGATCTACACCCGTAGCTTTCTGCAAACCCTGAAACCAAAGTGCTTGCAGAAGTTAGCGCAGTATCCCAAGCTGTTTGACCGCGAGCGTATGCTGGCGGCGCGCGATTTGTATGAGTTCGATAATGTAGTGACCGCGCCTTTGCATGGCTTTCGAGACACGGATGATTACTGGCATCGCGCCAGCAGCAAACATGTGCTGTCCAACATTACGGTACCTACGCTGGTACTTAATGCGCGCAATGATCCGTTTCTACCTGCACGTTATTTACCGCGCCACGCTGCCAAGTCAGTGATTCTCGAGTACCCGAAACACGGTGGCCATGTCGGTTTTGTACGTGGTAATTTCCCCGGTGCGCTCGATTGGCTTCCGAGGCGCGTGGTTCGTTTTTTCTCTGAACAAGCGCAACTACAAGAAAAAGTACCCGAGCTGGTTCGCTAGCACCACCCTATCTCTATATCGATGGATGATATTGTTCGACAAGCACTCGCCAAATGGCCGAATGTGCCGGACTGCTACGGCTGGTTGCTGTTAGACGCACGCGGTGCATTTCGTATGCGCGACGATGCAGCACAAGCTGCTAATGCACTCGGCGATGTGATTCGACACCCGGCGCTGCTCTCTTTCATTTACCGCAATTACCTTCGCAATTCAGATGGTGCATGGTTTTTTCAAAATGGGCCGCAGCGTGTTTTTGTAAAGCTAGCGCAAACTCCATTCATTGCGCGAACTGATCCACGCTTTGGCTTTGTTACGCATGACGGTGCGCCGCTCAACACCATCGAACAGGTTTGGATCACCGCCGAAGGCAGGCTGATTCTGGGCTACGGAGAGCGAATCGCGATGCTTGATGATCGTGATTTAGCAGAATGTCTGCCAATGCTGCGGCGGGAAGGGCAGCCTATCGACGATGCACTGCTGCTTAACTGCCTGAATCAAGCTGAACAGACGCTGCAGTTTTGTCATGGTGGGAAATTGATACCAATACAGCCACTAGGCTCAGGTCCATTAGGTCACATACTCGGATTTGATACAGACCCTCAACCGCGTGCCTAGACTCTGTTTTACTAACTGCTAACGCTTGCGTTGCGACATGATGTCGCGCCAACTCGCTTGTAATTCGCGCTCGCGCGCATCAATGATGGCTAGATCGTGAAATGCCGCATCGGGCGATGCGCGTGCAATGCGTAACTGCTCCAATGCCGACGGCAGCGCGCCGCTCAACGCGTAATACTCGGCTAAGGCGATATGCTGCAATGCCTGTTTGTTTTGCTCGGCGTAAGCACGCGCCAACACTTTCTGTATCGCCGCATCCTGACGATACATTTGCGCTTGATCGCGCAAGAACCGCGTAGCATCAGCCGTGCGGCCTGCCGCTAGTAGCGCATCAGCATATTGCATTGAAAGATTTCGCGACAACGGAAACCGTAGGCGACCCGCCTCAGCCAGCGTAACGGCTTGTTGTGGTTGATTTTGCGCTAACGCAGCATCAATCTCCAGACCGAGCAATACAGCGGAAGATGCAGGCGATGGTTTGCGATCGATATCTAAACGCAGTTCGTCTAGTAAGGCGCGCGCCTGATTCAGATCGCGCTGGCGTAACGAGATCATGGCCAGCCCATAGCGCGCCCCGAGCACTTGTGCCCGGGAACCCTGCTTGATTTGTTCGCTAAACAGCGTTGATGCATCGCGCCAGCCGCGCGGCGTATCATCTTGTAGAACTCTAAGCCGTGCTTTGATGAGAGAGAAGTCGAGACTGTCGACGCGCTGACGGTAAGGCAAATCGCGAATCCGCGCTTCAATGTCTGCGATACGCTCGGTGGTCAGCGGGTGCGTTCGAAGCCAGGCCGGCATGCTCTCGCTTCGATTGCGGCTGGCATTTTGTAAACGCCCAAAAAAATTCACCATGCCGGAGGTCTCGAAGCCACCACTATTCAAGATACTCAGCCCGACCCGATCAGCCTCGCGCTCGGCATCACGACCAAAACTCAAACGACGCTGCGCCGCGACGCCAGTACCGCTCATCATCGCCGCCATTCCTAAATCCGGGCTGGAACGCATCGCCAGTGCACCCAGTAACAAGCCCGCGATTGGCAATAACGAGTCCTGTTTCTGATTACCCACCATACGGGCGATGTGGCGCTGCGAGACATGGCCAATTTCATGTGCCAGCACTGACGCGAGCTCGGATTCGGATTGCGCGGCGAGTATTAACCCGCTATTGCATCCGATGAATCCGCCAGGTAAAGCAAAGGCATTCAAGGTGGCGTCGCGAACCACGAAAAAAAAGAAATCATATTCAACTTCACCGCGGGCATCAGGCGTTGCATCGAGCAGGCTGACACCAAATTGGTTCAGGTAATCCAGCGTGGGCAAATCGCTCAAGTAGGCGGGGTCACGGCGGATGCTCGTCATTACCTCCTCGCCCAGCTTGCGCTCTTGCAGTGGCGATAGCTCTGCGCTGTCACCACCACCGAGGTTAGGCAGTGCCTGCGCATGAATCGTCGCTGGAGTCAATAGCGCCGGCGCAGCGAGTACTAACAGCAGCATCGTGAGTGCACGCAGCGCCAAAAAACCGGCTGACGATCGGGATAGATTATTCATGGTGCTATGATACCCGCAACAACTTTTTCACTCTGATGACCTGCTACCAGAACAGCCTGAGCCATGAATGCAAAATCTAACCAACCCAAGCATGATAACCACCACGGTGGCCTGACGCATTTTGACGAAGGCGGTCAGGCACATATGGTTGATGTCGGCGCCAAGAATGATACGCACCGGGTAGCCATTGCCAGCGGTATCATCAGCATGAAACCCTCAACGCTGGGCGTGGTGATGGATGGCACGGCAAAGAAAGGTGATGTGCTCGGCATAGCGCGCATCGCCGCGATCATGGCTGCCAAGCGTACCAGCGACCTGATTCCACTCTGCCACCCACTTGCACTGACACGCGTCGCGGTTGAGTTCACTATTGATGAGGCAGACGCAAGCATCATGTGCAACGCCCAAGTCGAAACACACGGAAAGACCGGCGTTGAAATGGAAGCGCTGACCGCAGTACAAGTTGGCTTACTGACTATTTACGATATGTGCAAAGCGATCGACCGTGGCATGGTGATGTCGGACAT
>VERA01000125.1 GCA_018882935.1 Burkholderiaceae bacterium | reverse complement strand
GCGCGCAGGTGGTGATTGATCAGTTCATCAGCTCTGGTGAAGTGAAGTGGGGCCGTGCTTCGGGCCTGGTGATGATGCTCCCGCACGGTTATGAAGGGCAGGGGCCAGAGCACTCATCGGCACGTATCGAGCGCTTCCTGCAACTTGCTGCTGATAACAATATGCAGCTGGTGCAGCCAACCTCGGCGGCGCAGATTTTCCATTTGCTGCGGCGGCAGATGATTCGCTTGTTCCGCAAGCCGCTGGTGATTTTTACGCCCAAGTCGCTACTGCGAAATAAAGATGCGGGTTCGCCATTGTCGGAGCTGGTAAAAGGCTCGTTCCATACCGTGATCGGCGACGTGGATACCAAGCTGGAGGCTAAAAAAGTCAAGCGCGTGCTGGCTTGCTCCGGCAAGGTCTACTACGACCTGGTTAATGCGCGCAAAGAGCGCAATGCAAATGATGTGGCGATCATTCGGGTCGAGCAGTTGTATCCGTTCCCGCATAAGGCGCTGGCGACTGAGCTCGCCAAGTTTCCTAATTTCAGTGAGCTGGTGTGGGTGCAAGACGAGCCGCAAAACCAGGGCGCGTGGTTCCAGATACAGCACAACATTCTCGAGAACTTGAATGACGGGCAAAAGCTCGCCTATTCCGGTCGGCCGGCGTCGGCGTCACCCGCTGTCGGCTACTACGACAAACACTACGCGCAGCAAAAATCCTTGATCGATGCCGCGTTCTCTAAGCTGAAAGGTTTTGTTTTAACCAAGTAAAGACCCCGCAGGCCGGTGGAAGCCGCTGGCCTGTGTGACAAACCCGAAACGGAGTAGGTAATGGCCATTATTGAAGTACACGTCCCGCAGTTATCTGAATCTGTCGCCGAGGCGACGCTGTTAAGCTGGCATAAAAAAGTAGGCGAAGCAGTCGCCCGCGACGAAAATCTGATCGATATCGAGACCGATAAAGTCGTGCTTGAATTGCCCGCACCAACGCAAGGTGTTGTGGTCGAGATTGTGAAGCCCGACGGCAGTACTGTGGTGTCGGGCGAGATCATCGCCAGAATCGATACCGAAGCCACCGCAAGTTCAAGTGCACCTTCGAGCGCGCCTGCGGCAGCGGCGTCCGCACCAAGTTCCGCGCCCGCTGCCAAAGCACCTGCGTCATCCGGCACGATTGCAATGCCTGCCGCCGCCAAGATGCTGTCAGAGAACCAGATGTCTGCCTCTGCAGTTACCGGTACGGGCAAAGATGGGCGCGTGACCAAGGGTGATGTGATTCAGGCCTTGTCACAGCCTAAGCCGAGCGCCACCCCTGCCACAACTACCTCTGCTGCCGCAACCCGTGCCGCTCTGCCGCAGGTGCCCGCCGAGATCGGCCTGGATTTGGGTGATCGCCCCGCGCAGCGTGTGCCGATGAGTCGTTTGCGTGCACGTATCGCTGAGCGCCTGCTTGAGTCACAAGCGACTAACGCTATTCTCACCACGTTCAATGAAGTGAACATGCAGCCGGTGATGGACCTGCGTAACAAGTACAAAGACAAGTTTGAAAAAGAGCACGGCGTGAAACTTGGTTTCATGTCGTTCTTTGTGAAAGCTGCGGTGGCAGCGCTGAAGAAGTATCCGATCCTTAATTCATCCGTCGATGGTAACGATATTGTGTACCACGGCTATTTTGATGTCGGTATCGCCGTTGGTTCGCCACGCGGTTTGGTGGTGCCTATTCTGCGTAATGTCGATCAACTGTCGATTGCAGACATTGAGAAAAAAATCGGCGAGTTCGGGACCAAAGCCAAAGATGGAAAACTGACGCTGGATGAATTATCCGGCGGTACTTTCTCCATCTCGAATGGTGGTGTGTTTGGTTCGATGCTGTCGACGCCGATTATCAACCCACCGCAATCAGCGATTCTGGGTGTGCATGCGACCAAAGAGCGCGCGGTGGTGGAAGACGGGCAGATTGTTATCCGGCCGATGAATTACCTGGCGCTCTCTTATGACCACCGCATTATTGATGGTCGTGAGGCAGTGCTCGGACTGGTCGCGATGAAAGAGGCGCTGGAAGATCCGGCGCGTCTGCTGCTCGATTTGTAAGGAGCGGCCATGGCGAAGCAATTTGATGTGGTCGTGATTGGTGGCGGCCCGGGTGGTTACATTGCTGCGATTCGCGCAGCACAATTGGGCATGTCGGTAGCGTGTGTTGACGCCTGGCAGAACGCCAAAGGTGGCCCGGCACTCGGCGGAACGTGTACCAATGTCGGCTGTATTCCTTCCAAAGCAATGCTGCAATCTTCGGAGCATTTCGAGCATGTGCAGCACGGTCTTGCGGAGCATGGTGTTGAGGTCAAGGGTGTGAAGCTCAACCTTGCGCAGATGCTGGGCCGCAAAGATACCGTGGTCAAACAAAACAATGACGGTATTCAGTATCTGTTCAAGAAGAACAAGGTAACCTTCCTGCATGGCCGCGCCTCATTCGTTAAGGCCGATGCAGGTACTTACGAGATTGCCGTATCAGCACCTTCGAATGAATCTGTCATCGGCAAGCACATCATCATTGCGACTGGTTCTAACCCACGCGCATTACCGAACGTGCCCTTTGATGAGCAGCTTGTGTTGTCGAACACCGGCGCACTCGAGATCGACAGCGTGCCAAAAAAATTAGGCGTTATTGGCGCGGGTGTGATTGGTCTTGAGATGGGTAGTGTGTGGCGCCGGCTGGGTGCAGAGGTGACTATTCTTGAGGCGTTACCAACCTTCCTGGGTGCGGTCGATGAATCGGTTGCCGGCGAAGCGCATAAGCTATTCACGAAACAAGGTTTGGCGATTGAGCTGGGCGTGAAGATCGGCAATATAAAAGTGGGTAAAGGGGTACGTGTTGAGTACGCCAATGCCAGCGGTGCTGCCCAAGTGCTTGAAGTAGATAAGCTGATTGTCTCGATTGGTCGGGTACCCAATACCGACGGGCTGCATCCTGACGCAGTCGGCTTAAAGCTTGATAAGCGTGGCTTTATTGCGGTGGACGAGCATTGCAAAACCAATTTGCCGAACGTCTGGGCGGTGGGTGATGTGGTGCGCGGGCCGATGCTGGCGCACAAGGCGGAGGAAGAGGGCGTGGCAGTGGCCGAGCGAATCGCCGGGCAGCACGGACACGTGAACTTCGATACCGTGCCCTGGGTGATTTACACCGCGCCGGAGATCGCCTGGGTGGGTAAAACCGAGCAGCAACTCAAAGCAGCGGGTGTTGCCTACAAAGCGGGTAGCTTTCCGTTCATGGCCAACGGCCGCGCGCGCGCACTTGGTGATACTTCCGGTTTGGTGAAGTTTCTGGCTGATGCGCACACCGATGAAATTTTGGGGGTGCACATCGTTGGCCCGATGGCCTCCGAGTTGATTTCCGAGGCGGTGGTGGCGATGGAGTTTCGTGCCTCGGCAGAAGACATTGCGCGTATCTGTCATGCCCATCCCACGCTTTCCGAGGCGACCAAAGAAGCGGCGCTGGCGGTCGACAAGCGCGCGCTTAATTTTTAAGTCCATGCGCGCGCGGTGCACTGATCACCGATCGCACGAGGGCACGGCTACGCGCCGTGCCTTTTTGCTCTGCGCCTTGGTCATGACATTGGCGGCGTGCGCTACGCAGCCTGCGCCACCGGCTGGTCAGCTGCAGGTGGTGACGTTAGCGCAGGGCAAACCACTCGCTGGTGCCGAGTGTGTGGTGAGTAATCTCTCGGGAAGCTGGCAAGTCACAACGCCGGGTATGGTCATGCTTGGTGAACCGAACGGCGATTTGCGTGTGGTCTGCAATCACCCGGGGTATCGATCTTCCGAAGTGATCTACCGGCTACCTGTTGGGGCTTTATCGAATAGCGGTACGCGGGTCAGTGTTGGTGTGGGTGGCGGCAGCTTTGGTACGAGCAGCGGCGTGGGGGTGTCGATGGGATTCGGTTTCCCTTTGGGCTCGAGCAAGCAGCGCTATCCTGCGCAGCTGACGGTGGATTTGACCCCGGCGGGCGACGCGCGATGAATGTGATCGAGTACTACGAGCTGGCGCTAGCCGAGCGCGGTTACCGCCCGGATCCCTCGCAGCGCGCCGCAGTCGATCGGCTGCAGCGCTTGTATGACGAGTGGGTTGCTTATCGTTCTAAACGCTCAACACGCTTGACCAAGCTGTTGCGTCATCCGGATATTCCGCGCGGTGTCTATCTCTGGGGTGGCGTGGGCCGTGGCAAGTCGTTTCTGATGGATTGTTTTCATGCGGTCGTACCAGTGCAGCGCAAGACCCGCATACATTTTCATGAGTTCATGCGTGAAGTGCACCATGCATTGGATGAACAAAAAGATGTGGAAGATCCTTTGCAGGTGGTCGCAGAGCATATTGCGCAGCGCTACCGGCTGATTTGTTTTGATGAATTTCATGTCTCCGATATTGCGGATGCCATGATTCTGTACAACTTGCTGCAGCCCCTGTTCGACCATGGTGTGTCGTTCGTGATGACCTCTAATTACGCGCCCGATATGCTGTATCCGGATGGATTGCATCGCGATCGACTGCTGCCGGCAATTGCTTTGCTTAAAGATAAGCTCGATGTCTTGAATGTCGATGCAGGAACCGACTACCGAAAGCGCATCCTGGAGCAGGTTTCCGCTTATCACACGCCGTTGGGCGAGGCTGCAACGCAAGCGCTGCTGCATGCTTTTTCCGATCTTGCCGGCGCGGCTGAGGATGATCCCAAGATCAGGATAGAATCGCGGGATGTTCTGTGCATTCGGCGTGCGGGCGGGGTGGTATGGTTTGATTTTGCGACGCTGTGTGGCACTGCCCGTTCACAGAATGATTACCTTGAGATTGCGCATCGGTTTCATACGGTGATTTTGTCGGACGT
>VERA01000124.1 GCA_018882935.1 Burkholderiaceae bacterium | reverse complement strand
CCACCAACTCAGCCCGCAAACTGCCCGAGCTTTTTAATGCTTCCAGAATCGCGATCAATGCCGAGGGCGATGCCCCTACCTGGTTAATCGCATCGACGATTTGCCTTAAGTCCACACCGGCCTGGAACAAAAACGCCGGTTTGTTTGGTTCATTGACAGCGATATTTGCATTCTGTACGCCTTGGGTTTGGCCGTTGGAGAACGCATTCGGTTGGCTCACCTCGTTGGTTGCCGCAATCGCTACTGAGATCGTGCCGTGCGATACCGCAGCCGGCGTCACCTTGACATTACGGCTGATAACGACTGTGCCAGTACGTGAATTGACCACCACCCGTGCGGGGGCCTCACCGGGTACCACATCAAGGTTCTCGACCATACTCACAAAACTGACACGCTGCGATACATCCATCGGCGCACGAACACTGATCGATACCGCGTCAATTGCACTCGCTGTGCCAGCACCAAAGGTCGTGTTGATGGCATCGACAATCGAGCGCGTAGTGGTGAAATCTGGCTCGCGCAGATTCAGCATCACTGCGTCGGTTTTATCAAAGGGGTTTTCAACCAGGCGCTCGATGGTGGCGCCATTCGGAATACGTGCTGAAGTGGGTACGCCAATCGCAACTTTGGAGCCTGCCGCAGCTGCATCAATACCTGTCGTATTTACCGAGCCCTGCGCTACCGCGTACACCTCACCGTCAATACCACGCAAGCTCGTCAAAATCAAAATACCACCGCGCAAGCTCGATGCTTGCCCAAGCGTGCCGATATTTACATCAATACGCTGGCCCGGCTTAGCCATGCCGGGTAATTCAGCGGTTACCATCACTGCTGCGACGTTCTTTACATCCAAACGACCTGCGGCGGCGGCAGCACGCTCAAAATCGGTTAATGGGCCATCCATACCAACGCCCAGTTTGTTCATAATGGCGCGTACGGTTTGCGTGGTAATCGGCACAGCAGCGCCGTCACCGGTACCTTGCAAGCCAACCACGATACCGAAGCCCACCAACTGGTTGCTTCGTGCAGCAGCTAATGAGGCCAGATCTTTAACGCGATCAGCATGGGCCGGTGGCGTCACCAGACATGCGATCAGCGCCGAAGCCAGTATCAATAGGTAACGCGTCATCATTGCGTTCATCGTTGGCACCCTCATCAGAATGGCCAGTATTTATAGAGCGCGCTAATACCCCAACCGGCACGCGTTGAGTTGGCGAGATCGCCGACGCCTTTATAGGTAATCTGCCCGTTCGCCAGACGGCGTGACTGCACGGTATTAATCGCGCTGACATCGTCGGGGCGAATAATGCCGGCGACTTGAATTACTTCACCGCCTTCAGAGAGCGATAGCTGCTTCTCACCACGAATGACCAGGTTGCCGTTGGACTGCACCTCAGTCACTGTGACTGCAATCGATCCGGTGAGTGATGCCTGCTGATCTGCAGTGCCCTTGCCCTTGTTGGAGGTTTTTGCACCGCCAGCATTGAACCCGTTGAGTACAGGGGTCGCATTACTAATGGCATTCGACATACCGGTCGGTACTGCATCAGTGCTCGACTCACGGCTGGTCTCATTGTTTAAAGTTCTGGCTGCTTGTGTCGATTCATTGAGTAAGACGGTGATAATGTCACCAACCCGATAACTACGACGCTTGGCCTGCCAAAGATCAGTATTGTCGGTTGCAAAAATAGCGCCGGTGGCCGGCGTGTTGATATCGCGCGGTACAGGCTGCACCGGTGCAAAATCCGGCGAATGTGCCAGCGGCATCGGCTTGGCACAGGCCGCCAGTAGCAACGTCGCGCACATGATGGCGGCGGGCTCAAGTCGTTTCATGTTTTTCTCCAGGCCGCTCTCAGGCCAGCGCTATTACAGGTTGTTGTTCAAGAAGCGCAGCATGCCGTCTGCTGCCGATATAGCTTTCGAGTTCACTTCGTACGCGCGCTGGGTCTCGATCATGTTGACCATTTCTTCCACCACGTTCACGTTCGAGGCTTCGAGCATGCCTTGACGAAGCTGACCTGCTGGTGCGGTGTTCGGGTTCAGCACCACAGCTGCCCCGGAGGCAATCGTTTCTTTGTAGAGGTTGTCGCCCAGCGGTGTTAAACCGGCGGGGTTCACAAAACGCGCAATCTGAATCTGACCCAGCTGCTGCGCTCCACCGCCTGCATACAACTCGGCGGATACCACCCCATCTAATCCAATCGTGATGGATGCCGCGTTTGCCGGAATCGCAATCGCAGGCACCAGCGGCTGACCCAGGTTAGTGACGACTTGACCTGTGTTCGATAACTTGAACGTACCGTCACGTGTATAGGCCAAGGTACCGTCAGGCTGCTGAACCTGGAAGAAGCCCTCACCCTGAATCGCGACATCAAGCGCGTTCTGGGTATTGATCATGTTGCCTTGGGCGTGAATTTTTTCTGTAGCGACGATGCGTGTACCAGTACCCAGCATTAAGCCTGTTGGCGCTTGGGTCGCTGCCGCTGTTTGTCCACCCGCCTGACGTACGTTCTGGTACAGCAGGTCTTCAAACATCGCGCGGTCGCGCTTGAAGCCGGTGGTATTAACGTTGGCCAGGTTGTTCGAAATAACCGTCAGGCGCGTCTGCTGCGCGTCCAGACCGGTTTTCGCTACCCACATTGATGCATCCATACTGTCCTCTCGAGTGTCGCTTTTCCGTTAGCTAAGCAATTAGCGTGCCCTCAGCATGCTGGCACCGGATTCGTCTAGGGCTTTTGCTTCTTTAATCGTACGCACCTGGGTTTCGAATGATCTTGAAAAATCAATCAGCTTCACCATTGCGGTAACCACATTGACGTTACTGGTCTCGAGCGCTCCGGGTACCAGTCGCGTCGGAATCGGACCTGTCGCAAAATCGCCATTAGCAGTGGAGAATTGCGGATACGGTGCGAACAAGGTGTCGGGACGGCGCTGCATGGTGATTGCGCTGGCGTCGCGCATCATGATGCGACCCACAAGTACCGATGGATCGATCAAGGGCTGCGCTGGACCACGTGCGTATACATCACCTTCTTCGGTGATGGTGAGGATGGAGCCGGCAGGAATCGTGATCGGCGCACCATCTTCCGACAGCACCGGATGACCGGAGCCATTTTCAAGTACGCCCGTCGAACCAATTTTCAGATCACCACGGCGGGTAAATGCCAAGGTACCGTCTTTGGCCTGAACGCCCATCACGGTTTTATCTTTGAGCGCAATATCGAGCGGGTTCAGGGTGGCCATCAGCGAGCCCTGCTCCAGCGATACCGCATTCATTTTTTCGATGAAGGGCTGGATACGTGTATCCCAGCCCTCACCCTTTGCCTTTACTGCGACCATGGCGTTGTCATAGCTTTTTTTAAAGCCGACCGTCGAGACGTTGGCCAGCTCGTTATTCATCTGCTCGCGCAGCAGGCGTCGCTCGTTGATCGACGCCATGGCGGTAAAGGCTAAGCGGTCCATGGTTCAGAGGTCCTTTTTATACTTCGCTTATGCTTTGGCTAGGCTTAGCTTCGGATGTTGATGATCGCCTGCGTCAGCGTATTGTTGGTCTCAATTGCTTTAGCGTTGGCCTGGAAGTTACGCTGTGCAGTAATCAATTCGACCAGCTCGTTGGTAAGGTCAACGTTGGCACGCTCACGTGCACCGGCACGTACCGTACCGAAACCGGCCGAACCCGCTTCACCATATTTCGCATCGCCTGACTTCGAGGTAGCGTAGTAGCTGGCGTCACCAATCTGACGCAAACCGGTCGGGCTGGCGAAGTTCACCAGCACGATTTTGGCGAGTGATTTCTGTGAACCGTTCGAGTAAGAGGCAGAGACCAGACCATCGTCACCAATATCCACACCAATCAAATCACCTTCAGGGCGGCCGTTCTGATCTTGCTTGAGCACCGAGAACGGTGACGAGTACTGGGTAGATGATGCGTAATCAATCGAGAACTGCAGCGTCGCACCTGATGCACCAATGGTGGTGGATTTAAACGCAATCGCCTCTTGTGGCGAGAACAATTTACCGGCGGTGTCAAAAGTCAGCTCACCTTTGTCCAGGAAAATCGGCGACCACAGATCGCGTGTTTCATCTTCCGAGAAAGTACCCGGGTCAGATGTCTCCAAGCCATCGCGGTCAACATACAGCGGGAAGCCGTCAGTATTCTTTGCCTGCGGCGGCTCGATCCATTTGCTAGTGGTACCTCGTGCCGAAGGTAGGTCATTCAAGCCCCAGATCGAGTTGGCAGACACCTTCAGGAATGAGTTATCGCCAGTAGTACCGGTCGTGAATCTGAAAAACTTCTTGTTTGAATCAGGAATACTGTCGATTTCTACCTTGACGCCATTGACAGTTCTACCGAAGTTGTCACCGAGCGCGTTAACACGACGCTCAAGCTCCTGCCGGAACTCTTCCATCGTATAGTCTGCCTTCTCAGGCATGGTAATCAAGCCGGTAACGTTATCTACCGTCACAACGAACTGGTTATTCGAGCCATCAACTCGGAATTTATTATCGAGGTTAATACCGATCGTATTACCAGTCAACACAGCTGGCTTGGAGACAATTCCACGCAAGGGCACTGGTGATGTTTCTACCTCGGTCGGCACATCACTACGCTGAAAACCAAACAATGTATACGCTAGTACGGACGCTTTCGAAACCTCTATGCTGGAAGTATCCCCCGTGGTACCAGATGCGATCGTGAAGGAGTTATTTGTTTCATCAAATCTCACCTCAACGCCATAGCGCTGATCCGCTGCATCAATGATGGCCGCGCCATTCGGGAGCACTGCGCTGCCCCAAGCACCCGTTGTTGGATCAATAGTGCTGCCCACAGAACTCAGACCAAAGAGATCATTCCGGGCTAGTGT
>VERA01000123.1 GCA_018882935.1 Burkholderiaceae bacterium | reverse complement strand
CACGCAACACACACTCGTGATGTGCTCGTACTCGGCGCTGGCATCGTCGGCACCACGCTCGCGCTAAAGCTGCAAGCGCTTGGTCATGCAGTAACGCTCGTGGATAAAGATCACCCGGGCGCAGCAACCAGTTTTGGTAACGCCGGCCTGATCGAGCGCTCTGCGGTATTTCCTTACGCCTTTCCGCGCGACTTGCGCACCCTGCTGGCGTATGCATTGCAGCGATCAACTGCTGCACATTATCACTGGCAGGCCCTGCCCTCGTTGCTGCCTTATCTTGCCGGCTACTGGAGCCACTCTTCGGCACGTAAATACCCAACGGCGATCAATGGCGCACTGCCCCTGATCGAGCATAGCTGGTCGGAGCATGAGCCACTCATCGAGGCCGCTGGCGCAACTGCGTTGGTAAATCAGCATGGCTGGATCAAGGTGTGGCGCAGCGCTGGCGCCGAGGCAATCGCGCTGCGACAAGCAGAGCAGAGCCGCGCCTATGGTTTGAGCGTGCGCGTATTATCAGCTGCAGAGTTGCGCACGCTAGAGCCGAATATCAGCGCGGTTGCTCAGGGCGGTGTGCATTACCCGGATTCACGCCAGATTCAAGATCCGTACGACCTGACACTGGCTTACCTGCACTTGTTTGAACAACGCGGTGGTCAATTCTTGCGCGGCGACGCCGAATCACTCAACAGCCATGCAGATCGTTGGCAGGTAAACACCAGCATCGGGCAAGTAGAGGCGCCGCAGCTTGTGATCGCCCTGGGTCCTTGGGGTGAGTCGCTTGCGCGCCGTTTGGGTTATCGCTTGAACATGGGCGTCAAGCGCGGTTATCACATGCATTTTGATAGCGCGACTGCTTCGCTCTCGCATGTTGTGGTCGATGTTGATCACGGCTACGCATTAGCGCCAATGAAAAAAGGCATACGTCTCACCACCGGCGCCGAGTTTGCTTATCGAGACGCACCGCCAACCCCCGTGCAGCTGGATACTCTTGAGCCGATTGCACGTCGATTATTGCCAATTGGTGCGCGCTTAGAGTCTGCGCCGTGGCTCGGTGCGCGACCATGCACCGCCGATATGCTGCCAATTATCGGGCCTGCGCCAGCGCACCGAGGCTTATGGTTTTGCTTTGGCCATGCGCACCATGGACTGACGCAAGCGGCATCCAGCGGCCGCTTGCTGGCAGAGATGATCAGCGGACGCGATACCTACATCGACCCATCACCGTACCGCGTAGACCGCTTTTAAGCGCCACAACGATCAGAGGTGCAAATACGCGAGCCCACCGAGGATTACCCCGAATCCTGCCAAGGTGTACATGGCAATTTCCATCCCGCGCCGACGAGTGAGTAGCGCAATCGCAGCAAGCGCGATCGATACCTGAATCGCCGTCGTTGCCTGCGCCCAGCGATGATGCTCGTGCATTTGTGACTCGGATTTTGCGTCCCAATCAAGTGATTCTTTTTCTAACGCCTCTGCTTTGGCTTTGATTTCCTGCTTCTCGGACTTATAGCGCTCGATCGATTCAGTGTAGCGCTGCTTGCGATCGGGCTGCGTCACGATATCGAGTGAGAGCTCGGCCAAATTCTGCTTGCTGCTTTTGGCCTGATAATAATTCCATTGATTCGATGCCTCGGTTTTCTTAATCGCTGCATTGTTCTTGAACAGCGCTGCATTCGCCTGCGTATAGCCCCCCATATAGGAAAACACGGCGCCGACTGTTGCCAATAATGCAGTTGCCACCGCCATACTGGTTGAGCCGTTAGCGTGACTGGCGTGCTCAACCTCATGGTCGTGCGGCCCATGCACGTGGAATCCCCCCTCGGACATAAATCCCCCTCTTTTTTAGTTGATGTAAAGCGCGCTAGCGTATCATCGCGGCGTCGCTCACTGAAAATTTTTACCGAGACGCGCCGTGAAACAAACGATCATCACCCTGGACATGGAAGGCGTGCTAACGCCGGAGATCTGGATTGCCGTTGCCGAAAAAACCGGTATTGCAGAACTGCGCCGCACTACGCGCGACGAGCCGGATTACGACAAGCTCATGAAAGGGCGGCTGGCCTTGCTTGATCAGCACGCACTCAAGCTATCCGACATACAGACCGTGATCGCCACGCTGCCTCTACTGCAAGGCGCCAAAGCATTCATGGACCAATTACGGGCAGAGTTTCAGGTAGTGATCCTGTCCGACACATTTGAGCAATTCGCTGCGCATTTCATGCAGCAACTGGGTATGCCAGCGCTGCTGTGTCATACCTTGGTAGTGGAAAACGATCGAATCACTGACTACCGCTTACGTATACCTGATCAAAAGCGCAAGGCGGTTGCTGCATTTAAAAGTTTGAATTATCGGGTGATCGCTGCGGGTGATTCATTTAACGACACTACCATGCTGGCCGAGGCCGACGCAGGCTTTTTGTTTCACGCACCGGAAAATGTGATTGCACAATTTCCGCAGTTTCAAGCAGTGCATGAATTTGACGCGCTACTGGCTTTAATAAAAAGCGCCGCGCAGCGCTGATCAAAATACCGCGTGGTCGCCGAGCATGGGCTGCTGCTCACCCGCAATTAATTGATCGTAATACGCAAACAACGTTTGATGGCCATATGAGGGTGTCGCCGCTGCATCATAGCGCGCGTTTGCCTGGTCCCACAGCAACATGGATTCGGTGGCGTAATACCGCCCGATCTTGGCAAGCTCCGCCTTGTTGGAGAGCGGCGGCAGCAGATAAGCAGCGAGCGA
The DNA here is from genome assembly GCA_018882935.1 of Burkholderiaceae bacterium. Lineage (GTDB taxonomy): Bacteria > Pseudomonadota > Gammaproteobacteria > Burkholderiales > Burkholderiaceae_D > Pernthalerella. The sequence goes on along the minus strand of VERA01000123.1, from coordinate 2,126 downwards.
TAAACCGCCAATGATGACATCCATCATCGCTACCGGCACCCGACGGTAACGCGGTGTCATGCGAAGCTGTTTGAATAAATACTCGCCTTGCTGTAGCGGCGTGATGGCCTCACCCGGCCCGCCAATCGGCAAAATCGCATTATGTTTGCCTTGGTCGTCGATACAACTCGCCATATAGCTCGCCAGATCATGATTACTGATAGGTTTGCAGGAAGTGAGCTGACCATCACCAAACAGTAAATACGGTCTGCCCTCGCGTATTCGCTTGAGTTGTCCTGAGAGCGATTTGAAAAAAGCTGTAGGGCGCACGATGCTATAGCACAGGCCTGACTCCATCAGCTCGTGCTCAAACGCCAGCTTCGCACGCTGAAATTCCAGCTGCGGCTTTTGCACGCAAATCGCCGACAGCAACACCATCTGTCGGACACCCGCAAGGCGCGCTTGTTTGAGTAATGCCGAGTGCACACCATAGTCAATCTTCCAGGCATCGGCCGGCGCACCTGTGCGAGACGCGAGGCAGGAAACGATCACCTCGATCTGTTTGCGCTGCAGTGACTCGGCATGAATGAACGCATCAAGCGTATTACCGACAAATACAAGATCAGCGCCGGGTAGTAGCGCGCGAATCTTGTCTTCATCAAGACTACCTTTGAATCCCGCCGATGTACGCACCGGGCAGGTAACACGGTAACCTCGTGCAACCAATGCCTGTGCCACGGACTGTCCGATAGTGCCGGTAGCACCGAGCAGCAGTACCCGCATCAGTGCTCCGGTAACTTCGTCTGAATCGCGGTGGTAAACAGCATTAACCGCCAAATGAGATGGAGTGTCACGCTTTGGCGTTGTACAGAACGCCTTTCATGTCTTCAATGGAGTGCGCAACGCGTATCACCGCCTCGGGCGGAATCTGTCGAATAACATCACCGCTGGTTTTGTCGGTGACTGTGATGACAAAGGTGTTGATTCTGCGATCAACACCAAAGCGCAGATTTCTGTCATCGACCTGCATCTGCCGGTTGAGCTGATCGACCACTTGCTCGTACTGCTGCACCATTTTTTCGGCATCGGTGGGTAATTTGGCGCGCGGCGACGGGACATTGACCGGCGCGCGCGGCGGATTCAACATTCCCTGTGACCTGGCCGCTTCCAGTGCCTGTGGCGTCATGCTGCTTGCAGGCGCAGGCATGGCCGGCATCTTTGCCAAAGATGCGGCGGCTGGATTGACCGAGGGCTGATCGACAACGATATTCATGGTCGGTACTCCATTAACGGCACTACAGCGATCATGGTAACCCCCGCACAGCTTATGCGGAAGCGGCTTTTATGACCAGTTTACCGCATTAAAAATCTGCAATCATCTTGCAATAAATAACAAAAAAACAATTTCATCGAAACACTCTGCGGCTCACTGCGCCAACAAACTACCGACACCGCATCGCGCCAAGAACCTGTTAGCTAACGCATTACAATGATTACAATGGGGGGTTGCTTGATAGTCAAACTGAATAAGGGCATTCCTCATGAAAATCGCCGTTGCCGGCGCCGGCTATGTCGGCTTATCGATCGGCGTGCTGATGGCGCTGCGGCATGAGGTCAGCCTGCTTGATGTTAATGCGGAGCGTGTTGATGCGATTAACCGTCGGCAGTCTCCGGTAGACGATGCCGGCATTCAGCAGTATCTGCAGCAGCAGCCACTCCAACTGAGGGCCACGCAAGATAAGCACGAGGCTTATGCCGATGCAGATGTGGTGTTTATCGCTACTCCGACCGACTACGACCCGAAAGCCAATTATTTCAATACCAGGCAGGTTGAAGCCGCTATCGCAGATATTCTTTCTGTAAATAGAAACGCCTTGATGGTACTGAAGTCTACGGTACCGGTGGGCTACACTGCCAAAATCAGCGGCGAATTCGGCACACAAAATCTGATCTTCTCGCCGGAGTTTTTGCGCGAAGGTAGTGCCCTGCACGACAATTTATACCCCTCGCGTATTGTGGTTGGCGAGGCGTCCGAACGCGGCCGGGTCATTGCCGACCTACTGCAGCAAGCAGCGCTTGCTAAAGATACGCCGACGGTACTGACTGGTAGTGCAGAAGCTGAGGCGATCAAGTTGTTTGCAAATACC
>VERA01000044.1 GCA_018882935.1 Burkholderiaceae bacterium | reverse complement strand
CTATGAAATCGGCTGTATCGCGAATATCCTGCAAATGCTGAAACTGCCGGACGGTACCGTGAAGGTTCTGGTCGAAGGCGCGCAGCGTGCACGCATTCATCACATCAGCGAAACCGAAACCCACTTCGTGGCTGAGCTGTCGCCGGTGGAATCTGAGTCGGGTGACGATGCCGAGGTCGAGGCAATGCGGCGCGCGATCGTGCAGCAGTTTGACCAGTACGTAAAGCTGAACAAAAAAATCCCGCCCGAGATTCTCACGTCATTGGCGGGTATTGATGATGCCGGACGTCTGGCCGATACCATCGCCGCGCATCTCCCGCTCAAGCTGGAGCAAAAGCAAAAGATCCTTGAAATTTTTAATGTCGCCAAGCGACATGAGCATCTGCTCGGCCAGCTTGAAGCCGAGCTGGATATTCTGCAGGTTGAGAAGCGCATCCGTGGTCGCGTCAAGCGGCAGATGGAAAAATCGCAGCGCGAGTACTACCTGAACGAGCAGGTCAAGGCGATCCAGAAAGAACTCGGCGAGGGCGAAGAGGGCGCCGATCTGGAAGAGCTCGACAAGAAAATCATCGCCGCCAAGATGCCGAAAGAGGCGCGCGAAAAAGCACAAAACGAATTGAAGAAACTCAAGCTGATGTCACCGATGTCAGCTGAAGCGACCGTCGTGCGTAACTACATTGATACGCTGATCGGTCTGCCATGGCGCAAGAAGTCGAAGGTGAACAATGATCTCGCGCACGCCGAGAAAGTACTTGAAGACGATCACTATGGCCTCGACAAGATCAAAGAGCGCATCCTTGAGTATCTCGCGGTTCAGCAGCGTGTCGAAAAACTAAAAGCGCCGATTCTGTGCTTCGTCGGCCCGCCCGGTGTGGGTAAAACCTCGTTGGGTCAGTCGATCGCTCGCGCGACCAACCGTAAATTTGTGCGCATGGCACTTGGCGGTGTGCGCGATGAAGCCGAGATTCGTGGTCATCGTCGTACCTATATCGGCTCGATGCCGGGCAAGATTTTGCAGAGCCTCACCAAATCGGGTGTGCGTAACCCGTTGTTCCTGCTCGACGAGATCGACAAGCTCGGGCATGACTTCCGCGGCGACCCATCGTCGGCGCTGCTCGAGGTGCTCGACCCTGAGCAAAACCACACCTTCAGCGATCACTATGTCGAGGTCGACTTTGATTTGTCGGATGTGATGTTTGTTGCTACTTCCAATAGCTTCAATATTCCACCGGCGCTGCTCGATCGCATGGAGGTGATTCGTCTGTCTGGCTATACCGAAGACGAGAAGCTGAATATCGCCAACCGTTACCTGCTGCCGAAACAAGTCAAGAACAATGGCTTGAAAGAGAACGAGATCGCGATTGGTGAGTCAGCGATTCGCGACATTATTCGCTACTACACCCGTGAGGCTGGCGTACGCTCGCTCGATCGTGAGGTCTCGAAGATTTGCCGCAAGGTCGTGAAGATGTTGCTGCTCAAAGGCGGCGAAAAGAAAATCACCGTGACCAGCCGTAACCTGGATAAATTTCTGGGTGTACGTCGCTACGATTTCGGCGTTGCAGAAAAAGAGAACCAAATCGGTCAGGTGGTCGGTTTGGCGTGGACCGAGGTTGGCGGCGACTTGCTAACTATTGAATCCATGACCATGCCGGGTAAGGGCAACACGATCCGCACCGGTACCTTGGGCGACGTGATGAAGGAATCGATCGAGGCCGCTCGTACCGTGGTTCGCAGCCGCGCACGAGTACTTGGCATCCCGAATGATGTTTTCGATAAAACGGACATACATATTCACGTGCCTGAGGGTGCCACGCCAAAAGATGGCCCATCGGCCGGTATCGCGATGACCACTGCGCTGGTATCGGTGTTCACCGGTATACCGGTTCGCGCTGATGTGGCGATGACGGGCGAGATCACGCTGCGGGGTGAGGTTCTGCCGATCGGTGGTTTGAAAGAAAAATTACTGGCAGCGATGCGTGGTGGTATCAAGACGGTATTGATACCGGAACAAAACGTCAAAGACTTGGCTGAAATTCCATCCAACGTGAAAAACGCGTTGGAAATTATCTCGGTCAAGTGGATAGATAAGGTGCTCGATATTGCGCTTGAACGTAAACCTGTGCCGATTCCGGATGAAGAGGTGAGCGCGCAGGCTGCAGCTGCATCGACAGAAAAGCAAACGGAACCACTCGTCGTCAAACATTAAAAGTTGTTCTGTGATGTGTTTGATGTGCTGCAATGCGTGAGAACGCCGGAAAATTTTTGGTTTGGCTTACCACAGAAAAGCGCTCTTCGGAGCGCTTTTTTTGTGCATTCATCACTGATTTTTTTATATCAGCATCATGAAGATGCTCATCCTGATAACGAAACGGATGCAACTCTGACAGTGTCCGGCAAATTCCTTGACACTCGTACGCGCTGGCGAGTTTAATAGCCGCTCGCTGTAGCTATGCGACGCTGCATGCGGCCAGCGGGTGATGATTCACCGCTGGTCTTAGGAAGAACAATCTCAACTATATGCCTGAGGGGAATTCAGTGAACAAAACTGAACTAATTGATGAAATCGCGAAAGCGGCAGACATCTCGAAAGCCTCCGCGAGTCGCGCACTGGAAGCCATGATTGATGCAGTTGCCGACACACTGAAAAAAGGTGACACGGTAACCTTGGCCGGTTTCGGTACGTTTGCGGTTACCGCACGTGCAGAACGAATTGGACGTAATCCGCGGACGCGTGAGGAGATCAAGATTCCCGCATCCAAAGTGCCAAAATTCAAACCTGGCAAGGCACTGAAAGATGCGTTAAACTAGCGGTTTGCCCGACGTGGTGACAAACGTCGGCGCAGGCTGACTATAGCGCGGACGTCACACAGGTTTCCGGCGGGTGCTTAGCTCAGTTGGTAGAGCGGCGCCCTTACAAGGCGTAGGTCGGGAGTTCGAGCCTCTCAGCACCCACCAACAAGTCAGCGGCAATGTGCAGTTTCAGGAGTGGTAGTTCAGTCGGTTAGAATACCGGCCTGTCACGCCGGGGGTCGCGGGTTCGAGTCCCGTCCACTCCGCCAAACCCAGAAAGGCGAACCCAGTGTTCGCCTTTTTTTATGCATTACATAATGATTAGCCCGACCACGGGCAAGGACTAACAGTGCGCCATGCTTGATTTCTTCCGCACCCATCAACGGCTGATGCAGTTCTTACTGCTGCTGATCATTCTTCCCTCATTCGCCTTCTTCGGTTTGCAAAGCTACACCAGCATGGCGAACCGTGAGCCCGCCGTCGCCAAGGTCGCCGGCCAGGAGATTTCGCAAAAAGAATGGGATTCCGCGCACGCGCGCCAGCTCGAGCGTTTCAAGCAAATGTTCGGCGATCAGTTTAATCCGGCGATGTTTGATACGCCCGATGCAAAAATGGGTGCGCTTGAAAATTTGGTCTCCCAAAAAGCGCTCGCCAAAGATGTTGGTGAGAAGCACCTGACAGCCTCAGACGAACTGGTACGACAGACGATTCTCAGCATCCCTGGTCTGACCGACGCTGACGGCAAATTCAGCAAGGAACGCTACCAGCAGCTGCTGGCCGCACAAGGCTTGAACCCCGAAAAATTCGAAGCCACGCTGCGCCATGACTTGGCGATGCAGCAAGCTAACGCCGCGGTACAGGGTAGTGCTTTCGCGCCTAGTGCGATCGCGCTACGAATCTCATCGCTCAACCAGCAGAAGCGTGAAGTACAAGAGCTGACTATCGATGCGAAGGATTTTCGTGCGCAGGTGAAGCTGACCGACGCCATGGTGCAGGACTACTACGACCGGTTTTCGTCGCAATTCCAGACGCCAGAATCATTGAAGGCTGAATTCGTGCTGCTGGCAGCGCCTGCGGTCGAAGATCAGATCGTAGTCACCGAAGATCAAATCAAAAAATTCTACGAGGCGAATCAAGCACGCTATAAAACTGAGGAGCAGCGTCGTGCCAGCCATATTCTGGTCAAGGCCGGTAAAGATGCGCCTGCCGCAGAGAAAGGCGCGGCCAAAGCCAAGGCAGAAAAATTACTCGCTGCGCTCAAGAAAACTCCAGCTGATTTTGCCAAGCTCGCCAAAGAAAACTCTGACGACCCCGGCTCAGCCGAGCGTGGTGGTGATCTCGATTTCTTCGGCAAAGGCATGATGGTCAAGCCATTTGAAGATGCTGTCTATCAGCTCAAAGAAGGCGAAATCAGCGCGATCGTGGAATCAGATTTTGGATTTCATATCATCAAGCTCACCGCGATCAAAGCCGCCGCTACTCGCTCGCTGGCGGATGTGAAAACGAATATCGAAGATGAGATCCGTCGCACCGAGGCAGGCAAGAAATTTGCGGCGATGATCGAGACTTTCGGCAATATGGTGTACGAGCAGCCGGACAGCCTGAAACCCGTTGCTGACAAGCTTGGGCTGAAGATAGAGACCGTGTCCGGGTTAACGCGTCAGCCGAACCCATCACTGCCAAAACAAGCCGCGTTCAATCAGCCTAAATTCCTTGCGGCGATTTTTTCTGACGATGCGATCAAAGGCAAGCACAACACCGAATCAATAGAAGTGGGCTCGGGTATTTATATTTCTGGCCGCGTGCTTGATTACAAACCGGTTACCAGGATACCGCTCGCCGATGCGAAAAAAACCATTGAAGAGCGCGTGCTGACTATAGAAGCAGAGAAGCTGGCACAAGCAGCGGGTGAGAAACGTCTGGCCGAACTGAAGGCGGGCGGCAGCGCTGATTTCTCTGCGGCTAAGCAGGTGTCGCGTTCCAGCTTTAATGGTGTATCGGCACCCGCAGTCGCCGCCATTATGAAAGCCGATCCAACCAAGTTACCCGCTTATGTGGGCGTTGCCGTACCCGGCAAGGGCTACAGCATTTACAGGGTGAATGGTATCGACGACAAGCCGGCTGATGCGGAAGCGCTCAAAGCGGAAAAGCAGCAGGTAGAAGAATTCATTGCCGCGCAAGAGATGGCGGGTTATCTGGGCGTGATTCGCAAGCGCGCCAAGGCAGAAATTCTCAAGACCACGCCGGAGCCCAAGGCCGCACCCTCAAAGCAGTAATCTGTCGTCACCACCTCAGTCTGATGCACTGGGTCCCGGCGCAGGCCGGGACCTGGACGCCACATCAAGCATCTGCCATCAGGGTCTGCGCTGCAGCCGAGAAGTCTGCTTCCTCAATACCGCTCATTGCGACCAGGTGCGCATTGACGTACCCTGAAAAATTCCGTTCTATCGAACGCAGATATGCCGGGTCATAGTGCTCGACCAATAGCGTCTTTACCAATTCAGCGAACTCACCTGTTTCGGCCAAGGTCTGCCAACGGTGAATTTTTTCTTTACCGTGCAATTGCGTCAGATGCGACAGCTGCATTTTCAGTAAAGATGTATCGCTTACCAAGTGCGGATAGTCTTTAATCAGTAGATTCACTCGCGATTCGGTCGAGAGCTCGATACTTACACAAGGCGATCGGCGGATACGATCCATCAGCGCATCCGGCACGCGAAGATCACCTATTTTCTTGCTCTCCGATTCAACATACACCACGCGATCGGGCGTAAACCGGCGCAGTGAATCCCACAGCCGGGTTTCGAACATTTTTTGCGAAGGCTGAGGGTTGAGCGGCAGGCCGCCTAGCACCGAGCCACGGTGGGCGGCGAGTTGCTCAAGGTCGAGTACTTGCGCGCCAGCGCGCTCAAGGTAGCGCAGCAAACGGCTCTTGCCGCTGCCTGTGGTGCCGCAGATCACCTTAAACTGCAGAGACAACGGTAACTGCTCGAGCGATTGCATGACAGCATGGCGGTAAGCTTTGTAGCCACCGTCGAGTTGCATTACCGGCCAGCCTATCTTGGCGAAGATTAAGGCCATCGACCCGCTGCGATTGCCACCTCGCCAGCAATAGATCAGGGGTTTCCATTGCTTGGGCATAGCCTGAAACTGCTGCTCGAGATGCAGCGCGATATTCCGCGCCACCAGTGCTGCGCCTAACTTGCGTGCCTCAAACGGGTTTTGCTGCTTGTACATCGTGCCAACCACAACGCGCTCGCTATCATCAAGCACCGGGCAGTTAATGGCGCCGGGAATATGGTCCAGCGCATACTCCGCGGGCGATCGCACATCGATGATGTAGTCAAAAGTGTGTAGCTCGGTAAGGGCTTGTGCCGCTGGTAGCAGCGCAGGATATTTCATCAGCGCCTACTTCAGAAGCGGGCGCAGTACCGGCCACACCGTATCCAGCATCACGGCTTGTGCGCGCTGGTTTGGATGAATACGATCCTGCTGAAAAAATCGCTCGGTATCTTCCAGCCCGGCAAACAGAAATGGCACCAGCTTGACGTTGCGTTCGCGCCCCAGCCCTTGGTACATGGCAGCAAAGCGCTTGCTGTAGTCTGGCCCGTAATTCGGTGGTACGCGCATACCTAGCAGCAGCACTCGGGCGCCGATACGCTCAGCCGATTTGATCATTTCGCGCAGATTGGCTTGTGTTGCCGCCAACGACAAGCCACGCAGACCATCATTACCGCCCAGCTCAATAATCAACAGCGCGGGCTTGTGTTGTTGCAGCAGTGCGGGCAGCCGAGTCAGCCCACCTGCGGTGGTCTCGCCGCTGATGCTGGCGTTAACGACGTTGATGGCAAGCTTGTCATCAGACAGCCGCTTTTGCAGCAGACTAACCCACCCACTCTCGCGCGGCAGGCCGTACTCGGCCGATATGCTGTCACCGAGCACCAGCAGGGTTTTTGATGCAGAATACGCCGCCGGTGCGCACAGCATCAGGCACAGCAACAGCACCTGCCTGAGACTATCAATCATCCGACACTGCATGCAAGATCATCCCCAAAGTCACCCGGCCATCGAAGTCATTGGCCTGAACAAAAAAGTCGCAGATGCGAGCGGCGAGCTCAGCATCCTTACCGACCTTGATTTTACCGTGCAGCCGGGTGCGACGGTCGCGCTGGTAGGTGCCTCCGGATCAGGTAAGTCGACTTTGCTCGGTCTTCTCGCTGGTTTGGATACCCCAAGCTCAGGTACGGTGCGGATTGATGGTGCCGACCTGTACGCGTTGGATGAAGATGGCCGCGCCGCGCTGCGTAAATCGCGCATCGGATTTGTGTTCCAGTCGTTCCAACTACTGGGGCACCTGACCGCACTCGAGAATGTGATGCTGCCCCTCGAGCTGCGCGGTGACAAGCACGCCAAACAAAAAGCACTCACGATGCTGGATCGTGTGGGCTTGTCGCAGCGATTAAAGCACTACCCGAAATTTTTATCCGGCGGTGAGCAGCAGCGCGTGGCCTTGGCACGCGCATTCGTCACCGAGCCACCGCTGCTACTCGCTGACGAGCCCACGGGCAGTCTGGATGCTGCTACCGGTGAGGCAGTAATAGGATTAATGTTTCAGCTGAATCGCGAGCAGCACTCGACGCTGGTACTGGTGACGCACGATACGGCGATTGCAGCGATGTGTCAGCGGCAGATCACCATCAGTGCGGGCCGGATTGTGGCGGACGAATAGGCTAGGTGATGTTCAAGCAGGCACGCACATAGCGCGGCAACTCACTTGCAGTAACACCCACCGGCCCGATGCCCTCGGCCACCATTCGATCTGCTGCCGCGCCGTGTAACCATGCGGCGGCAAGCGCAGTTTCCCAAGCGGAGTGATGTCGCGCCAGTAGCGCCCCGCATAACCCGGCAAGTACATCGCCGCTTCCCGCAGTTGCAAGCGCCGGGTTACCGGTGGGGTTGATCGCCAGCCGGCCATCAGCTGCAGCAACGACGCTGCCCGAGCCTTTGAGTATCACGCAGGCGTTGAACCGTGCGGCGAGCTCAGCCGCAACGCTTAGGCGGTTATCTTGCACCTGTGAGGTATCAGAGCCGATCAGCCGCGCTGCTTCGGCCGGGTGGGGTGTGAGTAGTGAAGGCGCGCGGCGGCGCGCCAGACGTTGCTGTAACCCGTATTCTTGCGCCACCAAATTCAGCGCATCTGCATCCAGCACTAAGGGCAAGTGAGTCGATAGGGCGCGCGCCACAAGATCATGCGCTGCGCGCGCGTTGCCGAGACCCGGCCCGATCACGACCGCACCCTGATGCAGTTCGATGGCAGTCGCATCGCGACACATCAACTCCGGATGCACCGGATCAAACGCAGGTGGTGCCGCTGCGAATGCAGCGAACACTCTGCCGGCGCCCGCCATGGCCGACATGCGCGCAGCCAGCAGCACAGCGCCGCTCATACCCGCAGCACCGCCGATAACAGTGACATCCCCGAAACTCCCTTTGTGGGAGGCGTGGGCGCGAGCAATAAACACATCCGGAAACAGCGCCGGGGTAATCAACCGCGCCAGCGGCGCGCCAAAGGTCTCGACATCCAAGCCAAGCGCATCGACCACCACTTTACCGGCATAATCACGGCCAGAGCCGGTGTGCAGTCCGGGCTTGTCGGCGATCAGGGTTAGCGTGGTGTCGGCGCGAACCGCTAGTGCGCCGCCCAATACACCTCCATTATCTGCGTCCAAGCCGCTTGGCACATCAATCGCCAGCACCGGGCAGTTGAGCGCGTTGATCTGCTCGACGGCTGCTGCAAACGGCCCGGCCAGTGGTCGTGCCAGTCCGATCCCGAACAAGCCATCAATCGCCAGCGCCCAGTGCGCCGTGACATCAAACCGGTCCACAAATTGCACCTTGGCGCCACGCGCGCGCTGATAAGCAGCCAGCGCATCGGTGGGCAGGCGCTGCGGGTCGGCCATCAGCACTGCCATCACGGGTACGCCGCGTTGCGCTAACAGTGCTGCCGCTTCGAGCGCGTCGCCACCGTTATTCCCCGGGCCGGCCAGTACCAGCACCGGTGCCGTGCGCTGCTCAAGCATGCCAAGCGCAACGTGCGCAGCGGCTGCGCCGGCACGTGACATCAGGGTGCCGGCAGGAAGAGAACTTAACGCAGCGCGCTCGATGTCGCGCACGCGGGCGACGCTGTAAATCCGCAGATCAGCGGACCCGGTCGCCATATCGGGTGAGCGTGAGTCCGTCGGTATCGATCTCGGTGCGACGGCCTGAGACTAAATCGGCTACCAGCTTGCCGCTGCCTGCGGCGAGCGCCCAAGCGCCCGCGCCATGGCCGGCGTTGACGAACACATTGCTGTGCGTGGTACTGCCGACCAAAGGCACGCCCTCCGGCAGCATCGCGGTTGGCCCGCACCAGAAGGTTGCGGTGCGGTAGTTGGCAGCATTTGGAAACCAGTCATCGGCTACTTTGACGAGTGTGTCGATGGCCTTCTGGTGTAAATCGAAATTATTCGAACCGAGCTCAGCACAACCAGCGATGCGGATGCGTTTACCCAGCCGGGTGAGTGCGATGCGGTAGGTATCGTCATACAATGAAACATTAGGCGCGAGGTCGTATTCCTGAATCTGGGTCGAGGCTGAATACACCTTGACCGGATACATCGGCAGGCTAATGCCAATATTGCGAAGCAGCTTGCCACTTTCAGCACCAGCCGCAATCACGATCGCATCAACATCAACAATTTTGTCGCCGACGCGGTAGCTGACACCACCAAGCTCGGGTTGAATCGCGTCTACCTCGCAGTTGAACTGAAACTCGACGCCACGCTCTTGCGCAATTGCCTTGAGCTGTCTTACAAACAAGGGGCAGTTACCGCTCCAGTCATCCGGCATGAACAGCGCACCTTGAAACGGTGTCTGGGTAGAGAGCGTCGGCTCGAGCTGCATCGCGCCGTCAGGATCAAGCAGCTCTGTACGCACACCGGCATCACCCAGTGTTTCCATCATTGGATGGGCTTGGTCAAGATCACGCGCGGTGCGGAACATCATCATCACACCGGTGCGTTGCTGGAAGTCGAGTTCATGCACCTGCGCCAGATGCAGCATCAACTCATGACTGTAGCTGGCGAGGCGATGCAGGCGGGATTGGTTTTGTTTGAAGCGTTGAACATCGCACTCTGCGCTAAGGCGACGCAGCCAGCCCCACATAGCCGGCTCGAATCGGGCGCTGAACGCCATCGGCGATTCCGGACGCATCAACATGCCAAGCACGCGGCGCACCGTACCCGGCATAGACCATGGCCGAACCGAGGCAGGACCCATCAGATCCAGGTTACCAAAGCTGGCCTCTTGCGCCACATTGCCGTAGCGCTCCAGCACCGTCACCTCGTGCCCTGTCTCGGCAAGGAAATAGGCAGTACACACTCCGACGACACCGCCGCCGATAACCGCTACGCGCATTGGACTCCAGAATCCGCAAAACCTCGTCGATACATCACTTGCCCGACGGGGCAGGTCTTTGCCTGCAAGTTAATAATCCGCTATAGGTTAGCGGACATCAGCACTTAAAACAATTGGCAATAGCGTTTGATTATCCTGAGTTTTCAAGTGAACAGAATGCCATCGGCGTGATCTGCAGGCGTTGCGTGCTGCATATAAGTGCCTGATCGCTGCTGTAAGGCGCTTGCGCTGTTACGGTTGAGCGAAGCAGATTGCCTAATTAGAAATAGTGCGTTCGCCGTGCGCTAACGCGGCGCGCTGGTTTTGGCGGGCTCTGATGCTGTAGGTACAGACGGTTGCTGCGGTGTTGATAGCGCAGGCAGCGGCAATTCACGTTGCCCCGATGGCTCTGAAATAATCACGCTGCGTTGATTAATTTGATGGATGGTTACGCCAGGTACCACCTCTGCATGCAGCCGCAAGGCGCGCGCAGGCTTGGCCTCGGTGGCAATAATCGCGACCCGTTCGCTGGCTTTCGATGCATAAATAATGCCGCTCAGTTGAAGCGGCGTAATGGTGGCCGCTGCGCTTGCGCCACCAAACAACTGTGCGGCTGCCGCTATATCAGGAAGTGTTGGTTCGCTTGGCGCTCTCACCTGCAAGGCACGCGTGGCCGGTGCCGTCCATTGCAGTACCCAGTAGGTGACTGAGGCGCACAGCAAAATAAATAAAATGAAACTGCATAGCAGTGGCAAGCGCTTCATGCGTTGCAGCCAACTAGATCGGCAAGTTCAGTTGGGCTCGTCATCATACAAATCAGATTCATCGGTAAATACATGGCTATGATTCGGTTGAGGTCGTCATCGTACTAACTGATTAATTTCGATAATCGGCATCAGCACGGCCAGCACAATCAGCAGTACCACCACACCCATACTCAGAATCAGTAGCGGCTCGAGCAAGCCTGCCAGCGTTAAGGCGCGACGCTCCAGGTCCTGCGCTTGCATCTGCGCTGCACGTTCCAGCATCGCCGGCAACTCGCCCGTAGCCTCGCCCGCTCGAATCATATGAATCAGCATCGGCGGAAAATTCTGCTGCTCGCCGAGTGCGCGCGCGAGACTGACACCCTCGCGTACGGCATTGGTCGCCTCATCGACTTGCTGACGCATCGCGATATTTGAGAGCGTATCGCGGCTGGTGTGCAGCGCACGCAAGATAGGAACGCCTGCGCTAGTGGTAATTGCCAGCGTGCTGGCAAACCGTGAGGTATTCAGGCTGCGCTGAAATCGCCCAATCAGCGGCGCTTGTAATAACCAGCGATGCCAATGTAATTGACGCTCCGGGTCGCGCAGGCTGCGCTGCCAAAATGCCCAGCTCGCCACTACGATCAAGGCGACCAGCCAACCCCACTGCCGCACAAAGTCGGATAGTGCGAGCATGATGGTCGTGAGCAAAGGTAGTTGCTGCTTGGTGCTGGCAAATACCGACACAATCTGCGGCACTACATACGTCAGCAAAAAGATCACAATTAAAAATGCGACCACGGTAACGATGGCGGGGTAAGTGAATGCCAGTCGCAGCTTTTGGATTAAGGCATTTCGATTTTCAATATAATCAGCCAGGCGCGCTAATACGGTGGCTAGCTGGCCGGTTTGTTCACCCGCGTTGACCAGTGCCCGGTAAATATCTGCAAAATCTCTCGGGTGATGAGCAAGTGCATCGGACAGCGATGCACCGCCCATCAGTTCAGCGCGGATTGCGGCAATTAGCTCGCGCACATAAGGCCGCTCGGCTTGCTCCATCAGTGCATCGAAGGCCTGCTCCATCGGCAGATTGGCACCGAGCAGCGCGGCGAGTTGTCTTGTAAACAGCGCGAGCTCGATATTTGTTAGCTTGTCACCAAAGCGGAACATGCGCCGCTCGCTGGATGCAGTCTCACTACTGATGATGTCCAGCGAGAACGGTACCAAGCCGCGCGCGCGTAAATCCGAGCGCGCTGCGCGAGGGCTATCTGCACGCAGTATGCCTTTGCTGGTCACGCCAGCAGCATTTACGGCTTGGTAGCGAAAGGCTGGCATCGTGAGGTGAATAATCGTTGAATCAGAATGATCTGGTTAGCGGCGGTATTTAGTTAGCGGTAGTATTTCGTTGGCTGCAGTATCTGGCGGTACTTAATCTTTAGTCACTCGCAGCAGCTCGGCCTCAGTCGTGATGCCCTCGCGCCGCCAGCGCTCACCATCCTGGTACATGGTACGCATGCCATCGCGCAGTGCGGCGTCACGAATTTGCGCCTCGGAGGCGCGCTCATGAATCTGCGCGCGAATCTGATCGGTGGTGCGTAGCAGTTCATAGATGCCCACGCGGCCGTGATAGCCGGTACCAGCGCATTTATCGCAACCCACTGCGTGCCACTCATGACCATCGAAGTGTTTGCAGTGAGTGCAGAGCTTACGTACCAGACGCTGCGCCAGTACGCCCAGTAATGACGATGATAGTAAAAACGGCTCTATCCCCATATCGAGCAAGCGCGTAATAGCCGCAGGGGCATCATTGGTGTGCAAGGTTGCCAGCACCAAGTGGCCGGTGAGTGAGGCTTGTACGGCGATTTGCGCTGTCTCCAGATCGCGGATCTCACCGATCATGATCACATCCGGGTCTTGTCGCAGCATGGCGCGCAACGCTTTGGCGAAACTCATATCGATACGGGCATTGACCTGAGTCTGACCAACACCGGGCAGCTCGTACTCGATCGGATCTTCAACGGTCAGTACGTTGGTATTGGGTGTATTAAGCTGCGTGAGCGCCGCGTACAGCGTGGTGGTTTTACCCGAGCCGGTGGGCCCGGTCACCAACACAATGCCATGCGGTTGTGAGATGAGCTGATCAAACTGTGTGCGGGTGCTGTCGCTCATGCCAAGTTGTTGAAGGTCCATACGGCCACCTTCTTTATCCAGCAGACGCAGTACAGCGCGCTCGCCATGGCCTGTTGGTAGCGTTGAGACGCGCACGTCGACCGGTTTGCCACCCACGCGCAAGGTGATGCGGCCATCTTGGGGAAGGCGTTTCTCGGCAATATCGAGCTGCGACATGATCTTGATGCGCGAGATCAGGGCTGCGTGTAGTCCTTTTTTAGGTCGTACGACATCACGCAGCCGTCCATCAATACGAAAGCGCACAATCGAGATTTGCTCGAACGGTTCGATATGAATATCTGATGCGCCCTCGCGCAGGGCTTGCGTGAGCAGTGCGTTGATCATGCGAATAACAGGTGCATCATCAGCGGCTTCAAGCAGGTCTTCGACAGCGGGCATCTCTTGCATCAGGCGCGCCAAATCCAGATCGGATTCAACTTCACCCACCACTTGCGCGGCATCGCCGCTACCGCTGGCGTAGGCTTGGGCAATGGCGCGCTCGAGTTGTTCGGTCGTTAGACGATTAAGGCGCAACCGGCCAAATCGACGACTAATCTCTGCTACTGCAGCTGCCGGTGTTGTGTCCGAGATCCATACGTCGATGGCTTGTTCCGGTGCGCCGGCTTGGGCCAGTACCCCAAAGTCTCGAGCGAATGCAAACGGCAGCAGGCGAGGGTCTTGCATCGGTGCGCTCATGGCTTTGGGGCTCTGATAGCGGTTAATACGATCATTTAGCGTTGCTCGATCTGAGGCGGTTCAACGGGGTAGGTTTCAGGTACAGTGGCTGGCTTGGGTGTAGTGAAGTCTGTCACCGGTGCCGCTCTATTTAGGAGCGCACCACCGACAAGCCTGCCATTTTCCAGGACGGGTAGCTGCGGTGGCTCGGCTTGAGGCAGCAATACGCCGGGTGCTGGCTGGGCTATCGATTGCGCATTACGAATATAGTCATACCGATCACTCGCCACTGATATGCTTTGTTCATTGCTACGGATGACCGTAGGTCGCAAAAATACCATCAGATTTGTTTTACTTCGACGTTTTGACTGGTAGCGAAAAAGGTTACCCACAATCGGCAGGTTGCCTAGGCCGGGCACTTTTTCCATGGAGTTGGATTCCGTATCTTCGATCAGACCACCAAGAACAATAATCTGCCCATCATCGACGAGGACATTCGTATCAATGGAGCGTTTACTGGTAATCAGCCCTGATGCTGTGGATTGTTGAATGTTTGAGGTTTCCTGATAAATCGCCATTTTCACCGTACCGCCTTGCGAAATTGTGGGGCGCACACGCAGCGAAAGGCCGATATCTCGGCGCTCGATTGTTTGAAACGGGTTAACACCAGCGCTGCCGCCTGAAGCCGCTGTCGTAAACTGACCTGTAATAAAAGGTACGTTCTGGCCGACGATGATGCGCGCCTCCTCGTTATCCAATGTGATCAAGTTCGGCATCGAAAGGATGTTGGCTTTTGCATCTGTTTCAAGCGCGCGAGCAAGAACACCAAGCCCAAGTTGCCCCTTGCTATTTTGTTGTATGACGCCAGCAGTGATGCCATTACCGGGTGGTAGTGGTGTACCTGATGAGGATAGAGCGGCGCTTGCCTGTTGAATGAGGTTATCTCCACCCGTGGCAAATCCGGTAATTACGCCGACGCGATATCCGGCACCGCCATCGCCAGACAACGCGGCCCACTGCACGCCGAGCTGTGCCGCACGCTCTGCGCTAATTTCAACAATCAAGGACTCGACGTAGACCTGCGCGCGGCGGGCATCCAGCTGATCGATGATGACACGTAAATTTCGGTAGATACGCTCGTTTGCGGTGATGATCAAGGTGTTGGTGCTAGGGTCTGCCTGAATGAAACCAGCGGTGCCGCCCGCGGGTAGAGGCCCCTGCATCGGCGCTGGTGAACTGCTCATACCCTGCATACCACCCGGTGCGGCATTGGTTGTGGGCGCCGGCGCGGGCGTCAAGGTATTCGGTAACGCGGGCATGGCCGCCCCTGATTCGCTGGCGACGACTGCTCGCAGCACTTGCGCTAGCTTAGTTGCCTCAGCATTACGCAAGTAGACTACATGTACGTTACCCGGCAAGGTGGTTGGTTGATCTAACTTAGCAATGAGAGTTCGAGCTAGTGTTGCCCGGGCAGCGTTTGGTGCACGAATGATGAGCGAATTGGTACGCGCCTCGGCCAGTACCGTCACGCGGCCCTGGTCTGGTTGTGCAGCAGTACCCGCAGTACCCGTATTGTCGAGCAACCGGTTAATGGTAGTCGCTAAATCCATCGCAATCGCATACTCGAGACGTACCACATCAAGCTCAGCAATAGCCGGCGTATCGAGCGTCGCGATAATGCGTGCGATACGCTTGAGATTATCGGCGTAGTCGGTGACTACCAATGTATTGTTTAAAGTATCTGCAGTAATTGTATTGTTGGGCGATATGAGTGGACGTAGTACTGTCACAAGACCGGTTGCGCTCTGGTGATTCAATGAGAAAATCTGTGTGACGATTTGATCGCCACGCAGCTTAGCGACTTGAACGGGTGCTGATTGTAGTTTGGCGTCCGCTTCAGGAACGACTTTCACATAATCTGGTGTGCGTACGAGCGCAAAGCCCTGCAGCCGAAGTACCGAGCTGAGCAAATCAAAGGCCTGTGGTTTGCTGAGTGGCTTCTCCGAAATCAGATTAATCGTTCCTTTTACTCTCGGATCGATCACGAAGGTATGTCCGGTGTAGTGTCCGATAGCGCGAACGACCGATTCAATGTCGGCACCGACGAAATTGAGTGCAGCCTGCTTGTCATGCGGCTCTTGCGCTAAGCTGTCGCCGCTTGCCAGCAAGTTGAGCAGCATGATGAGCGGGAGGATGATTTTCATAAAATATTTTTTAACACTTCTAAAATGAACGGGGATTTTCTGGATTCTTTTTAAAACTCGAGCGCGACGATATCTTGACCATTAACTTGGCGACGCTGTCCGAGTAGGTTCATCAACGCTACCAACCGTACTTGTTCGTTTTCTTGCGCGGTTGCCTGACCAGAAAAATGGAAAGACCCGTTGGCAATCTCGCCCTTGCCAGTCAATAGCAGAGGCCCTGCCAAAGTTTTCAAATCAAGCTTTACGGTGCTTCCTTGCCAGCCAACACGAAGCCGATAAGCGCCAAGCGGCTTCACTGCCGACAGGGCTGACACAAGGTTGACTAAATCTAGCTGTAACACCGCGTTAGTTACAAGAACTCCAGCACGGCGCTCGACTCGCATCGACGGCCAAGTCAGACTCAGCTGCCCCGTCGGTTGGATGGTATTCAGCGGCGCGCCCAACGCGCTTAGGCCATCCGCAGGTAAGCTAAGACGGGCCGGGCCGATCTCCCAGCGCCACCAGTTTCCTCGAATGCTGATGGGTTCTGTCATGACTGCAGAATTCGAAAGGCGGATGTCGACCAAGCCAATGAATACCAAGGGCGAGATTCGCCATTCACATCGCCCCGGTAATAATGGTGACAGAGACTCATCGCTTGCAGCGGCGGCACCGAGTAATGCTGAGCCCTGCCAGAAACTACCCTCGACATCCGCTAATGAAAAACGACCATTTGTCTGGCGATCAATAAGAGGTACCAGCCACAGCGCCGGCGCGCTTGCAAGCGCCGTAATGGATGCGGTTAACAAACCAGCGAATAGCCAAGTCAAGGGATGTTTCATGGCTTGGCGCTCAAGGAGCGTAATGACACTGATGCATCGACCTGACCGGCGCGCTCACGCGCAATGATGCTTACATCGGTCACGACATAGCTGTGTTCACGGTGCATCTGCTGAAGCCATTGATTGAGCGAATCAAATGAGACATCGCTGCAGCGCAAGCGGATCAATCCCTCCGATATGTCCAACGATGATGTTTTAATAGCTGAATCACTTAGACTTCGCTCAAGCTGGGTTCGATCGATTGGTCGCTCACCTGTTGCGCTGGGTGCTGATGATGCCTGTACGCTTAGCTGACTGGCTAGGGCCTGCATTTGCGCTCGATCGGAGCGCAATTGTGGCAACGCCTGTTGCCAAAAACTTCTCCCACCTAGCGCTGGTTCGATTAGCGTAAAAAAAACAAACCCAATAAGTAAAAAAATAGCCATCATCAACAGCAAACGCCGCTCGCGTACAGATCGCTCTCGCCAGAATTTTTTATTGCGTAGCTGCCGTATCATGTTCGACCCACTAGAAAAAGTTGCGGGTCAGTCGGCGACGGCGTCATTTTTAGTTGCCGCACTACTAGCGGGCCTTGCAGTGCTTCGAGCGATAACTTGGTATCTGGCTTGAGCTTGACACTTAGCGCACCATCTCGGTATTCAAGTGCGGCAATGCTGCGTACATCATGACCGGATTCTCGCCATGCTTCACCGAGTGCCGCGCTAAGAACGAGATAGTCGGAGGGGCTCAGTTGGCCGGATGTCTGGCGCGAGATCGCTATTTTCTGCTTCATCTGCGCCAGAGGATCAAGAATGACTTGGTCGTTTGGAAAACTGCGCCGAAAAATTTCGGTTATGTCGTCACGGACCTGTAGCCCTTCATGACGCAGCCGCAACCAATCAGCGTTGACAGCGACGATATTGAACAATACAAACATCATCGCCATCAGAATCGGGTAGCGCCAACCGGTCCAATCGATAATCGATGGCTGCTCGTCATCGATTGCACTCATTAGATCGACCGGAACTTGATGGCTCGCTGCGATCCACTCTGCCCACTGCTCGTCGACCAGGGAAATATTGCTGGACTGCCGGAACTCAAGCCAATGCATAAATTGCTGCTGCTGTGCTGTGGGCACGGACAAGCTGACCATCTGTGCTGGTACAAGCTGTGACAGCATTTGAGTTACTGTACCTGGCAGCTCGCTATCGTTTTCTACCGCAATGGACAGGCCGATCCCCTCATCAGTCGACAGGCGCAGCGCTAGCTCATATCGGTCTCCTTGCTGAATTAATGCAGCCGACACAACACCATCGATAAGTGGAAGACACAATGACATGGGTAATACACGAACTCTGCGCGCACCAAGCTGCCTCAATGTATCAACCCAACTTTGGAGCCAAACACGATCGCAGACAGCAACAAGACGATGGCCATCGGCTTCAGGGCCTGCAGCTATGATGTAGTCTGAGGTGTCGCCGAGTACCTGATCTTCAATCAGCGACGGTAATGCCGCCTGCAGACGAGTTGATGACAGCGGCGGTACGGCAAGACGTACCAATGTCACGTCGCTGGCCGAAATTAATAGCACCACCTCAGGTACTTGTATGAATTGAGATGCCAGCTCACCCAACGGAGCAACTGCTGATCGCAGCGGCCGCCCGCGGGCAGATAAAGCGAGTGCTAGCAGAGAGTGATGTTGCGGCGTAGAGCCACTACTGCGCGCAGGTAGACGCAGGTACAGGCAATCGCTGAGAGATTCGCTCGCCATTAGATTTCTCTCACCCAAACCAGTCGGGTCGTGTTTGGTTTACGCTCAACGAGCGCATCAATTTGAAGAGCTGTATGTCGAATTGCGATATTTCCTCTAACAATGAAAAAACTGCTTGCAACGCCGAGCCGACCACCGTCAAAACTGAGGGTACGATTGGACAGGCGTGCAGCGAGATCACCAAGATCACGAATCGCTGCCTGGCGCCGGCTATTGATCAGAGTATTGGCATCGGCAATCGATAGCCCTGCAATACTTGCAGCAAGTACTTCAGGACTCGCGGTATTAATATTGACAGTGGTGTTATTCGGCAAAATTATTATGTACGGTTGGAGTATGCTGATCACCCGTGGAGTACAGCCCGGCACCACCAGTAGATCATCCAACTGAACAAAGCTAATCGGACGCACTGCGTCTGGACGCGGGTTCAATGCAGCAAGCCCTGCCTGTGCGATGAATTGTGCAATCGAGCTGGCTAATCCAGGGTCTTGCTTCAACAATGTCAGCAGACGCGCAAAAGCCTGAACCTCTGCCGGGTTCATCTCGCCGTGCGTGGCCAGGTTGGTGAGGTTGAATCGACCTTGGGCGTCTTGGATAAAGCCTGAGAGAACCGCGCTCCCAGCTTCGCCGCGAACCGTGCCGGACTGCACGTACTGGTCCAGACGCGTGGGCGCCAATGGTGTGGCCCAAGGCTCGGCTAGTGTATCGAGCGCGGACGTCCTGGCATCCTCACGCAAAATCAAACGTGCCCAATCCAGCGCTCCACGGAGTACCCATTGCTGTTGCAGCTGTAGCCGCTGATTCTCGATTGAGCGGACTTGAACCTGCTGCTGCCAAAATAGGCTCGCGACAATTGTTACAGCAAGCGTTGTGAGTAACAGTGCAGTAACCACTGCAACGCCGCGCTGCCGGCGATGGCTTCTTGTGACACGGTGGCGCAGGCTGATCACACCGCCCCCAGCATAAAGATTTTCGTCATACGGGTCGTCTGACCTGATAGCTGTAGCGACACCTCGATACCTCGCCAAATAGTTTGGGCAGCGGTCGTACCAGTCTCCGGGCTCATCAATGAGCCGCGTGAGATGATCGGGTTACTCATTTGCTGCCAGGTTCGCCAGCCGCGCCCGTCATCGCTCCAGATGCGAAGGGTGAGCTGCTGCACGCCACCGCCCAACTTGATCGCAGCTGGCGTAACACTTTGTGCCATCTGCCAGTAGCGGTTAATTTGATTCAGGTCGCGTGTCACGGGCGTTTCTTCGCGCGTGAGTACCCCGTCGATTAAGCGCCATGTGACGAGTTGCAAGCCACCCGCTTGTGATTCTGGTTGTGATCTGCGTACTAAGCTAATGCGGTTAGACTCGAGCAGTATGGGTGCGCCACCTGTCAAGGTACTTCTATCGACTGCATTGGCACAATCAATTTGCAGTTGTGCAAACGATAGCTGTAGCTCGCGTGTTTGCGCCAATTCCTGGTTCAATACTTGACGGGTACGGGTGATCGAGTCCAGACCGCGCCAGCCCAGAACTGAAATAAGACCAAGCACAGCAATAGCGACAAGTAGCTCAACCAGTGTCAGGCCGCGCGCTCGGCCGCTCCTTGAATAGCCGGATGAGCGCTGGTTATAGCTGGTTGCGAACTTAGATCGCATTGGGCACCACCTGCGACAGCGTTAGCACTTTGCGCCCAGCGGTATCGACGACGGTTACTTGAACTCGTCGAAATGCCGGGTTAGGGGTGGCCAGAATATCTTCTTCGCATCGAAGCAAGAGATCGCCTTGAGGGCAGTCGAACCCACGTTGTCCTAATGGCGGCCACTCACGCGCGAGGCGAATCTGGGTCAGACGATTTTCTGCCGACCAGGTGGCCATCATGGCGACCCGCAGGTCAGTACTGTTTTGAGTGAGGCTGCCGATGGCACGCAAGCTTGCACCCAAGGCCGTGCCCACAATCACCAGCGCAACCAGCACTTCGAGTAGTGTGAAGCCATT
>VERA01000122.1 GCA_018882935.1 Burkholderiaceae bacterium | reverse complement strand
ATGATCAATTTTGCGACGTCCATGGTCGGGCACTGGCACGGTGGCCTCGCGCTCGCTGGCGTACTCGCGTGCGCGCTCTTTGCTGCAGTCTCAGGTTCATCACCTGCAACAGTCGTTGCGATTGGTTCGATTATTTTGCCGGCGATGGTGCGCCAAGGTTATCCCAAATCTTTCGGTGCCGGCGTGATCACGACATCGGGTGCGTTGGGTATTTTGATTCCACCTTCGATAGTTATGGTGATGTATTCAGTATCGACCAATACCTCGATCGGTAAATTATTTATGGCGGGTGTGGTGCCCGGAATCATGCTGGCATTTCTGCTCGGGCTCACCACTTGGGTGCTGGCCCGCAAAAAAGGCTACCCACGCATGGCACCCGCGACATGGGCCGAGCGTGGCCGCGCGTTTCGCAACAGCGCCTGGGGGTTACTGCTGATTGTGGTGGTGATGGGCGGCATCTACAGCGGATTATTTACGCCCACCGAGGCTGCAGCCGTTTCAGCAGTATATGCCTGCGTGATTGCAGTTTTTGTTTATCGTGATCTCAAAGTCAAAGATATTGGCAAGGTACTGCTGAGTTCGGCAGCAATGTCCGCCATGCTGCTGTACATCATTACCAATGCGGTGCTGTTTTCATTTTTGATGACCAGTGAAGGAATTCCGCAAGCGATGGCCGGCTGGATTATCGACAAGGGCTTCGGTCAGATCGGATTTTTATTGATCGTAAACCTACTGTTGCTGTTGGCCGGTAATGTGATGGAGCCGTCGTCCATCGTACTGATCATGGCGCCGATTTTGTTTCCGGTCGCGACCGTACTTGGAATTGACCCCGTTCATTTCGGTATCATCATGGTGGTGAATATGGAAATCGGCATGTGTCATCCGCCGGTGGGTTTGAACCTATATGTGGCATCGGGCATCACCAAAATGGGTATCACCGAGTTGACCGTGGCGGTGCTGCCCTGGCTTGCGACGATGGTGGGCTTTTTATTACTGGTGACGTATGTACCGCAAATATCATTGTGGCTGCCACGACTTTTATTTGGTGGTTAGATGTAAGGCGCTGAATTATATTCAAGGGCGCTTCGTTCGTTCAAAGCAAATGACTTTCTTTCAATCGATCTGCTAGGGATAGATTATGGATCTTGGGATACGCGGTAAACACGCGATTGTCGGCGGTGCAAGCAAGGGGCTTGGCCGTGGTTGCGCAGAGGCATTGGCTAAAGAGGGCGTGCATGTCACCCTGGTCGCGCGTAATGCAGCCAACCTCGAGGCTACGGTGCAGCAGATTCGCGCTGAAGTAGGTTCTGAGGTTGAGGTGAACTTCGTTGCGACAGACATCACCACGGCAGAAGGCCGGCAGCAAGTACTGGCCGCTTGCCCCAACCCCGATATTCTCATCACTAATGCGGGAGGTCCGCCAGCGGGTGACTTTCGCAATTGGGAGCGCGAGCAATGGATAGCGGCGCTGGATGCCAATATGCTGACGCCGATAGAACTGATACGTGCCACGCTGGATGGAATGATGGCGCGAGGTTTCGGGCGCATTATTAACATTACCTCGGGTGCGGTCAAAGCCCCTATTGATATTCTCGGTTTGTCGAATGGTGCCCGCGCGGGTCTCACCGGATTTATCGCCGGATTATCGCGTACGGTCGCGCACAAGAACGTCACCATCAACAACATGCTGCCGGGCCCGTTTGAAACCGATCGCTTGCGTGCGACATTCGAGGCCTCTGCCAAGACGACAGGTCAGGATATCGATACCCTGATCGCTGCGCGTCGCAATGGCAATCCGGCAAAGCGCTTTGGAACGATTGAAGAATTCGGGGCCACCTGCGCTTTTTTGTGCAGTGTGCACGCGGGCTTCATTAACGGGCAAAATATTTTATTGGATGGCGGTGCCTATCCCGGTACGTTTTAAACGAATCATGGAGCTTGCTATGACAATGGCCCAACGCAACGTAATAGCTGGTACCAACTATTTGCGCAATGTACTGCTGTGCATGTGGATACTGACTGCGCCGCTGTGCGCTTCGGCCAACCCGGTGATCACAATCAAGTTCAGTCATGTTGCTGCTGTTGGCACGCCCAAGAGTGATGCTGCCGAGTTATTCAAAAAACTAGCCGAGCAGCGCACGGGCGGCAAGGTGAAGGTTGATGTGTACCCTAACAGTACGCTCTATAAAGATAAAGAGGAGCTAGAGGCCTTACAAATGGGTGCGGTGCAGATGTTGGCGCCTACATTATCCAAATTCGGATCGCTCGGCATTCGTGATTTTGAGGTTTTTGATTTACCGTTTTTATTTGAAAACCGCGCCTCTGTACAGCGCGTCACCAACGGACCGCTCGGTCGCGAGATGTTGGCGGTGCTAGAGCCCAAAGGAATCAAGGGGCTTGCCTATTGGGACAACGGCTTCAAAATGATGTCAGCTAACAAGCCGATTCGCTTGCCTTCAGATATGCGCGGTCTGAAAGTACGCATACAAGGATCAAAAGTCATTGATGAGCAGATGCGGGCGGTAGGAGCGATCCCGCAAGTAATGTCTTTCTCCGAGATGGTACAGGCATTACAAACCGGCGTGGTTGATGGTGCAGAGAATCCACCGACTAATTTTTACTCGCAAAAGGTGTACGAGGTACAAAAACACCTGACGGTAACCAACCACGGCTATATTGGATATGCAGTAATTACGAATAAAAAGTTTTGGGATGGATTGCCAGCTGATATCCGCACTACTTTAGAAGGTGCGATCGCCGAGGCCACCAAGGTGAATGACAGTGCGATCGAGCGCGAGAACGCTGCAGCGATGGAAGCTATCAAGAAAACCGGCCGAACGACGATTTATCGCCCCACGCCAGAAGAGCTCGCGCAGTGGCGTCAGACCATGCTACCTGTGCACAAAAAAATGGAAGACCGTGTTGGTAAAGCCCTGCTAGCGCGCGTGCAGAAAGAAGCGGGCGTTAAGGCGCCATAGCTTTATGTGAAACCGTATGTGATACCCCTAAAACACTGAATTTTTATCTGAGCGAATTTCGTTTTCTTCTCAGATTGAGGTATTGTGCGGATGCGTGAAGCGGTTTTCTCATGTGTATATTCTCGATAGATGCGCTTGCTAGGTTTATGGTGGCTTAAGTAATGTGTATCGATGGATCGCGTCAAGTCGGCTCCTCACATTACCCCGGCCAAAATGGATGTGATGGTCAACCCGATTTCTAACCGTATTGATATATTTTGTAATCAGCGACGCGTGCAGGCCAGCTCGCTGATTGTCACCATCTTTGGTGACGCAGTGCTGCCGCGCGGTGGACAGGTATGGCTAGGCAGTTTGATTTATCTGCTCGCGCCAATGCAGCTGAATGAGCGCCTGGTGCGTACCTCAGTCTTTCGTTTAGTGAAGGACGGTTGGCTTAGCGCTGAAACTGTGGGCCGTCGCGCTAATTACGCGCTCACCCCGTGGGGCCGGCGTCGTTTTGAAGAAGCCTCCAGCCAGATCTATGCAGCGCGTGCACCGGTGTGGGACCAACGCTGGCGCATGATCCTCGTGGTGGGTGAGCTAACTACAAAGCAACGCGAACAACTTCGTCGAACCTTGTTTTGGAAAGGCTTCGGCCTGATCGGTTCGAACTGCTTTATTCACCCCGGCGCACGACTGGACGAGGCAATTGATGCACTCTCAGCCGAAGGTTTGCAGAGCTTGCTGCCCCGGCTCATGCCAATGACTGCAGAGGATTTTCAGTCGGCTCATGCGGCCTCTGATGCGGATCTGGTGACCCACGCATGGGATTTAAGTGCATTGAGCCAG
The DNA here is from genome assembly GCA_018882935.1 of Burkholderiaceae bacterium. GTDB lineage: Bacteria > Pseudomonadota > Gammaproteobacteria > Burkholderiales > Burkholderiaceae_D > Pernthalerella. The sequence goes on along the minus strand of VERA01000122.1, from coordinate 1,123 downwards.
TCGTATGCCGAGTTCGTCGCCCTGTATTCGCCGATACGCGATTACGTACTTGAAAACTCCGTTACCAATGACGAGCAAGCGTTTTTGTTGCGCATGCTGCTGATTCATGATTACCGCCGCCTGCTACTGCGCGACCCGGAGCTACCCGATAGCTTGTTACCCAAGGATTGGTCAGGGCGTCAGGCGAGGGCGGTGTGTAAAGTGCTGTACAAACAGATTGAGGCTGCGTCAGAGCGGTATCTCGACAAGACGCTGCAGCTAGCCGATGGAACTGCGTTGGCGCTTCAGGCGGGGACGAAGAGGTTTGTTTAGGCCTTTAGTCAGCCCATGGGTCAAGCACCAGCAATTCTGGCACGTCAAAATCCTTGAGGTTGCGCGTGACCATGGTCAGGCCGTGCTGCAGCGCGGTTGCGGCGAGCAAACTGTCGATCGCAGGTAAGGGACGACCAAGCTTTGCGACTAACCGACCCCATCGGTCCGACACCTCAACATCTATCGGCAAAATGCGGCCGGCAAAGTAAGCCGGCAAATCAATTTCTAACCAGTCCAAGAGCTTGCGTTTTTTGTCTGACTCGGTAAGTCCCTCAATGCCCTTTCGTAATTCACCCAAAGTCAGCACCGACAAATACAAGCTCGAGGGTGGGCGCGCATGTATCCAGCGCAGGACCCTCGCGTTTGGATCGCGACGGTGCAGCTCGGAGATAACGTTAGTATCAACGAGATAGCTCACAGCGAAACATCCCGTGTAAGGCTGCTATCTCGCTCGAATTCAATATCGTCCAGCCCATAGAGAGGGGACTGCTGCATGAATTCCACCAGGGATTTGGCGTTGCCACTCAGCCGGTCGTACTCGGCTTTGGACAAGACCACGGCGACCTCCCTGCCGTGCCAGGTGATGGCCTGCGGGCCGTCCTGCTCAGTCTCGCGGACAAGTTCGGATAGATGCGCTTTCGCCTCTTGAATTTGCCAAGCTCTCATGATTACCACCTAAATCTGACCAGAGTAGTCAGATTTTATCGTGGAAGCGACCAACGAATCCAGTAGTTTAATAGTCTAAAGATAAGATTTTTTCACGGCCGGCCGTTGTATTTACTTATTTGAGCAGCCGAGGATGTTTTCATGC
>VERA01000043.1 GCA_018882935.1 Burkholderiaceae bacterium | reverse complement strand
CGTTATACCTGCCTACTATGTATGCCCATACGGTTAAGCAGTGCACGATCTTCTTCAACTTCTGGATTGCCGGTGACGAGCAATTTATCACCGTAGAAGATCGAGTTTGCACCAGCTAGATAACACAGCGCCTGTACACCGTCACCCAGCTGCCGACGACCTGCCGATAGACGCACCCGCGCTTTCGGCATGGTGATGCGTGCCACTGCAATGGTGCGAACGAACTCTAAGGGGTCGAGCGGTTCTTGATCGGCCAACGGCGTACCTTCAACGGCGACCAGATGATTGATCGGCACCGAATCCGGATATGGGTTCAGATTAGCGAGTTGTGCAATCAAACCGGCGCGCTGCATGCGCGATTCACCCATCCCCACAATACCGCCGCAGCAGACCTTGAGGCCCGCTTCGCGCACATGGCCTAGCGTATCCAGACGATCTTGATAATCACGCGTGGTGATGATCTCGCCGTAGAACTCCGGCGCGGTATCGAGGTTGTGGTTGTAGTAATCGAGGCCAGCAGACGCAAGGCGCTGCGCCTGCTCTTCCTTCAGCATACCGAGCGTTGCGCAGGTCTCAAGGCCAAGCGCCTTCACCGCTTTCACCATTTCTTCAACGGCTTCGATATCGCGGTCTTTGGGTGAACGCCAGGCGGCGCCCATACAGAAGCGATTGGCACCAGCATCCTTCGCCGCCTGCGCCGCAGCAACCACCTCATCAACCGCCATCATTTTCTCGGCCTTGACGCCGGTGTCATAGTGCGCCGACTGGGGGCAATAACCGCAATTCTCCGGGCAGCCGCCAGTCTTGATCGATAGCAGCGTCGCGAGTTCAACTTCATTAGCGTCCCAGTTCGCACGATGCACTTGCTGCGCGCGCCACATCAAATCATTGAAGGGAAGCTCGAACAGGGCTGCAACCTCGGCCACTGGCCAGGTTTCGCGTGACTTGGCGAGGTCAGTCACCTTTTTGGCAGCGGTAAAAAATTCAATGGGCTGCTCGGCAGATGGGCTTTCAGATGGTGTGACGATAGTGGTCATGCAAAACCTCAACTCAAAAACGTGAATCTCAACGCGATGCTCGCGGCCACGCATCCAGCAAAGAAAAATCAATCGCATCCGCCGCCAGCGCGGGTGAAGCCACCGGCATCCAAGGCACCACCCCTAGCATGGGTGCAGATAGCCGCTGCTGCAGCGCCTGCACGTTATCCGCCTGGTGCGGCATCTCGGGGTCAATCTGATTCGCCACCCAACCCGTCAAGCGCAAGCCGCGCGCTGCAATCGCTTCCGCCGTCAGCAGCGCATGATTCAGGCAACCCAACCGCAAGCCAACCACAAGAATAACATCCAGCCCCAGTGCCACTGAAAAATCTGCCGTGTCAAAGTCGTCAGTAAGCGGCACCCGAAACCCCCCGACCCCCTCCCCCACCACCGCCTCTGCCTGAGCTGATACTTGCTGGTAGGCGCTGACCAATACAGATGGCGTAATCGTCACATCTTGCAGCTTGGCCGCGACATGCGGCGCACACGGCTCATTCAACAGATAAGAGGTTGTCAAGCGCGGGTCGATATCCCCGGTGGACTGCTCAGCCAGCAAGGCCACATCCTCATTCCATTGCACGCCGTCTCGCAGTAATGTGCCCGCTGCAACCGGCTTCATACCGACGGCTTTGAGTTTTTGCCGTCCCAGTGCGTTCAGCATCGCTGCGGTAATGATTGTCTTGCCAACGCCGGTATCGGTACCGGTAATAAAACAGGAAAATTTCATGCTCATATATTCAACTGTGGTTTTTCTCAATCGATACCAGTGCTGCTGCGAGTTGATCCACCTGCTCGATGGTGTGTGCCGCAGACAAAGTAATTCGTAAGCGGGCTGTGCCTATGGGGACAGTGGGTGGCCGAATCGCACCCACCCAAAAACCTTGTTCCATGAGTGCCTTGCCGGTCGCCATGGTGGCGGCATTATCCGCAATGATGACCGGCTGAATCGCTGTCTCTGATGGCAGTAGCCGCCAGCACTTCAGAACCAAACACTCTTTTAGCCGCGCAATCAACTGCCGTAAATGCGCACGTCGCTGCCTGCCTTCATCGCTACCGATAATGTTAATACTCGTCATCAGCGCATGCGCTACCGCGGGTGGCGATGCAGTGGTGTAGATGTAAGCACGCGCGCGTTGTACCAACCATTCAATGACGGTCTCATGCGCTGCAACGAAGGCGCCAGCTACCCCTGCTGCCTTACCCAGCGTGCCCATATAAATCAGCTGCGGCGAACCTAGATCCAGATGCTCAAGCACCCCTCGGCCTGTATCACCCAATACACCAAAACCATGCGCATCATCGACCAGTAACCACGCACCATGTTGCTCGCAAAGCGCCAACAACTCTCGCAGCGGTGCGATATCGCCATCCATGCTGAATACTGCATCGGTAATCACTAATTTTTCTTTGGCCTGGCTTTGCCTGAGCTGCTCATCTAAAGCCTGTAGATCGCGATGCGGATAAACACTGAGTTTCGCGCGCGCCAGCCGAGCACCATCAATCAACGAAGCGTGGTTTAAGGCTTCAGAAAAAATCTCTGCGTCTTTATCCGCCAGCGCTGAGATCAGCGCCAGATTGGCCATATAACCCGTTGAAAAATACAGCGCACGTGCACTCGGCACCCATGGCGATAAAAATTCCGCCAGCTTGTTTTCCAACGCTGCATGCGCGTCAGAATGGCCACTGATCAAATGCGAAGCGCCACTACCTGCGCCATACAGCGCCGCGCCTTGTTGCAAGGCCTCGACCACGCGCGGGTCTGCGGCTAAGCCAAGATAATCATTGCTACAAAAAGCCACTATGGGCCGACCATCTACCGTCATGCAAGGTGCATGTGGCGTGCTGACGGTACGACGTTGCCGACTCAGATGCTGGGTGTCGAGTTCGTGCAGCTTTTGCTGCAGACGATCCAGCAGCGGAGACGATGCTACCGTCATGGCAACTAGCGCGTCAGCCAGTTCGGCTTACGCTTTTCGAGGAAAGAGGCGATACCCTCGCGCCCATCCGGCGCAACGCGTACTTCGCCGATACGGCGTGCAGTATCAGACATCAAATGCTCATCAACCGGCTGGCCTGCGATGTCGCGAATCAAACGCTTGGATTCAGCAATCGCGTGCGGACTTCCGGCCAAGAGATGATGTGTCATTCGAGACACAGCATCGTCAAGCTCATCATCTGTAACGACTTGATGCACATAACCCAAGCGATGCGCTTCTTGCGCGCTGAAACGCTCTGCCGTCAAAAAATAGCGATGCGCTGCTCGCTCACCCATGGCACGAATCACATACGGACCGATGGTAGCGGGTATCAATCCGAGCCTGACCTCGGTAAGACAAAACGTCACCGCCTCTGAAGCGATTGCGATGTCACATGCTGTCACCAACCCATTACCACCCGCATAGCAATCGCCTTGTACACGGGCGATGGTGGCTTTACTAGACTGATAAATTACATTCAGCATTTCCGCCAGCGCGAGCGCGTCGGCACGATTCTCATCCTCGGTGTAACCGGCAACCCGCTTCATCCAGTTCAGATCTGCGCCGGCGCTGAATGCCGGCCCACGCGCACCAAGCACAATCACACGAACTTCTCTGTCTTGCTCCAGCAGACGAAACGCCTGCCTCATCTCGGTGATACTTGTCTCATCAAACGCATTACGTACATCGGGGCGATTCATCCATATCGTCGCCACATGTTGCTGCTGCTCTATGACGAGTGTGGTGAAATTCATGCGCGGGTCCTGATCACGATTTTTCCGGTCACTTTACGCGAGGCCATGTCGTTCAGCGCTTGCGGTGTATCAGCCAGTGCATAGGTTGCCGATACATGCGGGCGTACCCGGCCTTCGTGGTGCCACTGCACCAGTTCGCGCATGGCAGCCGCATTCGCCTCTGGTTCACGCCGCACAAAATCTCCCCAGAACACGCCAACCACAGATGCGCCTTTGAGTAGCGGCAAATTCAGTGGAAGCTTTGGAATCTCGCCATTGGCAAAACCAATCACCAGATAACGACCGCGCCAGCCTATCGAGCGAAACGCTGCCTCGGTGTAATCACCTCCAACCGGATCGTAAATTACATCGGGGCCTTGGCCGCCTGTGCTTCTCTTGATACCAGCGCGCAGATCTTCACTACTGTAGTTGATGAGATCATCAGCACCGCGCGCACGACAGATAGCAAGTTTTTCATCGGTTGAGGCGGCGGCAATCACGCGCGCACCGATTGCTTTACCAATCTCGACCGCCGCCAAACCTACACCGCCGGCAGCGCCCAGCACGAGCAATGTTTCACCTGCCTTCAGTTGCGCACGATCGACCAGTGCATGGTACGAGGTACCGTAGGTCAGCGTGAACGCTGCGGCACCATCGAAGTCCATAGTGTCATTCATATTGAACAGCGCACCGGCAGGCACGACCAATTGCTCGGCAAAGGCACCCTGCGGCACAAAACCAAACACCCGATCACCAAACTTAAAACCCTCTACACCCTCGCCCACTGCACGCACCAGACCGGCAAGTTCATTACCCGGGGTGAACGGTAACTCAGGCCGAAACTGATATTTGTTTTGAATAATCAGCACATCTGGAAAATTAACGCCAGCCGCCATGATGTCAACCAGTACCTCACCAGCGCCCGGCTGCGGCTCGGGTAAAGTTTCTATGCACAGTGAATCAGGCGGGCCCCACGCTTTGCATACGACTGCTTTCATTTGTCTGGCCTTTGCTCTGTTCATAAAAATTTCGGTGCGCGTTTTTCCATGAAAGCTTTGATACCTTCACGCGCGTCGTCGGTAACACCCGAGGCCAGCATAGTCTCACGCTCCATATCAAAGTGCGCGTGCAAACTATGGCGCTGTGCGGACTCGATCAGTTTTTTGATGCGCGCCAAGGCCTGCTTGGGCCCCTGCGCCAGCTGCAGCGCAAGCGCGTGTGCCTTGGCCGGTAGCTCGCTATCGGGATACACCTCATCCACCAAGCCAATCGCGCGGCACTCGGCTGCAGTGAATGGCCGGTTAGTCAGAAACACCTCCATCGCCTTTCCGGTGCCGGCACGCCGCGTTACAAACCAGGAGCCCCCCACATCGGGGGTCAGGCCAATTGCAGAGTAACCGCCTCGAAGCTTCATAGATTCAGCCGCCAGCACGATATCGCCGCACAGCGCAAAGCCGATACCACCGCCACCGACGGTGCCATTGATAGCGCAGACGATAGGCATCGGTAACAGGGTCAATAATTTCATGCCCTCCAGCACCGGGTCGAGCAATTCCTCGAGCACATCGGTGAGTTCGCGGGAGCGATCAGCAAACGCATTGATGTCTCCGCCCGCACAAAATTGCTTGCCTTCGCCGGTGATGAGTATCGCCCGCACCGAGTCATCTGAGGCGATCTGCTGAACCGCCGCGGCGAACGCACGCGCCATGGCCAGATCAAGCACATTGGCTCGCTCCGGCGCGCAAAAGGTCATGGTGGCGAGCCCATGCTCGATGTGAAGTCGTAGGGGGGATGTCATCGGATACGCTCCGGGGGCTTGCTGTTGTTGAGGACGCTTGCTGTTGTTGGGTGGGGTGGCTGCCTACCCCGGATTTTAACAAAGCGGGCAACAGAAACACCCCTAAAGACCCGGCATCCCTGCCCAGGCTTCTCCGTTTGCTTGGATGTCGCCTCGAAACCGAACCGATGGCTTGCGCAGACCCCAAGCTGTACTTACAATGTACATATGAACCAGCTCCGATTCGAATGGGATACCAGAAAGGCTTCGACCAACCTCAAAAAGCATGGCATTTCATTTGAAGAAGCGAAGTCAGCTTTTTATGATGAGCACGCCAAGCTGATTGACGACCCTGACCATTCAGCAGACGAAGAGCGATTCATTTTATTAGGGCTGAGTTTTTCTTTGAGGTTGGTTGTGGTGTGTCATTGCTATCGATTTGATGGCGGCGTGATTCGCATCATCTCAGCAAGAAAAGCCACGGCTCACGAGACAAAGCATTATAAGAAAAGGTGATCGACATGCGCGATGAGTATGATTTTTCAAAAGCTCGCAAAAACCCCTATGCAACCCAGCTGAAAAAATCCATCACGATACGACTAGATGAAGATTCGGTAGCCTACTTCAAAGGTATTTCAGAAGAAGTAGGTATTCCTTATCAAACACTCATCAACCTGTATTTGCGGGACTGTGCCTCATCACACAGAAAATTGAATCTTCATTGGAAGTAATTCTCCATCGGCCATACGCCTAAGAGAGGTGCTGCGCAGCACCGCACCCTTACATCCTTTAGCAAAATAAAAAGGTTAACCCACCTAGAACCGATACCTCAACCCCACCATGAAGTTGCGTGGTGCGCCCGGGGCAACGAAGCGGCTCACATTAGGGCCAATACCGTTGGCCGTACCGCCAGCGATTAATGAACCATCGGCATTGAACATGCTCATCGCCATCATGCCGTAGCTCGCATAACGGGTGTCAAACACATTGTTGATACGAGCAAAATAATCCAAGCCTTTCTCAGCCTCATAATTCGCATGCAAATTGAAAATGGTGTAGCCCTTGACACTGGTATCGCCGCGCCCGTCTTCGCCGATACCACCATCCTCATTACCTTGCGTGACAATCTTGGACGTCAGCAGCACTGAGCCGCCTACGGTCAGCTTATCGGTCGAGCGCCAGTCAGTGAATACACGTACCGTATGTTGCGGCAGGCCGGCAATCTTGGTACCCGGTGTGACCACCACGTCTCTGTCACCACCGAATAGCCGGCCATTATCTTGGTAGCTTGCATCCAGATAGTTATAGCTCGCCTGAATGGCAATCGGGCCGAAACTTTGTCGCGCTGAAAAATCTACACCTTGGCGACGGGTACGCGAAAAATTACTGAAATAGCCTCGTCCGGTGTTATCGACCGCACGAAACAAAATATCATCCGAATTCTCGGAGCGATATAGCGAAGCGGTCAACTCGGTGTCGCCATCACGCCAGCGGCTGCCTATTTCTACCGTTCGGGCAATGACCTGCTTGAGATAAGGATCTGCCTGCAAGCCCGTGGGTAGTCGGCAAGGCTCTGCCGGATCAGCGCAGCCAAGTTCAATTACAGTCGGCACACGGTTGCTCTGACCGACATTACCAAACACAGTCACCGCATTATTCAGCTTATGGCTAAGCCCCAGCGAGGGATTCAGACTACGATAAGAAAAACTCTCTCGCGGGCGATCAGTGCCGTTACAAGCTGCGTCGTAGTTGGTGATGGTGTTGCCTACTCTTGCGTAATTGAAGCGCGCTGCTGCGGTCAAATGCGTAGCAGGTGCGATTTGCCATGTATCCGACCCATACACACCAAGCATTTGCGACTTGCCACGCACGCCGCTGGTATCGATAGCGCTCTCACAATCTTGTGGTGATCGGGTCGCACTCAGAATGTCGCATTCCGCTTGTAATGCGCCGTAACGCACGGTGTTGGCATCAACACTCACCCCTGTAGTCAGCTGATGCTGATCGAGTAATTTGGTGAGATTCAAGCTGCTGCCGTAGCTGGTCTGTGAGGTGTTCGCATAGTTCAAGACTTGCTCATTCGAAAACGTCGCCCCATTTTCCTCGCGCTCTGCGTCGCCCCCCACAAAGCTACGCTTACTATTGCGCACATAGGCATTTGCCGCGAGCTCAGTGTCGCTATCGAGAATACGCTGGAAGTTAAATGTCAGCTGCTGCAGCTCGTTTCGGGTACGGTCAGGATGGGTATAAATCCAGCGACGGTTGGTTTCATACATGCCGCGCTCGGCAGCATCATCACCATCCGAACCGTAGCTAAAGCTGGGTAGCAAACCGTTTCCCAACAAACTGCTGCGGCCGACCAGCAAAGACAAGTCCCAGTTGCTGTCGTCCTGCTGCCGGCCCACCTTGGCAAACACATTACCGAGCTGGCCGCTCGAGTGCTCGCGCCAGCCATCTTCGCGAAACCCCGTCGCTGAAATAAAGTGATGATAACCATCGTCCGTCTTGCCACCGCGCGCCACATCTGTTCTGAAACGGCCAAAGCTTCCGGCTTGCAGCTTCACCTCAGTACCTGGCGCAGTCAGTCCCGATTTCGTGGTGAATGCTAATGCACCACCCAACGTGTTCAATCCATAAATCGGGTTCGATCCCGGCACTAGCGTCACGTTATTAATGGCCGACTCCGGAATCATGTCCCAGTTAATCACGTCGCCAAACGGCTCGTTGACACGCACACCGTCGAGATACACAGATAAACCCTGCGGCGAACCGAGAATGCCCGACAAACGGAATCCACGATACGTGATATCTGCTTGAAATGGGCTACCCTGCACCTCGTTGATGTTCACGCCTGACAAATTGCGCGCCATGAAATCAGTCAGGTTAAGGGAATGGCTCTGGTACAAAGCCTCGGCATTTACGCTCTGCACGTCATACGGCAGCTTGTCTTCCTCGATGCCTATGCCCGGCAGTGGCGACGTGCCCACCACTTCCACTTCTTTCAAGCGCTCGCTGTCGCTGGATTTTTTATCGGACGCTTGCGCCAGAGCGCTGGCTGAATTAAACAAACCCGCGACTGATAGCGCGATGATGGTGAGGCGGCAGGCGGCCCAATTATTCTGTGTCATAGAGCGAGATCCAAAAAAGGTGCCCGATTTTAATTGTTCCCACCAGAAATTTATTTGGGAAAAATTCCTGATTCGGCCATATATTGCGCTAGCGTGCCTCACCCGCCCTCGCTTGGGAATTTCTCCCCTAGCCAGGCGCCAGCCTGCTCGATAAAGTTCGACCCGAATCCGTTCGATTCCTTCCTCGATAAAATGGCGCAAGCCGAGCACTAGGGTTTATGGCGACGCCGACCGCGTCGCCATTTTTTTGTACCATGGCGCTATTTGTGGCCGCCCCCTCATCATGAACCCTCAGCGCAAAACTTCCGTGATCCTGGTCGATGACCACGCTGTAGTACGGGCCGGTTATAAACGGTATATCGAACTAGACCAACAACTCAGCGTCGTTGGAGAAGCGGCAAGCGGGGAAGAGGCTTATGCACTGCTTGAGCATCAGCAGGCCGATGTACTAGTGATGGATTTATCCATGCCTGGGCAAGGCGGATTCGAGAGCTTGCGCCGTATTTTGAATCGCTATCCCAATCAAAAAGTACTGATTTTTTCTATGCATGAGAATGCCTCGATTGCGAACCAGGCGCTCAAGCTCGGTGCGGTCGGCTATCTCACGAAAAGCATGGCGCCAGATCAGATCATCGCAGCGATTCACGATGTCATGCGTGGCGGGAAGCCGATCGCGGCCGAGCTTAAATCCGCAATCGACGAGCTGAATGCCGCAGCAAGACCGCACCATGAGTTATTGCCGCGTGAATTTGAGGTGTTGGTCATGCTCGCCTCAGGCGAAAGCATCGACAGCATCAGCGCCCGGCTACATCTCAGCCCGAAAACCGCGTCGAATTACCAAGCCAATATTCGCAAGAAGCTCGGTGTCAGCTCAGCAATGGAATTACAGCGTTATGCGAAAGACCACGGGCTTGTGCCCTGAGCGTATCTTCAGCCCCGCTGGTCAACGGAAAAATCGCCTTTAGCGCCAAGCCTTGCGGATGATTCGCTTCCAGTGATAACTGCCCTTGATTCGCCAGCACACGCTCACGAATCCCTACCAAACCCACGCCGGAATTTAATGATGCAGCGCCAATAGCGTCCGGAAACGAGGCTGCTTCCATGCCACGACCATCGTCGATGATGGTGAGCGATAGTGCCGTTTGCTGTTGATCGATTTGAACCGTTATCTCTACTTGCGTAGCGTCGGCATGACGCATCACATTGGTCAGTGCTTCTTGCGTAATGCGGTAGACCGCTACCGCCAAGCGCTGCGGAATTGGTGTTTCGCCCAAGCTGACCGACAGCCGACACGCAAGCATATTGTCGTTGCGCTGCTGACGCTGACGAACCAGATCGCGCAGTGCCTGCTCAAGCGCGATCTGACGCTCTTCCCCACCTTGCAAGCCATATGGCCGGAGTTGCGCCAGCAAGCCACGCAGCTGGCTGAGAATACTGCCGCTGTTTTCTACCACTGCTCGAGCACAATCTTCCAACGCTGCTTGCCCTGTGGTTTGTTTTAACAGATACGAGGCATCTACCTGTACCGCAGTAAGCAGCTGACCGAATTCATCATGTAATTCATGTGCCAGACGCCTGCGCTCATCTTCCTGCACATCTTGCAAGCGGTGTAACAGCTCATGCTGCTTGGCATGCTCCAACGTTAACGCTTGAGCCAGATGGTTCAAGGCCTGCGCTACCTGATCAAGCTCTCGTACATTATTCGTTTGAATTGGCGTGGTGTAGTCACCCGCCTCGATACGCGCAATGCCCGCCAGAATACTCGCCATCGGTGACAGTGCTTGTCGCACGCTGACCCAAAGCGCAATGATCAGCGCGGTGGTAATCGCGCCGAATAATGCCAGCTGCAATAACGCAGAGGTGATAGCCTCAGCGCTCTCATACTGCGGCTGTGGCTCTAAAACGATCATTAACGACCGGCCATCCGCGCCCGGCAACGGCAGCCGGTAAGGCACGATACGCTTACCGCCCAGCAGCCAGTCACTCAACATGGTTCGGGAAGTTTCGGTAACTACACCGGGTGGCCGTGTCAAACGCTGGCCTTCAGCATCAAACAAGGCAACATGAAAATTCCTCAGCCCGCCATCTGCGTTGAGTTGATTGATAGCGCTGATCTGACGATCAATGGGCAGTTCGTGATTAATTTCCTCCAGCAGCGTCAGTAATTGCCCGGTATATTTACTGCTATCAATTTCATCTTGAATATCTTGTCGCGCGATCAGTAGCGTGGTGAGTAATGCGACCACCATCATAAGTGCGCCAACAATAATCATCCGTGAAAGCAAACGCGTGACTAATTGCATCGGATATCTCCCGCACCAGGCGCATGCCCGGCCATGATGGGTCTGAAAAAAAGAATTAATGCGCCGCGACCAAGCGCGCAAGTGTCACATCAGCCGACTGCAGCTGCTGCATGAAAGCCGGGCTGCGCAAATACTCAAGCTCGATCACTCTAGCGGCGCGTATCGGGTCGCGGGTGTCGGTGCCGTGCTCCGCCGGGTGCACCATGATCAAGGTATTGGCAGGTAGCTGCCACAGCCACGACTGCATCAGCTGCGCGAAGTTTGCGTCAGCGGTCAGCGAGTACACGCCTGCAAAGCCTGCACTGTGCGGCAATCCAGCAGACTTCAGCGCCGCAGTGAAGCCGTGTGTCGCAGAGCGCAATACCCACGACTTGAGCGGTACCCCGCCGTCGTCGAGCAGCTGGTCAGGTGCGCGTACCCAAGGCGCGCTTTTCCCGTGCCAGTAGTCGGCGATCACCTCAAGCAGCACATGCCGAATTCCTGCAAACGCATGTACATGTTGATGACCATCGAGATAATCAGGCAAGCGCCCGAGCTGCTTGACGAATAAATCAATCTGCTGCCGAAAGCTATCGCGTACCGCAACGCTGTCGATCCAACCGATCGGCGCAGTCAACAGCCAGGCCGATAACGGCCGCGCAAAATTAGCTTGATCAAATCGATGCGTCAGGTTGAGATGCAAGCCGATATCTGCTGTACCGGCATGATCATGCAATGCGGATGCGCCGCTTACCCATGTTGGGCCTTGTGACATCACGGACACCGCACCGAGCCGGTGTAATTCAAGCAGCCTCAAAATACCTTGGTTAATCGCCTCCGACTGACCAAAGTCGTCGGCGCACAAGGTCAGCTGGCGTGATTGAGTTTGACTCATGCCTGTGGTTGACCCGCAAACGCCCAGCGCCGAGCCGAGAAAAAAGTCAGCGCGGCCACTGCCACCAGTACAACGGCGAGCGCCACACGATAATCCAGCTCGGTAAACCGCAGCAGCAGCGCGTACATCGCCTCATTAATTAAAAAACTGGCCAATGCCACCAGAAAAAAACGTCGCCGCGAGCGAGCCACCGGCGCATCTGCAGCGCTGAAGGTCAGGCGATGGTGCCCCAGGTGACTCACCTGAAACGCGAGCAAGAAGCCGACAATATTGGCAACCAGGGGCGCCATGCCGAGCGGTACCAAGATCAGCGCTACGCTGCCAAGGTGTACCAGCATCGCGCTAACACCCACGACACCAAACCACAGTAACTCGCGCCTCATGCGTGGGTGTCGTTGGCGTTCAGGTCGTTATTCGGGTCGGTGCTCGGCAAGACCTTGCTACGGCTGACGCGGCTGATGAAGTAGTGCGGCCGCTGCTTTACTTCGGTGAAGATGCGGCCAATATACTCGCCCAAAATACCAATCGAGAGCAGCTGCACCCCACCCAGAAAACTGACTGCCACCACCAGCGTCGGCCAGCCCTTGGCATCGTTACCGTAGAAAAGTGTCTCGATCACGATATAGCCTGCATAGCCAATTGAGGTGAGCGAGATCACACCACCAATGATGGTCCAAAGCCGTAGCGGTACATTTGAAAATGCGGTGAGGCCAGTCGCGGCCAGCCGCAACAGGCTGGTGAAATTAAAGCTGCTACTGCCGTGGCGGCGCGGGTCGGTGCGCACTCTCATACCGAGACGGGTGAACCCCACCCAGTTATACAAACCTTTCATGAAGCGATTACGCTCGGGCATGCGGCGCAAGGCATCAAGCATACAGCGATCGAGTACACGAAAATCCTGGGTGTTTTCCGGGATCTTGTTGCGCTCGCCAACATTCAACAACCAATAAAAGGCCTGCGTAAATGCGCGCTTGGGTAGCGACTCATCATTACGGTCCGAGCGTACTGCGTACACCATGTCATAGCCACGGCGCCACTGCGCTAAAAATGAAGGGACCAGATCGGGGGGATGCTGAAAATCGCAATCAATCAGCACCGCCACATCACCACGCGCCTGCTCGATACCGGCAGAAAGAGCAATCTCTTTACCAAAGTTACGTGAGAGCTGCACCAACACCACCGGCAAGCGGTGCATCACACTGCTGACTTTTTCCACCGTCGCGTCGCGGCTTCCGTCGTCGATCACCACCAGTTCATGCCTTAACCCCAAGCCGCACATCAGGGCGTGCAAGGTCTCCAGCATCGGCACCACATTGTGCTGCTCGTTGAAAGCGGGCAGCAGCACGCTCACCAGCGGATCGGCCGGCCGCTCTGCTGCGCGTGCCTGCAGGGTAAACGCGCTCTCGCTATCAACCGCTGGATGAGGCTGATCGGGGGGTAAATCGAGATTCATTAAAAATCCGAAAACTGACGCAGGGATGATGCGGCGACTGTATAGGCAGCGGCAAAGTGGGTCAAGCAAGCGCCGGAGATGAAAAATTATCTCCGTCAACGACCAAAAATTAACATTTTTGTACTTGATATTAGTCCCAAAATGAGGCACATTTTCAGCGTTGTAAATTAGGTTTTTGAATAAGAGCCCATTTCTACAGAAGGTTCACGTGAGTAAACGCCCGCGCCCAGCAGATATCTACCTCCGCTTTATTCAACTCGCTGAAGCCGTGCGGCACATGCCCACCCTGCAAGCGCTGGAACCGCTTGAGGTTCGTATTCTTGAGCTAATTGCGCTCGCCAGACAAACCCACGAGCGTTTGTCGGTCAAAGACCTGATGGGTAAACGTGAACTTGGGTCGCCCGCCATGCTGCACGGCCGGCTAAAGTCCATGCGCGAAAAAGGCTGGATCCTGCTGGCTGACACGGAAGACGCGCGCCGCAAACAACTCGAGCTTACCCAGGCCGCGCTCATCCACTTCGACAAGCTGTCCAAGTGCATGGTACAGGCCGCCAAAAAAGCCAGCTAGCGATCTCTTGTCGGTGGGAACCTCGCCACCAAGTATCTGTCTCAGCCCTGTTTCTAACAGGAACAGACAGCGATGGAGATGGATCGAGCGGTCGCCGTAGTACGCGATCGCGAACCGCAAGCGCACTGCACTGATGCTATCGGGCATGCGCCATCAGCGCCACACCGCCACCGGATGCTGATCGTCGATGATCATGCAATTGTGCGCGAAGGACTCAAACAGCTTATTCATCGCGACCCGGCTTTCATGGTCATCGCCGAAGCCTCTAGCGCAGCACACGCCATGCAGCGGCTACGTCATGGCGGAATCGATATTGTGCTGATGGATATCGCGCTACCCGATCGCGATGGTATCGAACTGCTCAAACAGATAAAACTACTTTCTACGCACCTGCGGGTATTGGTATGCAGCCTGCATCAAACGTCGGCGTATGCCGTGCGCGCGATGCGCGCAGGCGCCGCGGGCTACATTAGCAAGCAGTGCACTCCTGGAATACTGCTCGGCGCGTTACATCAAATCGCCTGCGGTAAAAAATACATTAGCGACGAGCTCGCGCAGCAGCTTGCAGATCAGCTGCTCGACGACAGCCTGCTGCCCGCGCATGAGCGGCTTTCAGATCGCGAGTATCAAACTTTGCTGAAACTCGCTGCCGGTATGTCGGTGACTGAAATCGCGACGCAGCTGGCTTTATCCGTCAAAACCATCAGTATGTACCGCGCCCGCCTCCTGATTAAAATGCGTATGCGCAAGAACGCCGAGCTGACCCATTACGCGATTCGTCACCAGCTGCTACCGGAATTTATCGACACATCAGTTTCGGTAGCGTGTTGAGCATCCGGCGCAATTCGTGCTGGCACTTGTTTGCGTTTGCCGGCGCGTGCGGGCAGATGACATAAGCCGCATCGCGCTTTGTGAGTGGGCTGAAATGCGTGGGCTACGAACTGGCCATGGCAAATTTGGCAGCGTTGTAGTGACAGCATACGGTTCTCGAAAAATCTCACTAGCGTCCACGCACGAGTCAGTGACAGCACCGCTGGTTCTGACGGTAATGGCGGCAGCTGCTCCAAATACAAAGCATAGGCTTTGGTGATTGCTTGTATGGCACTTACATCAGCGTGCGCTATCAGATATTGATGAATCGTCAAAAACACCGATGCATGAATATTTGGTTGCCAGCTGATAAACCAATCTGTTGAAAACGGCAGCATACCCTTGGGCGGCGATGTGCCACGCTGCTGTTTATACAGCTTTATCAAACGCTCGCGCGACAGCGATGTCTCAGATTCCAGTAATTGGAGACGAGCACCCAAGCGAATCAATTCAGTAGCCAACAATACTTGTTGCGCATCGTCGTACACACGCCGGGTAGCCATCATGCTTCAGCGTGCTGTCTTATGTAATTGCTCAGTCGGCTCTACCGGCTGCGCCGCAAATAAAATACTGGCATGCGCCTGAACCAGAGTCCGGTCTTTGGAAAGATCGCCAAGTATTCCTGCGACAGTAGTATCCAGCCGCAAGCGCATCAGTAGCACATTGCTGGAGGCAAGACGAACAATCTGCGCGGGCGATAATGAATCGATCAAATCAGCCAGCTCTCTGCTGATGCCGAGCCGGTAAATTGCTGTCGCACGGTCTTGCCGCAGCATTTGCTGCGCAAGAATCAGGTAGGCGAGATTCGTATCACGAATACTCGATATCAGATCAGGCGTTGTCATCAGAAGCATCGGCTAGTACTACATACCGAATAGTTGTTTCAGTGACTGCATTGTGCCGGTGACATGCCTTACGGAAAATCAGCGTAACGCGATATTTTCTGTCTGACAGATGCTGCACTTTCTGTCGGTATCTGTCTTACAAAGCTGAGCAGGTAGGCGGGACCACCGCAGACAGTACTCTACGTACGGCAAGATGGGGCCAATAACGCTACCGAAGTTTTAATTAGAGGCGACAGCTGTACCAATGAATTGCTGTTCGGAGCGAGAAAATCTGTTCAAATGTCGTAAGTGTCGCGCTCGCCCACCAGCACCTGCTCCACCAACTTACGCGTCAGGCTAGGTGCCAGCAGTTCAATGAAGGTGAAGACATAGCTGCGCAAATATGCACCTTGCTTCAACGCGATACGCGACACATTCATGCCAAACAAATGCCCGGCCGGAATCGCTTTTAGGCTCGTATCACGCGTTGCGCTGTAGGCGAGCCCTGCAATAATGCCGATACCCATTCCCAGCTCGACATAGGTTTTAATAACATCGGCGTCAATCGCTTCTAACACCACGTCGGGTTTGAGCCCGCGTCGTGCGAAGGCTTGATCAATTTTGTTACGACCTGCGAATGCGGCGTCGTAGGTGATCAGCGGATAGCTCGCCAGATCTTCCAGCGTGATGGTTTTTTGCCTTGTAAGCGGATGTTCATTCGGCACGACGACCATGTGCTCCCACTGAAAACATGGCAGCGATACCAGGCCATCCACCTCGGCGATAGCTTCAGTGGCGATCGCCAGATCAGCTTGATTGTGCAGCACCATGTCAGCGACTTGTTTTGGGTTGCCTTGCAACAGCGACAGCCGCACTTTGGGGAATTTTTGCGAGAAGGTCTGCACCACCGGTGGCAACGAGTACCGCGCCTGGGTATGCGTAGTGGCGATGGTGAAGCTGCCGCTGTCTTGCGCGGCGAACTCCTTGCCGATGCGCTTTAAGGCTTCGACTTCTTGCAGGATGGTTTCGACCGCCCGCACCACTTGCCGGCCCGGCTCGGTCAGACCCCGAATGCGCTTGCCATGCCGGGCGAAGATGTCGACGCCCAGCTCTTCTTCCAGCTCAATGATGGCCTTCGAGACGCCGGGCTGCGAGGTGAACAGCGCCTTGGCCGCCTCGGTCAGGTTGAAGTTTTGCCGAACGGCTTCGCGTACAAAACGAAATTGGTGAAGATTCATAGTCTTTCTTACAAGTTCACGCCCTGGACCCCGGCCTACGCCGGGGTGACGTGGGCAAGGGGCTGTCTCACCTCACAAGGGCATCAGGCAGAGGAGCCAACTCATCCATCGTCATTCCGGCGCAGGCCGGAATCCAGAAAATTTATCAAAAGGCAACAAAGCCTGTCGAATCGGCTTATATCCGAAATTTATATAAGCAAATGAATCTTGTGTCGTTGGGAATATAGCGGAAGTTTATTAGCATTCTGCCTTCTTCGCGCGTGGCTATATGACTTCTACTTATATTGTGTCCGGATTCGCCGTCGGCCTGCTGGTGGGGCTGACCGGTGTTGGCGGTGGCTCCCTGATGACCCCGCTGCTGACGCTATTGTTTGGTATTAACCCGACGGTCGCGGTCGGCACAGACTTGGCCTTTGCCTCGATCACCAAGAGCGCCGGTACCTTGGCGCACCGCGTCCGCAATACCGTGCATTGGGACATCGTGAAGCGGCTGTGCATTGGCGCCCTGCCCGCTGCATTGCTGACTACGCTCGCCCTGAAGTACTTCGGCGCCCTTGAGCAGCACATCACACAAATCATTCGCTATACGATTGCTTTCTCAGTCTTGCTGACTGCGATCGCGATTATTTTCCGTGGCCGCATGCAGGCATGGATGACCGCGCACCCTGAGCGGCAACTGCACGGCAGAGCACAGGTAATTGCTACGGTAATCGCAGGCGCCGCGATCGGCACCTTGGTGACAGTGTCATCGATCGGCGCGGGTGCAGTTGGCGCTACCGTATTAGTTTTGCTGTACCCCCATCTCAAACCTGCCGAAATCGCAGGTACCGACATTGCCTACGCTGTACCACTGACTGCGATTGCTGCGATTGGTCATTGGTGGCTCGGTTCAATCAACTGGGAATTACTTGGCATGCTGCTGATTGGCTCGGTGCCCGGCATCACGATAGGCTCGCTTGCTGCGCGCGCAGTGCCGGAAAAATTCTTGCGCGGGCTGCTGGCAACCACCCTCACCGGGGTGGCGGCCAAGCTGGTGCTGTAAGCAATCTCTCGAAGGAAACGTATGTACCGCTACGACACCTATGACCACCAAATCGTGCAAGAGCGCGTTGCGCAGTTTCGCGATCAGGTCAGACGCCGGCTCAGCGATGAGCTGACAGAAGATGAGTTTCGTCCGCTACGCTTGCAAAATGGTTTGTATATGCAGCGGCATGCTTACATGCTGCGTGTCGCCATTCCATACGGGCTGCTGTCGTCAAAGCAGCTGCGCATGTTGGCACACATCGCGCGCAAATATGATCGTGACTACGGCCACTTCACTACTCGCCAAAACATTCAATACAACTGGATCAATCTCGAAGAGACGCCGGACATCTTGGCGGATTTGGCCTCGGTCGAAATGCATGCGATTCAAACCTCCGGTAACTGCATCCGTAATATCACCTCGGATCAATTCGCTGGCGTAGCGGCAGATGAGTTACTTGACCCGCGCCCGTTCGCTGAAATTCTTCGTCAATGGAGCACCTTCCACCCCGAATTTGCTTACCTGCCGCGTAAATTCAAAATCGCCATCAATGCCGCAGCCGAAGACCGCGCCGTGGTGAAGGCACATGATATTGGCCTCAACCTGGTGCAAAACGAAAACGGTGAGACGGGGTTTCAGGTACTGGTCGGTGGTGGTCTGGGTCGCACGCCCATCATCGGCAGCGTGATCCGCGAATTTCTGCCGTGGCAGCATCTGCTGAGCTATATCGAAGCGATCATGCGTGTGTATAACGAGTACGGTCGTCGCGACAATAAATACAAAGCGCGTATCAAGATTCTGGTGAAGGCCTTGGGCGTTGAAGAATTTACGCGGCAAGTCGAGCAAGAATGGCACGATCTGCAAGATAGCCCCAGCACCATCACGGTTGATGAACTCAACCGGGTTGCCAGCTACTTCGAACCGCCCGTCTACGAGCATCTGCCGGATGCTGATCTTTTATTGGCGGAGCAGCGTCATGACAATAAGGGCTTCAGCAGCTGGATGAACCGTAATGTTCGCCCACACAAAAAGCAAGGCTACGCCATCGTCACACTCTCGCTGAAAAAAACCGGCGTACCCCCCGGTGACGCCACCAGCGCGCAAATGGATGTGGTCGCCGACATGGCCGATCGCTACAGCTTCGGTGAATTGCGTGTCACTCATGAGCAGAATCTGGTACTCGCCGATGTGAAGCAAACTGATTTATATGCGGTGTACACCGAAGCGAAAGCACACGGACTCGCAACCCCGAATATTGGTCTGCTGACGGATATGATCTGCTGCCCGGGTGGCGATTTCTGCTCGCTTGCAAACGCAAAATCCATCCCGATCGCTGGCGCGATTGCAGAGCGATTCGACAATCTGGATTTTCAGCATGACATCGGCGAGATTGAATTGAATATCTCGGGCTGCATCAATGCCTGTGGTCACCACCATGTCGGTAACATCGGCATCTTGGGTGTCGATAAAGATGGTTCGGAGTGGTATCAGGTATCGATTGGCGGTCGTCAGGGCAACGAGAGCGCGATCGGTAAAATCATCGGACCTTCTTTCGCCGCTGATCAAATGCCGGAAGTCATTGCCCGTCTGCTGGACGTCTATGTCAGTGAGCGCCACGAAGATGAGCGGTTTATTGATACGGTTGATCGCCTTGGCATTGAGCCTTTTAAAGCCCGTGTCTATGCCACGCCGATCGGTGGGCAGTCGCTGGAAGCGGGAGAAGAAGCCCATGCGTAAAATCATCAAAGACAAGACCATCGTCAACGACGACTGGCAGCTAGTGAAGTTGGCTGAGGGCGAAGCTGCGGAGAGCCTTACCGTACCGACAGGTAAAACAATCGTGCCGCTGCAAGTCTGGCTGGCGCAAAAATCAACGCTGGCGTCGCGTACTGATATTGGTGTATGGCTCGCGAGTGATGAGCGCGCGGAATCACTGAAAGAGGATATCGCCACCCTACCGTTGATTGCGATTGATTTCCCCACCTTTGCCGATGGCCGTGGCTACTCGATTGCTTATCAATTGCGTGCGCGACTCGGCTTTGAAGGTGAATTGAGAGCGATTGGTGATGTGCTACGTGATCAATTGTTTTATATGGCGCGTGTTGGCTTCAATGCATTTGCCACGCGAGAAGATCGCTCGATTGAAGATGCCTTGAAGGGGCTGACTGATTTCTCCGAGACGTATCAAACCGCGTGGGATCAAAAAACACCACTCTTCCGCCGCGTTACGCGACCCAGCGCGCAGGAGCTTGCATGAGCAGCTTTGATCAGCGCCTGGAAACGACACGCGCTTTGCTGGCGCGTATCGCACAAGAATTTTCACCCGCGGTATTCGCCTCCAGCTTAGCCGCTGAAGATATGGTCTTGACCGATCTGATCTTGCAAGCCAAGTTACCGATTCGCGTATTCACGCTACAGACCGGTCGGCTGCACAAAGAAACCCTTGCCGTCCTGGATGCCGTGCGTACGCATTATGGTGTCGATATCGAGCAATACGCACCCGATGCCACAGCCGTCGAGGCCTACGTCAACACGCATGGCGCTAACGCTTTTTATGAAAGTATCGAGCTGCGCAAGGCGTGCTGCCATATTCGTAAAGTTGAGCCGTTGAATCGTGCCTTGGCTGGTAATAAGGCCTGGATCACCGGTCAGCGTCGCGCGCAGTCCAGCACACGGAATGACCTGGCTGTTCAGGAAGACGATACTGCGCACAGCATGCAAAAGTTTAATCCGCTCGCCGATTGGTCGGAAGACGATGTTTGGCACTACATCCGCAGCCAACACGTCCCCTACAATGCGCTGCATGATCGTGGCTACCCCTCCATCGGCTGCGAGCCCTGCACCCGCGCTATCCAACCCGGCGAAGACATCCGCGCCGGACGCTGGTGGTGGGAAAGCGCGGACCAGAAAGAGTGTGGTCTCCACACAGTGGAGCAGCCTGATGGTTCCTTTAAATTGGTCCGCGCTTCGGTGCAGGCTAACGCCGACGCAGGAGGCGTTAAGTGAGCACAGCGAACGGCCGGAGCCAAAATTTGCACTACGCGCAGCCACAAACTTCAAAGAAGTAATACACATGAGCACCCTAATCGACACCCACCATTTCATCGACGCCACCAGCCATCGTCATCTCGACTGGCTAGAGT
>VERA01000042.1 GCA_018882935.1 Burkholderiaceae bacterium | reverse complement strand
GCGCTGATTTGACGAGTAGATGACCGGCAACCGCCATGGCGGGTTCGAACGCCATTTTGCCGATATTGTTCAGCGTACTAACATTATCGTAAAGCACCCAGGTTGATACGCCCGCCACCAAGCTGAATTTCAGTATCGCTTTACCCAGCTCGACCAGCGCTTTCATGCCGAACATACGCTTCAAGCCATTTAATGGATTCAACTTGGAGGGGTTGGGGGCAATTGCTTTGGTAGAGAATAAAAAACCGCCAGTAGCTCCGGACGCTGCAATTGCAATGGTGATCGTGAGTAATAGCAGCGGCGCAATCAGAATAAAGGATTCAAGCACCTCGTGCCCAAAGATCGCGGGTAGTAAATTCGGAGAGTGCACCAGCTTGCGATCAAAGTTGAAGCCCGAGACAAATGCCTCAGCCATTTTATGCGCGAGCGTGTCACCGGTCAGGTAGAGCATGCCGAGCGCTGCAATCGTGACTGCAGCTGCCGGCAGTTCCATCGAGCGCGCTACTTGACCCTCCTCGCGCGCTTTTTCAAGTTTGCGCGAGGTGGGTTCTTCGGTCTTTTCTTGATCGCTGGAGTCTGCCATGTTATTGCGTCAGTCCGACCAGATCTTTTGCGTGATTGAATCCCTGCATCCACAGCCACTGCATGCGGCCACCGATACTATCGAGCGACAGAATCAATACAAGAAAACCGGCTGCAATCGATGCCGGAAAACCCACTGAGAAAATATTCAAACTCGGTGCAGCGCGGGTGATTACACCCAGCCCGATATTAATGAATAGCAGCGAGACCATGACCGGCAGGGCGATTAACACGCCACCCAAAAACATCATGCCGCTCCATGCCACCACTTTGCCATAGGCGACCTGACCCAAAATAAATTTTCCGATGGGGACTGTCTGAAAACTATCGATCACCATCGAGAGCATGATCACGTGGCCACCGAAACCTAAAAAAATCAGGGTCGACATGATCACCAGAAACTGCGATATCACCGGTACGTTACCAATATTGGGGTCGACCATGCTAGCCATCGACAGACCCATCGAGCCGGCAATCGTTTGGCCGGCGAGCGCGATCGCTGCGACTACCACTTGCAGCATTAGCCCCATCATCGCGCCAATGAATAGCTGGTTCACAATTTGTACCAAGCCGTTGGCGCTGATCGGATCAATGACCGGCCAGTCGACGAGTGGGTACACCAGAAACGTGATCACCATCGCCAGCATAATGCGAATACGCAGCGAGAGCGCATCGAGTGAGAACAACGGTGCAGCCATCAGCAGCGCAGAGATGCGCAGCATCGGCCATAGGAAGGTGTAGAAACGCTCAACAATGTCCGCAGCAAGTAGTGTCATGGCGGTTCAGCCTCTTGCGTTGGACGTATCGTGATCAGGAAAACATCGCGGGGATGCGTTTATAAACGTCGCGGGTGTAGTCGACCATCATGCCGAGCTGCCAGCCACCGAATAGTGCGAGCGTGAGACCGAGCGCGACCAGCTTGGGAATAAAGGAGAGTGTCGCCTCATTGATCGAGGTAGCGGCCTGAATCACACCGATCAGCAAACCGATACCAAGCGCAACCGCGAGTAGCGGGCCAGAGATCAGGAGCACTGCCCACAATGCGCTGCGTGCCAGATCGATGACGGTTGCGATTTCCATGTGAATCTCCTTGTTCTTTTGTCAGGGCATCGCGAAGCTGGAGGCAAGCGAACCCATCAGCAGGCTCCATCCATCCACTAACACGAACAACATCAATTTGAATGGCATCGAGATCATCATGGGCGACAGCATCATCATACCCATCGCCATCAGCACCGATGAAACGATGAGATCGATAACGACAAACGGTATGTAAATCAGGAAGCCGATGGTGAAAGCGCTCTTAAGCTCCGAGGTAATAAATGCGGGTACCAGGGTAGTGAAGGGTACCGATTCGGGGCCCTCAAGCTCGCCTTTGTTGCGCGAGATTTCCATGAACATCGAGATGTCTTCTTCGCGTGTCTGGGCCAGCATGAAACCGCGAATCGGTTTCTCGGCTTCTTCCAGCGCCTGCTCGAACGCCATACCCTGATTCATATAGGGCAGGATCGCATTGTTATACACATCACTCATCACCGGTTGCATGATGAATAGCGTCAGGAACAATGCAAGACCTGCTAGCACCTGGTTGGGTGGTGTCTGACCAGTACCGAGCGCCTGACGCAAAATAGAGAACACGATAATGATGCGCGTAAACGCCGTCATCATTAGCAGCATCGACGGAAGCAGCGTCAGCACTGTCATCAGTGCCAGTAACTGCAGTGTCAAGCTGTAAGCTTGTACACCACCTTTGCCGGTCGCAACGGTCACTACGGGCATACCTTGAGCCAATGCATCTGCCGGTATCAGTGATGATAGCGAGAGCAACAAACAGAGCATGAAGTAGCGTGCCATGATCAGACCTTGTCTTTGTTTTGTGCCGCAGCCAGCATGGCCGATAGCTTGCGTGCCATTGGCGCCAGCGAGTTAGCGCCTTCACTTACTGCGCTACCTTGCAGTGGTTCAGCCAGTAATTCTTCAGCGCTGACTGGGAAGGTGGCAATTGCGTTAATCTGTTGTGGCGAGACACCGATCAGTACATCTTGGTCTTTTACGCGCAGCAGTACGACTTTCTGGCGTGGTGCGACCGAGACCATTTCGATGACCTTGATCTTGCGGGTAGGCATACCAAGCAGGTTGCCGCTTTGCATGCGCTTGAGCACATACAGCACGCCGGCGAGTAGCGCGAGAACAATCGCGAAATTCATCGCGATGTATAACCAGTTCGTCGAGCCCATGCCGTGTACCTTTATAAGTAGCGATTAAGAATTACAGATTGCGCATGCGGTCGGACGCTGGTACCACACGGGTTAAGCGAATACCGTAGCGGTCGTTGACCAGTACTACTTCACCTTGTGCAACCACGGTGTCGTTCACCAGCAAATCGAGTGGCTCACCTGCAATGCGCTCCAGCTCAACCACCGAACCTTGCGTCAGTCGCAGCAAATCGCGAATCTTCATTTTGGTGCGACCGACCTCCACCTTGATCGCAACCGAGATATTTTGCAATACCTCAGGGTTGATCTGATGGTTGGGCATCGCGCCCGCTTGCGGCTCGGTGATCGCGTTATCGTTGTCTTCTACGGTATCGTTCATGATGCTTCCTCGCGGGTTAGAGGGTTTCCGGGCTGGTCGCGCGTTCGACGCGGACCGCCACGTTGGGGCCAGACATGCCGACCTGGCACTCGAAGGCGGGTAGGCCACCGATCATCATGGTGGCGAGTTCGGGTTTCTTGAAGAACAGCAGGTCGCCTTCTTTCAAGCCACTGACCTGATCGTAGTGCGCGACGACGGTGCCGAGCAGTACTTGAATTTCGAGTAGCGAATCGCCTACTGCAACGGTCAGTTCATTACGCCATTTCTGGTCGGATTCTTCGCTGCCATCAGCTTGTACACGGTTGCGCAGCAAATCACGCAGCGGCTTCAGCGACGCATAAGGGTAGACCAGATCAACGAAACCTTTGACGCCACCGGCGCTCTCGGTTTCGAAGCGTGACATGATCACCAGATCGTTTTCATCGGCGATCTGCGCAAATTGCGGGTTGATCTCGGAGCCGACATGATCAAAGTCAACCGACAGCAGCGGTGCCCATGCCTCTTTCAGCGAGCGGAAGAATACCTCAAGGATTATCTTGACGATACGCGACTCGGTCGGTGTGAACATACGCGTTGGCGGCAGCCAATTCGCGGGCAGTGGCTCACCTTCTTTATCGGTAGCGCGGCGGCGCGGGCTGCCCGGCATGCCGGACCCGGTACCACCAAAAAAATTATCGAGCGCAGAAAACACCAGTGTCGGTTCGATCGTCACCAAGGTGAAACCACGCAAGGGGTTAATTCGAATCGTATTGACCGCCAGCGGTGGGCGCAAATCCTTGAGGTAGTCGCCGAAGCGAACGATTTGCGCGCGTGACGGGTTGATACGTGGGCTGGTGCGCAGCACTTCCATCAAACCCAAACGGAACAGACGCACAAACCGCTCGTTGATCATCTCGATCGAAGAGGTGTTGACGCCGAGTGTGCTGTCCTCACTCGCCAGGTCATGCTTCTTGACCCGGGTAGTGAGGTTGAAGCCGGTATCAACCTCGATGGTGCCGTCGTCAACACCCTGCGCCAGCGCGGCCAGTTCTTCGGGTGACAGCAGGTTGCTAGTCTCAGCCATGGTCTTAGTCTTTAGTCAAAAGGCCAGTGGCTTACTGCACCACGAATTCGCTGAACATGACTTCTTCGATACCACCGAAGCCTTCATATTTTTCGAGCAGCGAGTTGATCACGACACGAATTTCTTCAGCCAGCTGCTTGCGGAAATCCGGGTCCTTGAGATCAGCTTCGGTCTTGGTACGCATCAGATCGAGAATGCCGGCGCGCAGGGCGAGCTCATGCGTTTTCACGTTCTTGATGACGCGGTCATCGTAGTGCGTCATGATGGTCAGCGTGACCTGCATCACCTTGCGCGAACCAGACAGGTTCGACAGCATGGGCTTTTCCAGCGAGTAGTAATTGAACTTCCAGCGCTGGTTGTCAGCATCAGGCGATACCAGTTCTTTGGCCGGTGCTTCTGCACCTGCTTTTGCTGGTGCGCCGTGGCCATCGCCACCTTTAGCGTCGCCATGGCCATCACCACCTTTGTCGTCACCGTGCCCGTCGCCACCGCCGCCGCCATGCTCACCCTCGAGCTTGTCGAGTTGGGCGTCAACCGCCTCTTTCGCCTGTTCCTTCTTAGAGAAGAAACCGGTGGCGAGCAGGGTGCCGCCTACCGAGGCACCGATGATGAACAACACGGCCACCACCATCAAGACAATCTTGATGATCATTTTCTTCTTCGAGGGCGCGCCTTCCGCTTGTTCTTCGGGTGCTGCTGCAGCTTCCTCAGCCATCACATCCTCCAGCTATCTAAAACTACGTGTTCAGGTTCATCACACCAACACATCCAGCCCATCACTTGAGCTAGCGGTGCTGCGTGCAGGAGGCAAGGCGCTTGTGGCGGAGGTTGCATCAACCGGGCGTCGTGAGCCGACTCCGGCGACCCCTGGAGACTGCTTGCCAGGTGTCGGATTTCCGCCATGTTGCGATTCTTGCCTTACGTTAACATCAACAGAAGCAACCTCCATGCCAAGCTGAGCCAAAACCTCTCTAAGCTTCGGTAGACCCTCGGCAATCAGGTCACGCGTGCCTAGCTGGCTGGCGCTAAAGCTGGCTTGCAGCTCGCCGCGCCGCATATGGAGTTCAATATCGATATTGCCAAGATCTTTCGGCCGCAGGGCCATTTCAACCTTCCAGTCACCGCGGGCAATCTGAGCCGCTAGTCGTTGTCCTAGTGCCTCGGCCAGTCGCTGCGATAGCTTGTCGTATTGCTCGGCACGCATATCCAGGTCACTGCGCGCCAGTTGCTCAGCGGCGGCAGGGTTGGTGGTCGGGTTGGCTTGCTGCTGCCGGCCTTCGGTGTGGCGCTGCTGCATGAGTTGCTGTAGCTCGCTATCGCTGATGCCGGTGTCGATCATCAGCAACTCGCTCAACGGCTCGGCCGGCGCTGCAGCCGGTCCCACACCGGCGACGTTGGATGCAGCGGAGTTTGATGCAAGCGCGTTAGGCGCGGTCAGCATCTCTCCCACCCGCTCGGCGCGCTGGCTGAATTGCTTGATTTGCTGCCGGCGTGCAAATTGGCTGGCCTCGGCGGCGCCGAGAATCAGGCTCGCAGCCAATGATTGATTGGATGCCTCAGGGTGCGCCGCCACCTCGGTGGCTGCTTGGGTCGCCGCCTGGGTCGCCGCCTCGGCTGCAGTCGGCAGGGCACGTATGCCGTTCAGTCCGAACAGCGCCGATTGCAGGCTGCTGCCGGGCGCTTGCTGTGTCGAGGGAAGCGCATTCGCCTCACCAATGCGCCAGCTGAGGCGGGCGTCGGGCCCGAGATCGAGGGTCTCGCTCGAGGCCGCCGTCTGCGCGGCCAGCAAGGCCGCGTCCTTGGCCGGATCGGTGGAAGGTGTGGCGCTGAGCGAGGGCGAGCCGGCTTTGCCGCTGAACACCGCTGCGGCCAGTAGGTCGTTGGCGGTTTGGCTGCCGGCTGCCGTTGCCAGTGGGTCGATCGCGCCCGGCGCGCCCGCCGGAACCTGCAGATCAGGCGCGGCGCGTCGCCCAAAAATCATGGCCAGGGCATCTTCATCCAGCCCCTGAGATCGGGCAAATGCCATCAGGCTGTCGTCGCTGATGGCCGGCTCGCTGGGGGTGATGATGTGTACCGATGGGCCGAGCACCTCGGCCGCCAGCCCGGCTACAGGTGGCGCGGGCGGGGTATCCAGCAGCGCCTGCATCTTCAGCGCTATGGCCTCGGCGTTCTCTGTTTTGGCGTCGCCGATCTGGCCAGCGTCCACCGCCGGGGCGGCAAGATCTTGCCCCGGCATGCCCTCGATCATGGCCCCGAACAAGTCGGCGAACTCACTCGAAGTATCGCCGGCGGCGCCCCCGGGTAGCCCGGAAGTCTTTGATTTATCAATGCCTTTTACCGAATTGGCGGCCGGGCTTGATGCATGATGTACAGAAGTCATAGCGCTCCGTGTCCTTGCAAAAAACAGTTCTGCAAGCCGTAATGCAAGAACCGTGTCAGCAAAAAAAATCCCGCCACGTCACCGTAGCGGGATCCTTTGCAACTGACGCGGCGAGCGCGTGCTTATCGGTCGATAGCGATCAGTTGGTAGCCATCAGTTAGCAGCGATCAGTTGACCGCCAGCTGGCGCTGTGATGCCGGTACCAGCTGCGGCACCATTGCCCAAGCGCCACGGATCTCACTCATCAGGTTGTGCACCTCGGCCAGGGCTTCCAGGTCGTTGTGCGCGTTGACATGGAACAGGCGTCGGGTGACGTAGGCATACAAGTCATTCAGGTTGCGAGCGATGTCGCCACCTTTTTCAAAGTCGAGCGCACCTTGCAGACCGACCACGATACGGCCAGCGCGCGCCAGGGCCTTGGATTTTTCCATGATCGAGCCGCGCTCGATATGGCCCTTGGCAGTGGCCAGGCTCTCGATCAAGCCGTCAAACAGCATTTGTATCAGCTGCACGTTATCGGCGGCTGCCACCCCGGTGGTCACTTTGACATCGCCGTAGCTGGCCAGTGCGCGTTCTCTCATGTTCATGGTCTGTCGCTCCAAGTGGATCATTGCGTCAGACCTATGATCGGCACTGCCGTGCCAACCTTTAGAGCGTATTCAGCGAGGCCGCGAGCGGCCTTCGTATTTCTGGCTCAGGCGCCTACTTTTGCTTCGGCTTTTTCTGGTTCGGTTTTGTCGGAGCGGGTATCGTCGGCAGTAGCCGCCATCTCAGGCGCTGGCTCAGCTGCAGCCTCGGCCACGGTTTCAGCGCCTGACATCGGCGTTTGCGCCGTCACCACCGCGGGTTCCAGCCCGGCGCCCATCGCCAGTTGTGCTTGCGGCAGATCTGCTGTCAGCAACTCTGGCGGTTCCGGCGGCGGTAGCGCAGCCATGGCGGTTTCGCCGTCAACCGATTCTGGCCCGGTGCCATCAGCCTCAGCGGCTTGATCGGCGTTTTGCTCTTCATTTGCCTCGTCATCCTCGGTCGGCCGTTTGGGCCGTTCGTGCAGCGGCATCAGTATTGCCGACAGCGGATTCGGTGGCAGGCCAGTGGCAGCGTACAGGGCATCACCCACCATATCAATTTGCTGCCGAATCGGCTCGCGGTCTTGCTCCGGGGTGGTCGCCAGCGCATAGCCAGCGCGGTAAATACCCGAGGCAAATTCATGCGGTATCCAGGACTCGATCTCGCCGCGCAGGGTTGGCACCAGCTGGTCGCATCGTATCGGGCTGGCGAAGCCCTCGCGCCCGTCGAGCTTGCCTTCTTCAAACAGCAGCTCCACATGTTTTTGAAGTACCAGGTCGTAGCGTGGGCGGATAGCGGCCAAGCGCTTTTGGTCCCAGCCCGGCATCGGCACGCCGATCATTGCGTCCCACAGATTCTTGCCGGTCAGGCCACCGAACACAGCGGCTGGGTCAATATGGCCCCGCTGCGGTATATCAGAGTGCTTATGGATTTCATTCACCCTTTCAAGAAGGAAGAAGACGACCAGTAGCATCCCAACCAGCCCGGTGAAGATCATTAGCAGCAGGATGGTATTCATTTGCGGCCCCATAGGTATTTCATTAAAACCATCTCGGTCGTTTTAATTAGCGCAGTACGGGTTCAGGGTTCAGCTGCGTGCGCAGTTTTTTCACATTGGCCGACAGAATCTGCGATACGCGCGACTCCGACACGCCTAGTACCTCGCCAATTTCTCGCAAGTTCAACTCTTCGACGTAGTAGAGCGAGATCACCAGCTTGTCGCGCTCAGGCAAGCTATCGATCGCCTCGGTGAGCGCCTCCATCATCTCGGCTTCTTCCACAATCGATTCCGGTTGGCGCGATGACTGCTCGGGTAGCTGCATCACCTCGTCAGCGACGACTTCGATCGAGTAGGTCTCGAACTGACGCGCCGCCCCCCGATCTTTTTCATAGATGTCGAGTTCCATGCCCATGAACTCGGCCAGCTCGGCTTGGGTCGGTGCGCGCCCGAGCTCTGATGCCAGCGCCTGACTTGCGCTGTTCTGCGATTTATTGAACGCGACCGCAGAGCGGGGCAGGAAAGAAAGCCGGCGTACCTCGTCGATCATGGCGCCACGGATGCGTGTGTGCGCGTAGCTCTCGAAAGCGACACCTTTGCCGGTATCAAACGATCGTGCCGCCTCAATTAAGCCGATCATGCCCACTTGCACCAGCTCATCCACCTCCATAAATGGCGGGATACGTGCTTTGAGGTGGACTGCAATGCGCTTGACCATACCAAGGTGCTCTAAAATCAGCGCCTCGCCGCGATCGCAGGTTTCTTCGTACATCCGGATTGACGGTGGCATGTCTTAGCCTCCAGGGTTTCGCTTCACCAGTCGCTCCATGAAAAACTGCAGCCCGCCGGAGACGTGGCTGATTTCAGGGAGGTTGGTGATGGCATCGGCCAGCCGGCGGAAGTCTCGTGCACCGGCACTACCGGGCGCAAACTCCATCACAGACTGGTACTTCTTCAAGGCCGACAACACCAGCTCGTCGGTTTCTATTGATGTCAAATACTGCAGTGTCTTGCCCAGGAAACGGTCGCACACTTCATTTACGCGGCGATACAGCTGCGCGCCGGCGGCTTGGCTGTCGACCATATTGGGAATGAGATAGATCTCGTCCAGCTCAAGGTCACGTGTCATCACCTTGATGATGCCGTAGGCATCGGCAATTGAAGAGGGCTCGTCTTTCACCACAATGAAGCGACGCTGGCAGGCTTCCATGAAGGCTAATACCGACGGCGCAATGCCGGCAGCGGTATCAACAATCAAATAATCAATCTCATCATCAAGTTCGGAGAAGGCTTGCACGATGCCGGCGGTCACCGGCGCCGAGATCGCCGCCATCTGATGCACACCGGAGGCGCCGGGTACCAGCTTGACACCTTGGCGCGAGGTGACGATCACTTCTTTCAGCGATTTTTCACCGGCGATCACATGCGACAAGTTGTACTGCGTCTGGCAGCCAAGCGCGATCTGCGCGTTCGCCAGACCCAAGTCGGCATCGAGCAGCATGACCTGCTTGCCCATCATTGACAAAGCCACCGCGAGGTTCGACGACATCGTGGTCTTGCCGACACCGCCCTTGCCACTGGCGATGCCGATCACCTCGGTACGGCGCTTGGTTTGTGCTTGCCTAGCTTGCATGAGCGGTCTTTTCAATACGTGCCACCAGCGCTTGCGCGGCGGTCATCACAGTGGGGTCAGCTACAGCGTTACCGTGATGGTCGACTAATTCGTCGGCCACCAGTGGCATCTCAATCGCCAGGCCGCGAATGGCCAGCGTCACTAATTCATTGGCAGTCAGCACGCTGCATCCGTCGGTGGCGAGCGGCGAGTGCGACGCGGCCGAGAGCGGTACTGTTTTTTCGCACAAGACTTGGATCAATGCCCAAGGCTGAGTCGCTTCGTCAAGCCGCGACGCCATCAGGCTGCTCCAGGGGTTGGGTGCATCGACCAGGTATTTGCGCACAGTGGTGCCGGCAGCATCTGCGGGCAAGACCAAGTGAAACGCAATCTCGGCTGAGCAGGCGCGCAGCTGGTTCATCCGATTGAATACCTCGACACCCGGGGTATCGATCAACACCAGATGCCGGTTGCCGAGTTCGCCCAGCAAAATCTTCAAGGTGTCGGCGTCGTTCGCGCGCAGGCAATCAACTCCCGCTTGCGCGCACAGCATCTGAATTTGACTCCAGGCGCCGGCACGTTGATCGGCATAAGAAATAACTGCGACCGATTCCGGGCCTTTGCGTTCAGCAGCGGTACGCGCCAGACGCGCCACCATCATCGTTTTACCAGCACCGGCAGGGCCGGTGATGGCATGTATACCGCGCTGCGGCAGTTTGGCCCAGTGCTCGCCCATGCTTTTCGAGAGATGCGCATGCAGCGATTGCTTGGCCTGCGCCAGATCATCGATCTCGCTGACATGATCTACCAGCAGCGTGCGCAGCGAAACAGGGATACTGGCCTCAGCCAATGCCGCCACCAGTGGCTTGACCGCGCCATGCGCTGGTGTCTCTGCCTGCCATGCCACCACGCGCTGCGCCAGTTTGAATTCTTTTCGAATCGCGGCCAGCTCATCGCGCACCAAGTCAACGATTTCACGGCCGCGAATATAGTCTCGGTGGTCAGCAGCGCGGCGATCGGGTTGACTCGCGGCGGCGTGCGCGTTGGCACGCTGTCGAACCACGGTATCGTAGGTGACATCGTCTTCAATATCGCCTGAGAGTTCTTTCTGCTCGCGCACGCTCTCGCGCAGCGCGGTTTGAAACAGGGCGCCATCTTCATCATCCGCGCGTCGGTTTGCCTTCAGCCACGGGCTGTCCTCGTGCGCGGGCTCGGCACCCAGGTCGACCGCGACGATGACTTCGTGCTGGCCGTTGACCTTGGCGTTAGAGATCACCAGCACGTCTTCACCGTACAGCTTGACGGCTTTTTCCGTCGCTCTGCGCAGGTCTTTGGCAAGGATGCGTTTCAGTTCCATGATGACTGTCCTGATCAGGCTTTATTCTGAGCTTCAACCGTGAAGATCACCTTGACGGCCTGGTCGTCGGGGATCTCGGTATACGACAGCACCGTCATCTCGGGGATGCGGTGCCGAACCATTTTGGATAACCACGGGCGGATCGACGGCGCCACCACCAACACCGCGGGGTTGCCCTGATCTTCGACCGAGGTCGCGGCCTGACGCAGGGCAGTGAACAAGCTCTCGGCGAGGCCGGGCTCGATCACCACGCTCTGCCCGGGCGCGCCGTTGGTCAGCACGTTGTGCAGTAGCTGTTCCAAGTCGGGTGCCAGTGTCATCACCGGCAGGTTGTCTTTCGCATCGATCAGGTCTTGCACGATCATGCGGCCGAGTTTCGGACGCACGCTGGCGCTCAATTGCTCGGGGTCTTGGGTTTTGGCGGCGGCCTCCGACAGCGACTCGATAATCGTGCGCATGTCGCGAATCGGGATACCCTCATTCAGCAGATGCTGCAAGGTGCGGGTGATGACACCCAGCGCCATCTTGCCGGGTACCAGATCTTCCACCAGCTTGGGCGACTTCTGCGCCAGCTTATCAAGCAGCTGCTGGGTCTCGTCATGCGAGAGCAGCTCGGAGGCGTTCTCGCGCAATACTTTATTCAGGTGCGTCGCAATGGCAGTCGCGGGGTCCACCACGGTGTAGCCGAGCGTACGCGCGTAGTCGCGCTGCGAAGGATCAATCCACACCGCATCCAGCCCGAACGCCGGTTCTTTGGTCGGAATACCTTCGAGCTGGCCGTAAACCTTGCCCGGGTTGATCGCGAGTTCGCTACCGGCTTTGATATCGCCTTTGCCGCGCACCACGCCGTTCAAAACGATGTGATACACATCCGGGTCGAGGTTGAGCGCATCACGAATACGCACCGGCTGCACCAGAAAGCCCAATTCGGCCGAGAGTTTCTTGCGCACCCCTTTGACCCGTGGCATCAGCTGCCCCCGGTCTCGGGGTTTACCAGCGGGATCAGCCCGTAACCAATCTCGAGACCGATCAAGTCAACCGCTTCCACGTCATCCCAGCCCAGCTCTTTCGGCTCGTCGGCTTTTTGTTCGGCGGCGGCTTGTTCTGTTTCAGCGGCGGTTTTTACTTCGGTCCGCAAGAGCAGCACACCCAAGGCGGCTGCCACCAGTGACAGCAGCAGAAACACGGTGTGCGGCATACCCGGCACGATGCCAAGAATGGTGAGAATGCCTGCACTAATAAATAGAGCCGACGGGTTAGAGAGTTGCGATACCGCCTGATCCGTCACCGATTCCGACGTGGTGACGCGGGTGACGATAATCGCGGTGGCCAGCGACAGGAACAGCGATGGAATCTGAGAGACCAGGCCATCGCCAATCGTCAGCAGGGTGTAGAGCTTGCCGGCATCGGAGAAGGTGAGGCCGTGTTGGGCCACGCCGATAGCGAGCCCGCCCACAATATTAATAATCAGGATCAGCAGGCCGGCGATCGCATCGCCGGAAACGAATTTTGAAGCACCATCCATCGAGCCGAAGAAGTCGGCTTCCTGTGCGATCTCGTCGCGGCGGCTCTTGGCTTGTTCTTGCGTGATCGAGCCGGCGTTCAGGTCGGCGTCAATCGCCATCTGCTTGCCGGGCATCGCGTCTAAGGTAAAGCGGGCGTTAACTTCGGACACGCGCCCCGCACCCTTGGTGACCACGATGAAGTTAATCAGCATCAGGATCACGAAAATAATAAAGCCGACCAGATAGTTGCCGGCGATGACGAACTCGCCGAAAGCGGCAATCACCGCGCCGGCGGCATGCTCGCCCTCATGGCCATTCACCAGAATTACGCGGGTCGAGGCCACGTTAAGCGCCAGCCGCAGCATGGTTGCAAAAAGCAGAACAGACGGAAATGACGAGAAATCCAGCGGCCGCCGGGTGCCAATCGCCACCATGATCACCATTACCGAAATCAGGATGTTGAAGGTGAACAGCACGTCCAGCAGCAGCGGCGGCAGCGGCAGCACCAGCATCGACATAATCAACAGCACGAGGAAGGGGATGCCGAGTCCTTTGAACTCGAACCCCGACAAACGCTGTCGAATTGTTGACATGGAGAGCGTACTCATCAATAAAATCTTCTATTAATCAATTACTTGCAAATTCATCCAAAGCGGGATGGGTTTCTACGCGTTTCATCTAAGCAATTGATGTGCCATCGCCTGCTACCAACGGTTCGGGCTAACTTGAGCGCTTGCCGAACTAAAGATGCGTAACTCCCTGCCGATTAACCGGGGGAACGAGGACACATTGTCTTCAGTTAATTGTTTGCCAAGCGGTGTCAATTGGGGCGGGTTCCGGCATCATCAGAACCAGTTCCAGCCGGTAACCGGCGCACTGCAGGCTGAATCGGCTACCTGTTCGCTGCTGAACAACAAAGAGGGGTGATCCATGAACAAGATGTCCAAATGCTCAATGCTGACGCTGGCTGTACTGATGTCGGCATGCCAGACGATCCCATCGGTCGCCGTGGCAGATAACGCCTCGGCAGCAGCCGAGGTAAAAACCGCAGATCCCGCACCGGTACCTGCGCCAGCGCCGGCAACAGTGGCCGAGCCGAAAGCATCGGCCGCTGCGCCCGTAGCTGCCTCGAAAGAGGAGCCGGTCAGCATGATCACGCCGATGACCGAGCGCAACGCCACAATTCGCGCCACCGGCTACGCAGTGATCAGCACGCAAAATCATCGCAATCCTGCGCAGCAGCGCCTGATGGCGATCCGCGCCTCGAAGCTCGATGCCTACCGTGCCCTGACCGAACAGGTCTATGGCCAGCAGCTCGATGCCACCACCACCGTGGCCGAGATGATGATCACCAGTGATACCTTCCGCACCCGCGTGCAGGGCATCATCTATGGCGCGGTGCTGGAGTCGATCACCCCGATCGGTGACGACACCTACGAGACCACACTCTCGCTGGACGGCCGCGTCGTCAACGACCTGCGCGTGCTGTACCTGAGCCAGATGGCTGCAGCGCGTCGCCGTTAATCAACGACCCGTTAACCGGAGCCCATCATGCGCCTGCGCCTGCTCTCAATGCTGATCGCCCTGCCACTGGCAGGTGCCGTCAGCACCGCCTGGCCGGCTGACAGCGTGCTGCCAACCGAGCCGAAAAAACGCCTCGAGGCGCTCCAGCATGCGCTGATCAGCGCGGCGATGGAGGGCCAGACCCGGGTGCGTAATGCCGCCTGGATCGACAGCACCGGCAAGATGCATGAGAACACCCGCATCACCTCGGAAATGAAAGTGCGCAATGTACGCGTGCTGAATTACCTGACAGTAGAAGAGGGCGTGTCGGCGGCCATCATCGCCGAGGGCAAAGGTGTAATGCCGGACGAAGAAGTCTGCCGCGCTAACCAGCAGCGCTACCGCCGTGAGGCCACGCTCGATATCGGCATGGGAATTCCTGCCAGCGGCGCCGATCAGGCATTCTGGGCGCCGTTCATGCAGCAGGCGCGGGCGCGTTTTGCGGCCAAGGCGATGAGTAGTCGCCGCTGGTCGCTGGCGCCAACTGCGCGCATGCCGGAAACAGCCTACGACCGCAAGCTGCTCGGCTACGTGCCTGAGGTCAGCCCGTATCAGATGGTGATCGAGGTGTTGCCCGCAGGTGCCCTGGGTATCGAGCCGGTCCGGCCACCCAGTACCCGCCAGCAGCGTGCTGCGGAGACCCTTAAAGCGGTTAAAGACTACTGGAACGACGAGCCTGCCAAGACTGCGCCGATTCCGTTTGTCGTACGCTTGTCGGTGATCGAGCGCCTGAACCAAAGAATTCTCTGGCAAGACGCAGTGCCGCTGTTCTTCCCCGAGCAGAAACTGATGCACAACTCGCAGCCGCTGCCCATTGGCTTGCTGACCGAGCTCGATAAAGTCGTTGCACGCTGGCAGCAAAAACTGGACGGTGATTTTGGCTGCCGCCCGCAAAGCTTCAACGTGATGCAAGAGGCCAAGCAGGGTTGGGTGATTAATGCAGGTCAGGTGGCTGGTTTGTCGGTAGGCGATCAGCTGCTGATGATGAATCGTGAGCAACTCCCGGCGCGTATCCTTGAGCCTGATAGCGGCGAGCATCTCGCCCTGGTTGAGGTGGTGGCGGTTGCCAATGATCGTGCCGTCGTTCGCAAGCTGGCCGGTTCAGCCAGCGCCGGCAAAAGCGGCGACTGGGTCGCGACGCCCTTCTGACAGAAATACCGGAGAGAACAATGAAAAACGCTCAACAACAGCTCCTGATTGCCTGCCTCGCGATGCTGCTCGGCGGTAACGTATTCGCCGCAGATCCGCCCAAGGATGCGCCGAAAGCCGACGCCAAAAAAGAGGAAAAAAAGGACGAGCCCAAAAAAGACGAGAAGAAAGACGAAGCCAAGAAAGACGGCAAGGACGGCAAAGAGCCGGCCAAGGCCGAGGCGCCCGCAGAACCCGATCTGCCGTCCAAGCCCTACCCGAAGAATGCAACGCCGAAGGCCTTCGCACCCAAGATGGAGCCGAAGAAATTTGACGAGGGCACTGCGGCCGCCAAGCCGGAAGAGAAACCAGCCGAAAAAGCGGCTGACAAGCACGGCGCAGATAAGCATGCAGCGGATGCCAAGCCAGCCGCCGACAAGCGCGCCGAAAAATCGGCCGACAAGACTGCAGAGCATGGCGCTGATAAGGCGGCAGACAAGGCCGCCGAGAAGCACGCCGCCGCACCTGCCAAGCCGGCACCGAAAAAACGCAAGCCCGTCGCCGCCGCACCGAAGCCTGTGACCGACCCGGCGTTGGCCACCGTGGCTCGCGAGAGCTTGCAGGGCGCTGCACCGACCGGCGCCTACCAGGTCAAGGCCGGTGACAATCTGGACAAGGTCATCAAGAAAACCATGCCCAACAGCCCGTTCTCGATGGAAGTCATGCGCGAGGCCTTTGCACGCGCCAACCCGCAGCTGCTGGGTGAGGTGAAAGCGATGAAGCTGAAGCCAGGCTCGACATTGAACGTGCCGGGCGCTGCGGTGATGCGTCAAGTCGTGCTGGGTGATCCAGCACCGCAAGCCGAGGTCAAGCAGATCAAGGCGGCTGAGTTGCACCGCGCCGCACCGGTCGTTGCGCCGACCATTGCGCCAACCGCCAGCGACCTCAACCCGCCGATCGCCGTGCCTCGCCAGGCACCAAGTGTGGCTTACAACGGCCCGGCCCCGGAAGTGTCTGCCGAAGAAAAGAAAAAGTGGGTTCGCTTCCCCTAGGCGAGTGAAGCGGCGATCGCCGTGAACCCGCTGCAAGGCACAGAGCAGACGGCCCTACCCGGCCGTCTGAATCCGTTTTATCTGGACGGTCGTACCATCACGCTGCTGTTACCGATTGCCCAGCAACTCGGGCTGCGCGACGGCCAAATCATCCAAGCCGCGCTCGAGATGCGCGGCGAGACCCTCAAACTGCTCTACAACGGCCAGCTGATCGACTTACCACCCGGACTGCGGTTTCGTCCGGGCGAGCAGGTGTGGCTGCGGGCGAATCGCAATGCAGGCGGCTGGACCCTGCGCGCTGTCGATGCACGTGCCGCCAATGGCCCGACGCAAGCATCGCTACCGGCGCCTGCCAGCGCCGCCGACACTGGAATCTCGCGCCTGGCTGCATTGGCGCTGCGGCCGCCAATGTCGCCCAGCCTCCTTAACCTGTTTCAACCCGGTGTGATGAGCGGCCTGCTGCAATCATCCGGAGACCCGGCGCTGGCCTCGCTGTTTCAGAGCATGCAGCTATCGATGCGCGGGCTCACGCCTGGCGCCTTGCAGGGCGCGGTGCTGTCCTCTGGTTTCTGGCTCGAGGCGTTCCTCGGACGCGGCCAGCCCTCGCCATCGCCCGACACCAAAACCCTGCTGCGCAAAATGATCCGCGCACTGGCCGACAAAGAACCGGTGAAATCAGAGCAGCTGCGGCGTGCGGTGGATGACATCGAGTCGGCGCAGGTCGATTCATTAGCTGCTCAGAGCCGCGGCGAGTTGGCGTTTTCAATGGTGCTACCGTTCGTCGACGCGAATCCGGTAGAAATTAAATTCTTCCGGCCGCCACGTCGTCCCGGGCAGCAGAAAACCCCGTTCTCGGTCGATATTCATACCGAGAATGAAGAGCTCGGTGAAATCTGGCTAAAAACCTCGATTACCGAGGCCGCGCATGTTGACCTGATGATGTGGGCGCTCAAGGCATCGGTGGTGCGGCTGGCCAAGCGTCACAGCAACGCCCTGGGCGAGCGGTTGGCATTTGCGGGCCTGACCATGGATTCGTTTCATGTGTTTCACTCAGCCCGCCCCAGCTTGCCAGATAGCTGGGCGCCACCGGGCGCGATGCTGGATGTAGTGGCATGAACCCGCGCAACCCTCGTAGCCGTGAAGCGGTGGCGCTGGCCTACGGTGACCGCGCCGCGCCGGTAGTCAAAGCCAAAGGACGTGATGAGCTGGCCGAGGCCATCATCGCCGAAGCCAAGCGGCAGGGGATTTACATCACGGAAGACAAAGAATTGGTCGCCGCCTTGTCGCGCCTGGATCTGGAGCAGGAGATACCGCGTGACCTGTATGTTGCGGTGGCGGTGGTGCTGTCGTGGGCTTATTGGCTGCGCGGTATGAAGCCCGGTGACGAGCGATCCGAGAACCTGTCTCGATAGCCCGCTCGGCGTTGGCAGCCCTCGCCGTACCTCACGTACTGTCTGCGTTGCTGCCGTCTTGCTATCGACCTAAGCTGCCAGGTTCTCAATGCCCTGGTCTTACGTGTTTTTAAACTTCCTCATAGCCGCGGCCGCCGCGCATGCGCGACATACGGCCGAGCCGGTCATAGACCTCAACTGAGGCGGTGGGATCAGCGCCGCGCAGCGTGTGCAGGGCGCTGCGAATCGCGTCCAGCTTGCGGCTGATCAGAACTTCATTGCGGCGGTGCAGATCACGGCACGACGCCATCAACTCGCGAAATACCTGCCACTCGGGTGCTTCAAGCGCCTGCTCGGGGTCTTCGTGCGGCACCAGCTGGTTCAGCATCTCGAAAATCTGCAGTTTTTCAGGCTGCAGCGACTCGAAGCGGTCAAGTTCTTGTGCCTTGAGCGCATCGAATTCCTTCTCCAGTAGGCCATGCAGCGCGCTGCCATAGGCCATTGCGGACGCAACATCAGCGCCCGGCGCGGTAGCGGCGGAAAGGGGTGACGCGTTCATGGTCAAAGCCGGATCAGCCGATCAGCTTTTCCATCGCCGCGAAGCTCTCGGCGATACGGCGCGCATTCACCGGATAGCTGCCATCCTGGATCGCTTGCTTGATCGCCTCGACTTTGTTGCGGTCGAATGCCGGCTCAGCCATTGCCTGCTTGGCAATCGGCGACAGAATCAGCTCATCATCGCGGGTGGCCGCGACCTTGGCTTGCTCTGCTTTAACCGGGTCCGACTGTCCATCGAACGGCCGGTCCAGCACCTTGCGCTTGGCTTTGTCGAGTGCGGCCTTGTCCAGCGTCGGACTGCCGCTAAAAACGCCTGAAATTGGGTTGCTCATAATAGTTGCTCGCTTTCGGCCATCGGCCTTTTATTCCTGTCACAACGAGTATCGGACTCACTTGAGCGAACTTTAGCGATCCGGACTAAAAATTTTTTATTGCCAATCCATTACTACAATCCTCGGGCGGTACCCTTGCCGGTTACCACCGCTGATAGCGTCCTGCCCGATTCGGTATTGCGCAGCTTGATCTGCTCGCCCGCCCGGCCATCTTGCATCGCCTCGGCTTTGACCGAAATCTGGAAGGTAGCAGGGGTTCCGACCGTCATCAACACCAGCTCGCCGCGTTTGACCAGGTTGGCCGGTCGCAAGTCAGAGATGCGAATCGGCTCGCCGGCGCGCACTGCGCGCATCAGCTCCTGGCCTTCCAATCCCTGTAGCTCCTGGTAATGGGCCTTATTGATCTTGTCGGCCTCCATGCGCTCAAGCTTGAGTGACTCTCGCTGTAATAGCTGTCCCGGTAGTAAGTTGGTCGCTGCCACCACCACCTGTCGGAATTCCGGCGCTGGCGCTGCCTTTGTGGCTGGCGCTGGCGTGGCGGCAGTGCTGCTGGCCGGGGTCGGGGCAGTGCCGGCGACCATGCCAACCTTCATGAATAATTGCCAATTCGGCTTGGTACAGCGCACCCGCACGTTCTCACGGTTGACGAACGGGTAATCAAACAGATACGCGCTGCCGCAGGGCTGCACCGCGACCCGCGTATCCGGCGGTGTCACCGTGACGCTGGCGGCGGGTACACCATTTTGCGTGCCCACCCACTCGGTGAGCGCAGTGCTCATCTGCTCTAACGGTGTTGCCGCCTGCGCGTAACCGCTGGCAATCAGCAGTGATAGCCCTACGAAATGGGTGAAATTGGGTGTCATCTTCATTCTGTAACCGATTCAATAACTGGAACGAGGCTTGCTAGATTCAGGTTATCGCGGGCGCCGGTTGTGCAAATTTCCGACAGCTGAGCCCGATAGTGCAAAAACAATACCAGCCCCGACGAGGAGCCGAAATGCAGATCCGTCCTTCACCCACCGGTGCCATCGCCCCCGACGCGAGTGTGCAGACGCGCGCGCGCGACCGTGCGCAGCCGGCGAGTGCGTTCCGACAAACCCTTGCCGGGGTGAAGACCGATATGCAGATGGTGACCGTGCAGCGCGGTGATACCTTAATGAGCCTGACCCGTCGGCAACTCGGCAGTGCGGCTAGTCAGTTCAGTAATTCACAAATCTTGCAGTTGGCACAAACCGTCGCACGCGAAAACGGTATCGACGACCCCAACCGCATCATGCCGGGCCAGGCCATCAATATGGCGCCGATGACCACCACCGCCGCGCTACATCTGCGGCAAGCCGAGGTCGCGCGTGCGCAGCTGAACTTGAACGGGCCCACAGTCAATACCCCAACACTAGATAAAACTTTGCAGCGCGCAGTCGCCAAAGGCTACATGGCGTCGAGCGAGCTTGCTGCAGTACGCGACAAGATTATTTCGCTTGGCAAGCGCCATCAATTTGCACCCGATGATTTTGCGCGCATGAGCCTGATGGAATCAGACGGTTTGAATCCGCGCGCCAGTAACGGCAGCTGTCACGGCATTATTCAGTTCTGTGCCGGTGGTACGCGCGGTGCGGCCAGCGCCGGCTACGGGCAGAACCCGAAAGAGATCATGAACCTGTCTGTGCTGCAGCAACTCGATCTGGTTGACAAATACTTTAGCGATACCCGGCTCAAAGACTTTGGGCCGGCGTCACTGGATGATCTGTATTTAACTGTATTGACACCTGCAGCACGCTCCGAGACCCGGGTTGATGCACCGCTCAATATCAATGGCAAGCAGGCGGCTTATTTATATGAGGGACGTGATCCGAGTGGTGTTATTACCCGTAACTCGATCATCGAAGGCTTGAAGAGTAATGCACGCGATCGGCTGGGCAACTTCACCAGCACTGTCGCAAAAATGGAATTATCGCGAATGTAGTGATCGCGCGTTAATGAATCAAGCTACTCGGAAGCAGCGGCAAACACTGGCCGCATAAAAAAATCCTCTCAGCGGCAAAGCCTTGCCGCATCTCCTCCGCAGCGTCGGAAATCCCTCTCAAATTCACACTGGCACGACCTTTGCAATGGTCGGATCGACAGTTGGAAACTTGAGCGGCCTGTCGATATATCGCTATCAGCCGCAGGGAGCGTGAGATGGATTTCATGAGCAATGTGCTCGGTGTACACGAGAAGGCACTTCGAGTGCGCGACAAGCGCATGGAGGTACTCGCTCGCAATATCGCCAATGACGATACGCCGCACTTTAAAGCGCGTGAGCTTGATTTTAAAACCGTGATGGCGAAATTCGAGCCAAGCGATTTAATGGCCAATACCCACGGTACGCACTTCGGGTTCGCCGATGAGGTACCGGATGATGACGGTATGCGCTACCGCACACCATTTAACGCATCAGTCGACGGTAACACTGTTGAGCTTACTGTCGAACAAGCACGCTACGGTAAAGCCGCAGCCGATTACCAAGCAACACTGGCCTTTCTGCAAGACCGCGTCGGCGGTGTACGCAAGGCACTGAGAGGGGAGTAAGCATCATGGTGATGTCCATCGATAATATTTTCGGCATCGGCGGCACCGCGCTCAACGCGCAGCTGATCCGTATGAACACCACGGCCTCTAACCTTGCTAACGCCGGCACTACCGCAGCGACCGAGGATCTGGCTTATCGCGGCAAACGCACCGTATTCAAAGCGCTGATGGATGATTCAATGACCCATCCCGGTGCCGAGTATGTGGGCGGTGTCAAGGTCGACAAAATCGTTGACGACACCAAACCTATTCCTAAAGTCTACGACCCCAACAACCCACTCGCTGATAAAGATGGATTTGTCTATCAAGCGAACGTGAATGAAGTC
This sequence comes from Burkholderiaceae bacterium, assembly GCA_018882935.1. Classification (GTDB taxonomy): domain Bacteria; phylum Pseudomonadota; class Gammaproteobacteria; order Burkholderiales; family Burkholderiaceae_D; genus Pernthalerella. The sequence continues at coordinate 369 of VERA01000042.1, read as the reverse complement.
AACGAGATGGTTGATTTAATGGCTGCCTCGCGCTCGTATCAGAACAACGTTGAGGTGGTGAATACCGCGCGCGAACTGATGATGCGCACCCTCGACATCATCAAAGCCTGAGGGCGGACCACACCATGGCATCTCCAGTAACAGGCGCAGGCGGTTTCGTATCAACGCTCCCCAAGTATGAGGAGCTCAAAAAGGCCGCAGCGAACCCCGCTCAAAAAGAAGAAATGGGGCAGCAGGCCTTTCTGACGCTGTTCACCACGCAGTTACAAAACCAGGATCCGCTGGACCCGGTGAAAAACGAAGCCTTTGTCGCGCAGCTAGCTCAATTTTCTCAGCTTGAAGCCACGACGAAAATGGCAGATTCCATGT
>VERA01000121.1 GCA_018882935.1 Burkholderiaceae bacterium | reverse complement strand
CTTCTCATCGAATTTGTAAGCTGCATCGTCCTCGCTTTTGCCATCGCAGGCAGCCGCCATATTTCGCTTTGCATTGTTACATGCAATATTTGCAGTTGTCATGATGTCGTCTTTAGCAGGATCGCCTTTCTTGGTACAAAAGTACTCATACTGGCTTTTGGTTTGTGCGCAATCACCGCCCCGCTCGTCTTTTTGTTGCGCCAGAATACTTGCTGCACTCATTGAGAGAAACAGTACCAAGACTTTTAAAAAATTATGCATGATCTTGTCCTTTGAGTCCTGTTGAAATGAAGAGTGACTCAATAAGATCCTACGCCAGTCCTGCCCATGTGCAAGCATTTTTTAAGGCAGGTCGCTTGATCGAAAAATTAGGTAAAAGTTAACTTGCTACGTTGTCATCTGATGCGGCCAGCTAATTTCCTTCAACAGTCTCGTCACCAATACTCACGCTGTCAAATCGATCTTACTAACCCGTCATGTGCGCCCATTACCACCCAGTCACCCACCCCACGCTCGCAAGTGCGGCGACCGCACTCGGGAAGACGGTAAACCTACAACTAGGCTGAGCTAAAAACAGCAAAGACAATGCTGGTCGAATAGCAAGATAAGTTAAACGATCTTAATGTGCCCTCTTCCAAGCCGCCATCAGGGTATTCGACGGTAGCGACTCGTCTAAAAGTTTCTGTCCCTGCTCAACACCTGCCACTGGCAAACCTTTTGGATCGAGCACGCCAATCTGTACCAGCACACTCGCCTGATCCCAATAGATATGCTCATGATAGAGCTTGTCACCACGAAATTTGATCACAGCGAGTAAAGGAATTTCTACGCGCTTACCCGTTGGGGGTATGCCGGGCAACATCCATGGAATTTCGCAGGTATGCGTAAAACAGAACAGCATCTCATCCACGACCTGGTTCGTACCCACGGTACGCGAGATAGGAATCAGCGAGGTATCGGGCGGGTTGCTGTTGACGAAGTGATGTTTGTAGAAATGGTAAAGATCTTTGTAACCGACACCACCGGTCATCGTCGGAATATGGTTCACATACGGCTCGGCAACCATGGTCGCCATGGTGGCATCGACATTCCGGGTGGCGAATTCATATTCGCAGTGCTTGTCCCACAGCGCCGATAAATCATAATGAGGACCGATCTCTTCACGCAGCGCGGCGATGCTACGCTGGTGCGCCATCAGCGCCGAAGGTTTATGGTAGTGCTCGCCGTTTGGGCGCGCAAAGGCGTGATCTGCATCGGGGTACACATAAATTTCCAAACCTTCATACTTGCCGAGACGTTTCTTAATCTTTTCTTGTGCTTCAGGCGGACAGTATTTGTCGAGGCCGGCAATATGTAGCACCAGGCGACATTCGATATCTTCTGCTTCTTTCAACGCATTTTCGATACCAACACCGTAGTAGCCGATCGCCACGTCGACATCGGTGCGGCAGGCCGACAGGTAAGCAAGTTTGCCGCCTAGGCAGAAGCCCAATACACCGACATCGCCGGTGCAGCCTTTTATCTCGCGCAGCGTGGTGATCGTGTCCTGAATGTCTTCCACGCCCAGGTCTTCATCGAATCCTTGATAGAACTCGAAGGCCTTTTGCCAATCCTCGGGCGTGTAGCCAAGCTGCACGCCCGGCTTCTGCCGCCAGAACAAATCAGGCACCAGTACGATGTAGCCTTCCTCTGCGTAGTAATCAGCGATCTGGCGCATGCTGACGTTCACACCAAAAATTTCTTGCGCAATCACCAGCCCGGGGCCTTTACCGGAAGCCGGCTTGGCGAGATAGGCACTGAATTTGCCACGACCATCGCTAGCTTCTATCTTGATCATGCGTGATGTCGTCGAAGGCGAGTTATTTTTTTTCATATTTTCCTCGTAGGGTATCGCTGCCGATATCGTGCAATGCCACGCGCACATGGGCATGGGATAGCACGTACATTACGGTACCATATGCTGACAAGGTACACACCGATAACAACAAGGAGACCAACAAGATGAATATCGCTGACTGCGTGGTACTCGTGACAGGCACCAATCGCGGCGTGGGCCGCGCAATTGTCGAGGCGCTGCTGGCAGCCGGTGCGCGCAAGATCTATGCTGCGGCGCGCCACACCCAGGGTATTCAAGACCTCGTCGCAGCGGGTGGCGGCAAAGTCGAGGCGGTACAGCTCGACATCACTCATGAATCAGAGGTTGCTGCGGCTGCGGCGCGTTGCAAGGACGTTAATCTGCTGATCAATAACGCGGGGGCCAACCATGCAGCAGGCTGCATCGCCTCGCCCTCGTTGCAGGCAGCACGTGCTGAGATGGAAACCAATTACTTTGGCACGCTTGCGATGTGCCGTGCGTTCGCCCCTGTGCTCAAGGCTAATGGTGGCGGCGCGGTGGTCAATGTTGTGTCGATCGTGGCCAAGGCAACCATTCCTGCCTATGGTACGTACAGCGCGTCGAAAGCAGCCAATTTACGCATGACCGAAGGTGTACGTGCCGAACTAGCCGCGCAACACACTGCAGTGCACGCGGTCATGACGGGCGCGGTCGACACCGATATGGCCAAGGGTTATGACGGCCCCAAAAACACCCCGGCAGAGGTGGCCCAAGTCATACTCGCCAGCGTACAGAGCGGCACCGAAGATATCTACGTTGGCGATATGACTGACTGGATCAATGGCGCGCTGAAAGAAGATCCGAAAGGTCTGGAAAAGCAGCTCGCTGCTTACCTGCCGAACTGATCTGTCTGCCCAAGATATTTTTTTGTAATCCCATATTTCGTCATTGGCTTTTGATATCCCCCCGGTAGCACCAATAGCGCCGAATTGATAGGTTTACATGAAGATCTACTTAAGGCTCTTTGTGATGATGGTTCTGCCTGCACTAGGCGTGGCCAAGCCTTCCGGCGCTGATGCAAGTCAGGATATGTACGAGATTATCAAGCTAGAAAAAATAAGCTCTGGGTTATTCGAGGTGGAAGCGAGTAGATCGTTTTTAGTAGCTCAGGAAATCCGCAGGCACTATCAAACCAAAACTTACGCTTCAGAGTACCTGCTACTGCAGGTCGATTGCGGTCGCAGCCAAGTCAATGTGATTAGCTACCAATGGTTTACAGAGCCAGTGCTTCAGGGCACCATAGTTCACGCATCACACGAGGCAAGCGGTTGGTACTTGGCCAGCAAAGATGCTGCGGTCTATCAACTCACGAAAAAAGTTTGTTCAGCTGAATAGTTACCCTACCATTAAAAGCAAGAACCTTGGCATCCCACGCTCGAACTCAAATCGGGTGAAGGTCTGAATCTGATACCTACCTGCGCTAGCCATCGACGCAGGCTATGATGTCGTATGTTTTATTCACTCAAAAGTCGCTCGCCATGAGCGCAAACGTTTCCCAAGTGCCAAAATCAGATCCGCCAATAGCCCTGTTCGCCCTGATGCTGGGCAGTGTATTTTGGGGTTTAGCTTGGTGGCCGCTGAAATATTTTGGTCAGCAAGGATTGGATGGTCATGCTATTGCGTTGACCGCTTATGCGCTGGTGGCGCTGGTGTCATTGCCACTGATCTGGCGCGAGCGCCATGAATGGCGCGGAGAGTGGCGCTTACTGCTATTGATTGCCCTGTTATTTGGTATCGCTAACTTCCTTTTTACTTGGTCTTTAATGGTGGGCTCAGTAGTACGCAGTATGCTGCTGTTCTTCCTCTTGCCGGCGTGGGGCGTCATTGGTGGCAAGCTTTTTCTTGGTGAGCAACTCGGGGGGAGACGCCTGCTGGCGGTAGCGCTTTGCCTCATAGGCGTATTTACCATCGTTGGTGGCTTCGACGTGTTCGATACACCGCTCAGCTTCGCCGACGCTGCGGCATTCATTGCTGGCATTGCCTACACCGGCGCAGGAATTACGAATCGCAAGGCGTTCGACATACCCATGATCAGCCGCACGTTAGTCGCCTTTGTGGGTTGTACAGGTGTTGCGCTACTGGGTCTTTTGGTACATGTACCGACGATTCCGGTGATATCCGTTAGCGACATGTTTCTGCTACTGCTCTATGCATTCATTTGGCTAATTGGCGGCACACTGCTGACTACCTATGGCGTCACCTATGTGCCCGCGAGTCGTGCCGCAGTGATGCAGGTACTGGAATTAATCGTAGCCATGATCTCTGCCGTACTGATCGGTGGTGAATTTTTGTCGATCGGTGAAATTGTGGGTGCGGCAATGATCTTAAGTGCAACATTCATAGAAGCGCTGAGTGCAAAATAGATCGATCGAGTCATGCAATTTTCGGAGCTAAGCTGCAGAAATTCAATTTAGGTAATTTTGGATATATTTATCCACCTACAAAGCAATTTTTTCTGAATTTATGGCTCGGATTTTATATATCGCTCAGCTTTGTCCTTGACATCAACTTCTTGAATGATACCCTCGAGGGTTATTTTCATACCGTCTCCGTCTCACCATCTGAGAAGATCCAAGGTTCGATCTTGTTGATTGAATGCTGTTTTCTCCACGACCCATATATTTGAATGGTAACCCCTACAAGCAATCCAGAGACACTGAAGGTTCTGTTTGACGGGGGATGCCCCCTTTGTCGCAGAGAGATTGCGCACGTCAAAGGCCTCGCAGAAAAGAATCAACATACCGCGCTATGCTTTATCGACATTAGTGAAACTGCAGCTGGCCTTGCTGACCCCGCCTACGCTAAGGATCGTGCCCGATTACTGGCGCGGTTTCATGTAGAACGTGCTGATGGCTCTCGCATGGATGGCGCACCAGCATTTATCGCGATGTGGGAGCGCCTGCCGGGTTGGCGATGGCTGGCGCGAATCGCACGACTGCCCGGCATGCCGATGGTGTTTGAATTTACCTACAAGGGCTTTTTGCTGGTACGTCCGTCACTGCAACGTGTCGCCGTATTTTTGGAAAATACCTCAACGCCGGCAAATGAAGCCAACCCCGAGAAAATCCCGAAGGCTCAAATATCAGCCCATCTCTTGCGCGAATTACGTTCTGATCACGCGGGCGAAACAGGCGCCATTTATATTTACCAAGGCATTGCTGCCGTTGCGCGCCGACGTGGCTGGCATGATCTACTTGATTTTACGGCCCGCCATGGCGAAACAGAATCTGAACATTTACGCCTGTTAGAAGCCTGGCTGCCAGTACACCTGCGAAGCCGATTGCTCGGACCTTGGCGCCTTGCCGGCTGGCTGACAGGCGCATTACCCGCCTTGATTAGTCAGCGAGCCGTGTATGCC
>VERA01000041.1 GCA_018882935.1 Burkholderiaceae bacterium | reverse complement strand
GCGAGCCCTGTGCTGCCATCACCGCCGGCGAGGCGTAGTTCTCAGACGCGATCAGTTCGATGTGCTCTTGCTGGCGCTGGTTCTCTTGCTGAATCGCTGCCCACAAATCAGGGTCAACGGCGGCAATCGTTTGGCTATTCGGGAATGCGCCGGGGGAAGCAACTTTCTGCAACATATTTAGTCTCCTGGGCGGGGCTGGATTAAAAGTAGGGCCCGCGATGGTGTGAATGTACCGGCAGTCGGCACATTGCCGGCTCAGTATTTCTTTATCCTGAGATAAGGATTTCTTACCATTCAGTTGCCGATAGATCGTTATCTTCCGGCTGTCCGCGTTTTTTGTGTCCGCGCAGACTGTTCTGAATTTGATATCACCTGCAAGGTAATCCGGGATTTTGCCATTTTTCTTGATCTCATGCAGAGCATTATCAAAATCAAGCAAATTAACAGTGCGCTCGAATCTGCCAGCTTGAACTAAATACCTAGATGGCAAGTGCGTCGCTTGGCACTGCCACTCTCCGATCGATTTATCAGTAGTTATTCGCAAAGTTTGTTATGCGCATTCGCCAGCACCTGATGTTATTGCTGCTTTGGGCGGTCGGCAGTGCTACTGCCATGCCGTTGCAACCGCTCGCCGAGCGTCCCGGAAAGTTATCGGTGCCTGGCGTGCGCGGCAAGGTCTGGTACGTGCCATCGACCCTTAGCACGATTAAATGGGGTTATCTCCCGAATCAATTAGATGCCCCCGTGTTACAGGTGCCTTCCGGCGCCATGGTGGTGTTTGACACGGTATCGCATGAGGGATTGCTGGAAGACCAGGGGCGCGATGCGCTGAAGTATTTTTCGTCCAAAGGCGTCGCACCTAACATGGTGCTGAACGACGCAATCGCGATTACTCGTTCATCACTGCCGCATGATTTTGTTAAAGATGGCCCGCATATTGTTACTGGCCCGATCGCCATTCAAGGGGCACAGCCGGGCGATGTGTTGAAAGTAGAGATTTTGGCGGTAACGCCCCGTGTGCCTTATGGCGTGATCAGCAATCGGCATGGCAAAGGTGCGCTGCCCGGCGAAATGCCCGAGGGTCCGCCACCAGAATCAGATGCCAGCGCGGCACAGCCTGAGAAGTTTCATAACGTGTCGGTATTCACACCGATTCGTAAAGACAAACATGGCCGCTGGATTGGCGTAATGAAGAATATGCAGGGTAAGGAGGTCACGTTTGCGACAGCGCCATTCATGGGCGTAATGGGCGTGGCAGCCGCTACTGATCAGCCGGTGCACTCGGTGCCGCCGGGTGTGTATGGCGGCAATATGGATGTCAAAGATCTAGGACCCGGCACTACAGTGTACTTACCTGTATTTGTTGAGGGCGCGAATTTTTATACCGGTGATCCGCACATGGTGCAGGCGAACGGCGAAGTGGCATTAACCGCACTCGAGCATTCGATGCGCGCCACCTTTCGTTTCACGCTACTGAAGCAAGGCGACCCGCGCATTCCTTCGGCATCCGGCTCGCTCGAAAAGCCATTCGGTGAAACCAGAGACTACTGGATTGCGATTGGCTTGAACCCCGATCTTGATGAGGCGATGAAAGATGCCGTGCGCGAGTCGCTTCGGTTTTTAACCGAAAAGCTCGGGATGGATCGCGCAGTCGCTTACGCTTATTTATCAGCAGCGACCGACTTCAATGTATCGCAAGTGGTAGACCGTACCAAAGGTATTCACGCGCTGATTCGCAAGCGCGATTTTTCCAAAATCAAAAAAACAGCGCCGCACTGACGCGCCATTCCCGATTTTTATTTAAAGGAGACGTTATGGATATTCATGAGTACCAGGCCAAGTCGCTGCTGTCGGGCTTTGGCGTCAACGTGCCGCCCGGCGGCGTAGCTTACAGCTCGGACCAGGCGGTGTATGTCGCTACTGAATTAGGTGGCGCGCATTGGGCGATCAAGGCACAAATTCATTCAGGTGGTCGTGGTAAAGCAGGTGGCATTAAATTGTGCCGTACGTATCACGAGGTGGCGGCAGCGGCACAAGCTTTACTCGGTACGCGCTTGGTTACCAATCAAACCGGACCTGAAGGCAAAGTAGTGCATCGACTGTATGTCGAGAAAGCCACGCCATTCCAGCGCGAGTTGTATTTGGGCTTTGTGCTCGACCGCAAGATCGAGCGCATTCGCGTGATTGCCTCAATCGAGGGCGGCATGGAGATTGAAGAGATCGCCAAGGAAAGACCCGAATCGATTCTGCAAGTCGAAGTAGAACCGGCGGTAGGTATGCAGCCGTTTCAGGCGCGTCAACTGGCTTTTGGTCTTGGTTTGAATCTGAAGCAGGTGTCGCAAGCCGTGACGGTCATTCTTGGGTGCTACCGCGCGTTTCGTGATCTGGATGCCACCATGGTGGAGATTAATCCATTGGTCGTCACCAAAGATGATCAGGTAATCGCGCTCGACGCAAAAATGTCGTTTGACGATAACGCGCTATTCCGTCGCCCGCAGGTGACCGAGATGCGTGATCCGGCGGAAGAAGATCCGCGCGAGGCACGCGCTGCTGAGTTTGGCTTGAACTACGTCGGGCTCGAGGGTGATATCGGTTGCATCATCAACGGTGCCGGTCTGGCCATGGCCACCATGGACAACATCAAATACTGCGGTGGTGAGCCAGCCAACTTTTTGGATGTCGGTGGTGGTGCATCACCAGAGCGCGTTGCCGCAGCATTTAATCTGGTGCTTACCGACGCCAACGTGAAATGCATTCTGGTCAATATTTTTGCGGGTATTAACCGTTGCGATTGGGTTGCGCAAGGTGTTGTGCAGGCCGCTAAAGATTTGCGTGTGCCGTTGGTTGTTCGCTTGGCGGGTACCAATGTGGAAGAGGGGCAAAAAATCATTCGTGAATGCGGCTTACCTATTGTGACCGCTGATTCACTGATGGAAGCCTGTGAAAAATCGGTCAAGCTCGCCCGCGGCGAGCAGGTCGCGTGATCCTGCTAACGAGGGGAGATTAAGTCAATGAGTATTCTGATCGATGAAAAAACACGCGTGATTGTGCAGGGCTTCACGGGTGACAAGGCCACGTTTCATGCAAATGAAATGATTCAATACGGTACCAATGTGGTCGGCGGCGTTACGCCCGGCAAAGGCGGCAAGGTTCACCTCGAGCGCCCGGTATTTAACACTGTGCAGGAGGCGGTTAACGCCACCGGCGCGCAGGCAAGTTTGGCCTTCGTGCCGCCGCCATATGCTGCAGATGCGCTGATGGAGGCAGCTGATGCGGGGCTTGATTTGGTCTGCATTATTACCGACGGTATTCCTGCACAAGACATGATGCGGGTGAAGCGCTACCTGCGGCGCTATCCGAAAGAAAAACGAACCACCATCGTTGGCCCCAACTGCGCCGGCATTATCAGTGCGGGTAAAGCCATGCTCGGGATTATGCCGGGGCATATTTATATTCGCGGCAACGTCGGTATTGTCTCGCGCTCCGGCACGCTCGGTTATGAAGCGGCTGCGCAAATGAAGGCGCTTGGTATCGGTGTGACCACCAGTGTGGGTATTGGTGGCGATCCGATTAACGGCAGCTCCTTCCTTGATCATATGGCGCGGTTTCAGAATGATCCGGAAACCGAAGTGGTCGTGATGATTGGCGAAATTGGTGGCCCGCAAGAAGCTGAAGCCTCCAAATGGATCAAAGAAAATATGACCAAGCCGGTGGTGGGCTATGTCGCTGGCCTGACTGCACCGAAAGGTCGTCGTATGGGTCATGCCGGCGCGATTATTTCGGGTGAGGGTGACACCGCGCGTGAGAAGTCCGAGATCATGGCCTCGTATGGCTTGCTGGTTTCACCGAGCGCATCCGAGCTCGGTATCACGGTTAAAAAAGCACTTGCCACACTCGGTAAGTAAGAGAGCCTAATGTGAATGATATGGTGACCCCCGGTATCGCGGATTCCGTGGAGCTTTCTCCGCTGGCAAGCGACGGATTTTCGCGCGCAACTTTGTTGCGTGAGTTGTATCTGTCTGTATTCCAGCGGCTGCAGCCGGATTTGATTCCTTTAATCGAAGGTAATCTGTCATTCGGGGGCATTCACCCGACGCTACTCACCAAAGCCCTCCGCGCGCAGGGAATTTGGTTTCAGCTTTTAGCAATTGCCGAGCAAAATCGTGATATGCGCAACCGCCGCTTTATCGAAACGGATCAAGGTCTCGATAATGTCAAAGGGAGCTTCGCGCATACATTCAAGCAGCTGCGTGATCAGGGTATCAAGCCTGATCAGGTACAAAGCGCGCTGAATGAATTACGCATACGCCCCACCATTACTGCGCACCCGACCGAAGCCAAGCGCGTCACAGTGCTCGAATGCTATCGCCGTATTTACGTCAAGCTGCATGAGCTGGAGTCTAATCACTGGACACCGCGTGAGCGTGAGCAGTTGCAGCATGCGATTTGCACCGAGATCGAATTACTGTGGCTCACCGGCGAGCTGAAACTCGAAAAACCAACGGTCGAGCAAGAGGTTGCGTGGAGTTTGTACTTCTTTCAAGAGAACCTGTTTGACGTAGTGCCGCAGGTGATGGCTAAACTCGAGACCGAGTTTCGACGTCATTTTCCGGGTTATGAATTCCAAGCGCCGGCGCTGATTGGCTTTGGTTCATGGGTCGGTGGCGATCGCGATGGTAATCCATACGTCACCAGTGAGGTCACCCGCCGAACACTCTGGGAGACCCGTGAGGCGGTGCTGAGGCGGTATATCGATCGGGTATCGACACTGATTCGATTACTCAGTATCTCCGAGCGCGCGCTGATCATTCCCGACGCGTTTGTGCGTTATGTCGCTGAGTGCCTGGATCGATTACCTTCGGCGCGACATTTGGCAGAGCGTAATCCCGGTGAACTTTTCCGGCAATTTTTAGGCTACATTCGTCTGAAGCTGATTACAACGCTGGAAGATTCGGCGAATCGCGAGTTACCCGACTCTGACTCTGGCTATCGCACTGCAGATGCGCTGATTCAAGATCTTGAGATTATGAATGCGGCGCTGCGTGACAGCAGCGCTGCCAGCATTGCTGATTCGTTGCTGCTACCTTTCTTGCGTGAGGTGGGTATCTTCAGATTCTCGACAGTACGACTGGATATTCGCGAGAACACGATTCGTATCAACCAGACGCTGGCAGAACTGTATCGTCGCAGTCATGCTAACGACGTACCGGCGACCGATTCGGAGGAATGGAAGCGCTGGATTTTGTCTGAGTTGTCGACCCCGCGCCAAGCCGCGCGTAATGATGCAGATTTAACGCCAGAGGCGCGCGAGACACTCGACACCTTCCGTGTGATTGCGGAACTGCGACAGACCATTGACCGTGAAGCATTTGGTGCATTGATTTTATCCATGACTCACAGCGCCGCGGATGTGCTTGGGGTTTATCTGCTCGCTAAAGAGGCGGGGTTATACGCTGACAGCGCAGGTATGGAAGGCTGTACCTTACCTGTGGTGCCGCTACTTGAAACCATTCCTGATTTACGCCGCGCGCCGGCGATTTTGCGCGAACTACTCTCGGTGCCGGTAGTGCAGCGTAGCCTGGCGCGACAACGTAAAGTGCAAGAAGTGATGGTCGGTTATTCCGACTCGAATAAAGACGGAGGTTATTTCGCTGCCAATTGGGAGCTGGCCAAGGCGCAGCGACAAATGGTTCGGGTGGGTCAAGAATTTGGTATTTCGATCAGCTTCTTTCACGGTCGTGGTGGCTCGGTAAGTCGTGGTGGTGTGCCGACCAGTCGTGCTATCGAGGCCACGCCCGCGGGCACGATACGTGGCATGTTCCGCCTCACCGAACAGGGCGAGACGGTATCACTCAAGTATGCCAACCGAGGTACTGCGCTGTTCCAGACCGAGCTGCTTGGCGCATCAGTGCTCAGCCATGTATTGCTATCGCAGCGCGAAGCCGACAAGCTACCCTTGCATGAGTATGAAGAGGCGATGGAGGCTTTGTCGGGTACATCATGGACAGCCTATCGCAAGCTGATGGAGCGTCCCGATATGCTGGCGTACTTGCAGGGCTCGTCGCCGCTGGAAGAGCTCTCCATGCTGAATATCGGTTCGCGACCAGCGCGGCGCACACAAGCACAAACGCTTGCTGATTTACGGGCGATTCCCTGGGTATTTGCCTGGACACAGAACCGCCACATGGTGACCAATTGGTATGGTATCGGCTCAGGCATGCAGGCGTTCCTTGATGTGCGCGGAGAGCGCGGGCTCGAGCTACTGCAGCGTATGTTCCGTGAATATCCGCTGTTTCGAATCGTGATGGACGAGGTTGAGCGCGCCCTGTGTCAGGTTGATCTGGATATCGCACGCGAGTACGCCAACCTGGTACCCGATCAGCACACCCGAGAAGAAATCTTTGAACAGATTGTGCAGGAGTACCATCGCACGATCGATATGCTGAAAGTAGTGGCAGGCGAGGCAGCGCTTGGTGAGCGTTTCCCGCAATTCACGCGACGCCTATCGCGGCGTCTTGAAACACTCAACCGTGTCAGCCGTGAGCAAGTACAACTGCTCAGACAGCTGCGCGAGGCCCAAGGCGGAAATGAGGTTCGTGATGCGCTGCTTACATCCATAAACTGCGCTGCTGCCGGGCTCGGTTGGACAGGTTAATTTATCCCAGGAGGTTTTATGAGTTTTACGATAATTGAGCAGGCTACTGCTCGTCTGCACCGTTCCGAGTTAGCAGTACCAGGATCTAACCCCGGCATGTTTGAAAAAGCCGCTAAATCGGCAGCAGATATTGTGTTCTTGGATGTGGAAGATGCGGTTGCACCGGACGATAAAGCACAGGCGCGCAAAAATATTATTCAAGGTTTGAATGATATTGATTGGGGCAACAAGACCATGATGGTGCGGATTAATGGTCTGGATACGCATTACATGTACCGCGATGTTGTAGATATTGTTGAAGCCTGCCCACGCCTGGATATGATCTTGATTCCCAAGGTCGGTACCCCGGCCGATGTGTACGCCATTGACATGATGGTGACGCAGATTGAAGCGGCGATGGGTCGTAGCAAACGTATCGGCTTCGAGGTATTAATCGAGACCGCGCTGGGTATGGCGAATGTTGAGGCCATTGCACAATCAAGCAAGCGCCTCGAGGCGATGTCTTTTGGTGTGGCGGATTATGCTGCGTCGACGCGCGCACGTACGACGGTGATTGGTGGTGTCAACAAAGATTCTGGTGTACTGACCGATCGCGACGCCGATGGTAATCGCGAATACTTCTGGACCGACCCGTGGCATGCAGCACAAACCCGCATGATGGTCGCCTGCCGCGCTTACGGGCTTCGCCCTATCGACGGCCCGTTCGGCGACTTCAGCGATACCGATGGTTATTTGGCTGCAGCCAATCGTGCTGCGGTATTAGGCTATGAGGGTAAGTGGGCGATTCACCCCTCGCAGGTCGAATTAGCGAATCAGGTCTACACGCCGTCCGAGGCAGAGGTCACTCGTGCGCGTCGCATCATGCAAGCCATGGATGAGGCCGCCAAAGCAGGTAAGGGTGCTGTGAGCCTCGATGGCAGGATGATTGATATTGCGAGCATCCGCATGGCCGAGGCATTGCTGGCAAAGGCGGATCAGATTGGTGGGCATAGCTGATGTTTTCCTGAGCGTGTCATCGGCAGTGATCGCTCGTTCCGCTTGATGTAAAAGCCGCCAGACAGGTAACTGTCGGCGGCTTTTGTTTATGCAGATTGAGATTCAGGCATCTCGTCAATTCGATTATATTGCCTATTTAAAAACAATCTCCCCACACGTTGGTGCGCAGTGATTTGCGGATGACGATGTTCGTGATAAATTTGTTTCCGGATATCACAGACCCGAATGTGCATCGGGCGGGCGATTAGTTGGCATCAACGTCAGCTATCGCGAACAAAACAAAAAGACTAGCCCGCTGGCGATTCGATACCAGTACGGCGTCGTGAGCAGGGTATTGGGGGGAGATTGCTTGTTGCTGATGCCTAGGCGAGGCTGCTCATGAGCGCCCGCGTTTTGCGTACTGACCTGTTCAGACAACTGGCGGCGTGGTGCCGCCAAACCGCAGCAGCGATTTTTTCGTGGCTCGCTCGCCCGCCGACATCCCGCTTCAATCAGACCATAGGCAAGCTGGCAGCGCTGACTCTGACTTTATGCGTGGCGCTGCAACCGGCGCAGGCCGCCTTATTAAACCGCGACGATATCGACAAACTGCTCGACAGTCAGTTTATCGTCGGCGAGGTACAACCGGATATGCCGGTTTATCCCTTATTCGCCAAAGGTAGCGATGCTGGTGGTAAACCAGAGCTGAAGGGCTACGCCTTTGAATCACTGGATTTCGAACCGGTGCGTGGCTATAGCGGTAAGCCGATTGATGTGCTGGTAGCGATGGATTTAACCGGCGCGTTTATTGATTTACGACTGGTCGATCATAAAGAGCCGTTCTTCAATAATCCGACCGGAACCAAGAGACTCGGTGTTTTTACTGCGCAGTACACCGACCTCACGCTACAGCATGTAGTACGTATTCATGACTACCGCTCACAAACGCGACGCGATGATCAATCTGCTGATTTACAAGGCGTTAATCATGGCACGGTCACGACTAAAGCAATTGATCGCTCGATTTTTGGTTCAGCTGCCAAGGTGGCAGTGGCTAAACTCGATGCCAGCATTGCCGCCAGCGCGGCGGCGCGCCGCCGCAGCACCCGGGAGAGTTTTCAGCCGCTGAGTTGGGATGACCTACTGTGGCGCGGCATGGTGCAAACCACCATCATTACGCCCGCAGATATTCGTAAGGCCTACAGCGACATCAAGCAGCCGGGCGGCGGCAAGCTGGATGGTATGGCTGATAATTCGGCGGCGCTAACGCTGAATGTCGCTTTGCTGGGTATTCCATCCATTGGGCGCAATCTGCTCGACGGCGAGGGCTGGCGCTACCTGAACACCAGTCGCCGTAAATCACAGGCTTTGCTCGTGACCGAAAGCGGGCCTTTGTCAACCGCGACCGATGACGCATTACGTGTTCCGGATGATGCGCCTTTCGTATTACGGCAGAACGGCAAGCCGATTAAATTCAGCATCATCCCCTACGATAAAAAACTCAAGCACCCGGGCTATCCGGATAAAGTCAAAGCGTATTTCCTGGTGGTTGATAAAGCGACACCACTTGACCCCGAGCAGCCGTTCAACCTCTCATTCAAGTTGGGTCGACGGTTCGGTACCAACCAAGTACTGAATAAAATCGAGCGAAGGGAATTTCCAGTCGCCTATGATTTTTACGGTTGGCGAGCGAATTTTTATGATGTACTGGATACCGATCTTCACTCGATTGACTGGATTCGAATCTGGCTAAACCGGTGGATTGAAGTACTGGTATTGGTCGCAGGCTTGGGCGCACTCACGTATGCACTGATTCGGCAGCAGCGCACCAGCGCGACATCGCGCCGGCTACAATTTTTCCGGGTTGCCTATTTGATTTTTACGCTTGGCTTTATCGGTTGGACAGCCCAAGGACAGCTCACCATTATTAACATCACGGCTGCAGTTGAATCACTGCGCGGTGGCGGTGATTTAAGCTTCCTGCTGAGCGACCCTATGAGCACGATTCTATGGTTGTTCACTGGTGTCACTTTGTTTGTCTGGGGTCGGGCGACATTCTGTGGCTGGCTCTGTCCATTCGGCGCGCTACAAGAACTGATCAGTCTTATTGCTAATCGCATCGGTGTGCATCAGCGGCGGTTGCGCACGGCCTGGGACGCCAAGCTCAAGTGGGTAAAATACGCGGTATTGGCAGTTATATTGGGGTCGATATTTGTGGCGCCGTCATTCTCTGAAATGGCGGTCAAGGTTGAACCGTTCGAGACCGCGATCAGTTTCCATTTTGTGCGCGACTGGCCGTACATACTGTGGGCGGTTATCTGCCTGGCATTCGGGTTGTTTTTGTATCGTGGCTATTGCCGGTATATTTGTCCGCTTGGTGCAGCGCTCGCGGCAGTGAATTTCCTGCAGCGCTGGTCGTGGATACCCCGCCGTGATGCCTGTGGAACGCCGTGCCAGTCGTGCCGCCATCGTTGCGAGTATCAGGCGATTGCGCCGTCGGGTCAGATTCAATATAGCGAGTGTTTTCAGTGTCTGGATTGCGTCTCGATTTATCAAGATGATCAGCGCTGCCTGCCCCTGATTCAGGAGCGCAAGCGTGAGCACCGCGTAATACCGGTACAGCTAAAAGTGGAGGCATGATGAAAAGACGCCAATGTCTGGTGTGGGGCTGGGGATTGCTGAGCGTTGGGCTGTCGGATTCCTTGCTCGCAAGTGCATGGGCCGCAGATCGTGCTGCATCTCGTGGCAAACTGATATGGCGCGAGCGCGCTCTGCTCGGGTTTGGCACCACGCTATGGCTTAAGGCCGCACATGAGAACGCTGATCAGCTGGAGGTAGCGCTGAACGCTGCGGTGAAGGCGATTCGCCATGTTGAGCGGCAAATGAGCCTGTTTGATCCCGATAGTACGATTTCGGTCTTGAACCGCAAACGTAGTGTGCAGCATGCAGACCCTGATCTGATGTCGGTATTGAATTTGTCGCAGGAAATAGCGCGGCGTAGCAATGGTAGTTTCGACGTTAGCATGCAACCGCTCTGGCAGATATGGTCGCAAGCTACCGAAGCCCATCAGCTGCCCTCTGAAAAACAAGTTCAAGCAGCGCAGCGCCTGGTTAACTGGCGTGCGATTGAGTTGGCGCCGTCTACAGTTCGGCTGAACACAGCGGGAATGGCTTTGTCGCTGAACGGCGTTGCGCAAGGCTATGCAGCGGATCTTGCGCGATCGGCGCTGCAGCGGCAGGGTATTCGTCATGCCATGATTGATACGGGTGAGACCAGTTTATTAGGGCAGGCACCTAACGCCACTGCGTGGCGCTCGCGCATTGAAGACGCTGTGGCTAACCCGGGTAAACCGGATCAGGTACGTTCGGGTAAAGGCCCGATTTTGCAATCGGACGGGCGCGCAATCGCCACCTCGTCAGATGCGCACACGGTGTTTAGTGAAGATCGACGCCACCACCATATTCTCGACCCGCGTACGGGTTATTCACCACAGCACTGGTCTTCCGTGACGGTGCTGGCGCCACGCTGTGCATTAGCTGATGCACTCACTAAAGTGTTCTTCATGCTGCCGCCCTCACGTATTGAAGCCGAATGCAAGCGCTGGGGTGTGGATGTCATTTTGCAAGATAAAGCAGGGCAATGGCGCACTAGTGCTGGCGCAGCCAAGCTGATTAATTTGGGATAATTCAGCGCTTGGCCAGGCTGCTATCTGGCCATTTAGGGCTTCAAGTGTGCGACGAATCCCAATTTGGTCGCTATTTTGTTTGTTTTTCTGGATTTTTCTCCAATGATTTTTTGGTAGATGACGATTTTCGTCATTGTTTTTTGTCTTTATTGAAAGTGAAATGGGATCATGAAGTCGAAGTTATCAAATTTTTTTGCATTGGCAATCTCTGCGGTTTCTTTTGGTGTTATCAGTACGCCGCCATCGCTGGCCGAGGGGCTTGCGGCCGGGAGTACGTTCGTCGATTGTGATTATTGTCCCGAGATGGTGGTGGTACCTGCCGGTGAGTTTGTCCAAGGATCCGATAAGGTTGAAAGTGGTCATGTTGACGAGAAGCCTCAGCGAACCGTAAAGTTTGCTCGCCCATTTGCGGTATCCAAATTCGAAGCAACCTTCGCGCAATGGGATGCCTGCGTTGCAGACGGAAAATGCCCGAAGGCGGATGATGCTGGTTTCGGTCGCGGCAAATTTCCGGCGGTGAATATCTCCTGGCCCGAGGCAAAGGCCTACGCCGACTGGCTGGCAGCCAAGACCGGTAAGCCTTACCGATTAATCTCTGAATCAGAATACGAATATGCCGCTCGCGCTGGTACTACCACTGCCTGGTTCTGGGGCGGCAATGATGCGAAGAGCAAAACCTGCGAATACGCCAACCTGCATGATGAGGTCGGTAAAAAAGCTCACCCGAATTATGTTTGGTCGCATGTCTTGTGCAGCGATGGCGTTGCTGAAAATGCGGAGGTAGGCCAGTACAAGCCTAACGCATTCGGCTTGCACGATATGCTTGGCAATGTTCGGGAATGGGTGGCTGATTGCCACATCATCGGTTATGCCGGCGCGCCAGTCGATGGCACAGTACGCAAGCATGATGGCAAGTGCGAGAAGCGGGTGGTACGCGGTGGTGCATGGCTGGACGGCCCGTCTACCGCGCGCTCGGCCTATCGTTACTCCGAGCTGGAAGAGATGAAGAACTATCAAACCGGTTTCCGCCTCGCCCGCGATCTCTAAAACGAAGTGAGTGGCCCTTTGTTAAAAACAAAGCGAGTATCCCTTTGTTAAGCCATCAGATAGACCGCGATTCCAAAGCTGATGGTCAGCAAAATCATGATAAACCCGGTATGGTCTTTACGTGGTCGTCGCTCGCTCGCGGGTGGCGGCTGTAACTTAGAGAGTAGTTGGTGCCGTGCCCGTCGCGACGACGTTATCAAGTTGCTGATCACTACGTAACGCATCTGTTCTCCTCGGTGTTATTGATAGCTGGACGAGACTGATGGCTCTAGCTGCGGTCAATTTGACGCCAGATCGCGCGCTCATCGTCAGTTGCGCGGCCTGGGGTGTCAAACAGCTCGCGCATTTGGCTACGGTCTCCTGCAGTCGCAATTTGGCGCAGCGTGGATATGGCGATTCTGAATTGCTCGAACGCGATCTCCGGTGTTTCACGAATTGCGGCAATCGGTAGCTGATGTTGTTCGAGCTCGGCGCGTTCCTGTTTTACGCGCTCAATCAGTATCAGTACCTCCTCTTGCGAGATATGTAGCTCCTGCGCTTCGCGCATAATTTGATCATAGTGCTCATTTGACAGGCTGCCATCCTTCATGAAGCGCAGGAGTTCCGCATGCATCATTTCGCGATCTTTATGCAACTGATCATTAAATGCGGTTGAAAGAATGGCGGCAGGTACTGCAAAGATACCGATGCCCACCAGCGCCATAACGATAGTCATTAGTCGACCCACCGGTGTGATAGGCGAGATATCGCCATAGCCAACCGACGCTAGTGTCACCACCGCCCAGTAGATGGCTTGCGGAATATTCTCGAACTTATCCGGCTGCGCCTCGTGCTCGAATAGAAACCCCAAGCTAGCTGTCAGAATCACTAATAACAGCATGATGAAAGTCGATGCCGCGATCACTGGCCATTCGCGACGCAGTGCCTTGACCAAGGTGCCAGTCGAGGTCGTATAGCGTGTTAACTTCAGTAGCCGCATCAACCTGAAAATTCGCAGGAATCTCAGATCGAATACCTGATGTAGCATGGTCTCAAGAAAGAAGGGAATGATTGCGAGCAGATCGATCACGGTGATCGGCTGACGCGCATATTCGAAGCGCCCGCCGAAGCCTTTGAACTCAGGGTCCTCAACGCAAGAGTACAGGCGAAGGATGTACTCCATCGAGAATATAAAGACAGCGATTGCATCCAGAACGATAAACTGTACGTTCAAAATGTAATGGATCGATGCGACCGACTCCAGAATCACAGCCATCACCGATATGAATACCCACCATACGATGAAGCTATCCAGGAGTTCTTGCAGCTTGCCACTCGTAGGTGTCGGGTGCAGCAGCGCATAGACCTGCTGGCGAAAGGTTCTTCCTTGATTCAGCTGCCGAAATTCCTGAATAGCCGGTACCACAACGCGGAACAGTTTGAGCAGCCGCAGCAGACGCAAGATACGCAGCATGCGCAGGTCAATCGCAATAAATGCACTCAAGTAGAAGGGCAGAATAGCGGCCAGATCAATCAGCGCATAGGGGCTGAAAATATAGCGCAGCCGCGGCATCTTGGATTTTCCGAATTCAGCATCCTCAGGTGCAACGTAAAGGCGCAACAGATACTCGACTGTAAATACTGCTAGCGAAAATTGATCGAATACATGAAACAAGAATTTATTCGGTTCGTAAATAGCTGGAATATGCTCGGCTAGCATACCGATCAAATTCGCGATGATCAGGATCGATATCCACTTATCGAATTCGCGTTGAAGATTATTTGGGTTGCTCTGATCGAATAACCAGGCATGCACAAAGTTTCTGAGTGTTATTTCACGCGGCGCCTGGGTTTCATAAGTTGCAGACATGGTTTCAGCCCTATCGTGATCTCTGGTATGGGATGGATTAGAACGTGAACTCGGCGATATGGATCACCGAGAAGCCGCGACCGCAGATCGATAGTCTGAGCGCGAGCGGCGCGCCAAGTGGTTCATCGTCAGCTAATGGTGCGTACATCAGGCTAGCTCCATCAGGCGGCTTTGGCGTGCCCTTCTCGAAGATGATGGCGCCTAGTGTGTCGAGTTGCGTTCTGTCGCAACTTGGGCTGAACAGCTTGTTCCCCAGGTTAATTTCATTACGCAGTCCCTTGAATGGGCCGCTGGAACTGACCATCCATTCGCGGCAATTCAGCCAGGTTTTCTCTTCTCCGCCGCACTCGTTCGAGAGTCCTTCGGGTGGTGAGTTTCGTTTGCTTGCCTGGTCTGTCATCCATGCTGCAACCGACTCACCCGTTGACTTGGATGATTCCGTATGGCGCCCATCGATCCATGTGGCATAACCTAACTGGATAATCGCTACGCCTATTACGATCGCGATCACCATGTAGATGAGGTCGCCAGTCGTGAAGTAAGGCCTATCTTTTTCTGATTGAGCTGCTAGTGATGGCTGCTCGATATTTTCTGCTTCCATGATCCGTTCCCCCGGTAGGCTTTCATTCAGTCTTTCACTGCCTACTTGTTTCCCTTGGGGAAAAATCATGCACGAAAAATTTTAATAAGCCAATGCTTTGCACATAAAATTTGAGTGTTAGTGCTCCTCAATGAATTTATTAACGGATTTTTTATTAGTATTTTTATGAAGGACTAATGAAATACTTATGCATTCCTTATATTCCCCAGAGCAAACTCTTCCTCCATGACAACGGCAAATAAAAAATTGCGGTTAGACTTTGCGAGAAGGCTCATCGAAGCCATGGCTTTTGCTGGCTTGGATGACAGCCCGACCACCTTGGCGCGCCATTTCAATCTGCATAGCCACGGCATGGTCATTACCATGCACGGAGCGCGACGCTGGTTAGTAGGCGACTCGATACCGACGCAGAGCCATTTGAATGCGCTCGCAAGCTTGCTAGGGGTTTCATCTGCCTGGCTATTACTCGGGCAGGGGCCCATGCTCGAAGAGCAAGTGCAAGATCCGCAGGCACAAGCCTCTACTAATGGCAATCTTGCTGAGATCCTCGGGATCTTTCAGTCTCTGAAAGACTCCGAGCGTCAGTTGATCTGGAACTTGATGATGATGCTTACCCGGGCACATCGCCAGTCCGCTTAATATATCGACAATAGTTCCAAGTCCGCGCCGCAACGCCCAGATCGCACGTTAAACTCTGGGCGGTCTGATTCCGCTCCGATGCATCGCCTTAAGCCGGCCGACCTGCGCGCTGGTGGTGGTGCATCCCATGTTGATATGCCTGGTCATTTAGGTCGCGTATTTCCTCTAGCCGAGAGGCGCTGGTACGGCTTGCTGGTGTGGGTGCTGGCGTGGGCTGTCATGTGGTGGCTAGACGGTCGATTCGAGGTACCGAATCTGGCGCTGATGTTAGTGCTGGCGAGTGCCACTGCAGGGCTGTGGTTGAGCCCGATCGCTGCATTCCTGACTAACTCAGTTTCTATTCTTTTTTTCAGCTATTTTTTTGTTAATCCACGCTTATCCTTCACGCCAGCATTACGCGACGATTTGGTGTTACTGGTGTCGGTTTACGGTGTTAGCTCTGTCATCAGTTACCTGACAGTACGGTTGCGCAGGGCGGTCACGAACGAGGCGCTGCAAGCACTTCGCGCCGATCAATTGCGGCAACTCGGTGAGCAGCTGCGTGAGGCAACTGATTTACCTGCAAAAGTTGAAGCGCTACGGGCCCTGCTAAGTCAGTATGCTGGTGTGCCTTGCTTTGTCCGGCTGGGTAATGATGCTATGTCGAGTCATCAAAATACCGAGCATGAATTTTTTGGCGAGCCGACGCCATTTCAAAAACAGCGCCTGATGATTGAATGGCAGCGTATCACGAGCGCGGTTACGGTCGATAAAGCGAATGACGCGCAATGTTCACTTCCGATTCGTGGTCGAGAAAATCTATGGGGTATTGTTCTTTTCCATGAAGATTATGAGGTTGCTGATGATGGCCCGGGCTACGAACATTTCTGCGATCTTTGCCAGCTGCTTGGGGTAGAGCTTGAGCGTTACATGGCACTGGCCCAGGCCCGCGAGGCGGCTGAGCAGGTGCGTACACAAGCAATTCGGAATACGCTACTCACGGCAGTGTCACACGATTACCATACGCCGCTATCGACTATCATGGGAGCGGCTTCTGTCCTGATGGAACAGGCAAACAGTGAATCGAAGCAGGATATCGCTGTCTTGGCGGCCACTATCATCGAAGAGACTGAGCAACTTCACCGGATGACCAACAATACGTTGCAACTGGCGCGGTTAGATGTTGCTGGCATTGTGCTGAATAAAAATTGGGAATCTTTGGAAGAAATTATTGGAACGGTGATCGCTCGTATCAAGCGTCGCGCACCAAATCATCAATTTAATATTCACCTTGCCTCGGACTTGCCGCTGCTGAATGTAGACGTTATTCTGATAATGCAGTTACTCGATAATCTCTTGCAAAATAGTATTAAATATAGCCGGCTCGGCTCAGTCATCACCATCGACGCCAAGCGTTCGGGTGAGGAAATGTTCTTGAGCGTCTGTGATCGTGGTGAAGACATACCCGGTTGGTGGCGCGAACAAGTGTTCGAGATTTTCCAGCGGGTAGACGGCAATCAACAGCCATCTGACGGACGAACCGGCAAACAAACCCGCCGCGGCGCCGGGGTCGGTTTGGCGGTTTGTCGTGCGATTGTGCGCGTACACGGCGGTCGAATCTGGATAGAAGATAATCCGGGTGGTGGAACTTGTGTAAATATGGCGTTGCCGATTGGCTCGCCACCATCCTTACCAATGTCGCTGTCTGAGGAGCTGATCTGATGGCCGGCCAAGTATTACTGGTTGAAGATGATCACTCGCTACGACAGACACTGACTAAAGCACTCGAGCTGGGTGGTTACCGTGTAGTGCAAACAGATTCGCTCGCGGAAGGTACACGGTGTTTCAGCGAGATGATCAATCGCTCGGGCGTCGATCGACTAGACCTCATGATCGTTGATCTAGGGTTGCCCGATGGTGACGGCGCTACCTTGATCCGCTGGGTAAGGGCGCAGTCGTCCATTCCATTAATAATTATCTCGGCACGTTACGACGATAACAGTAAAGTCAATTTGCTAGACGCGGGTGCTGACGATTACCTGGTCAAGCCATTCAGTTTTACCGAAATGATGGCGCGTATTCGGGTGGCGATGCGCCACCGAAATCGGGATGAGGATACTGCACCCAGGATCTATCGTTCATCGGGTTTGGAAATTGATTTGCAGCGTCACCAAGTGATTAAGCATGGTGAGCGGGTGCGCTTGACCCCGACTGAATTCAAACTACTCGAGCGGTTGATGTTGCAGCCGGGGCAAGTGGTCACCCACCGTCAGCTACTTGCCGACGTGTGGGGCGCGGAATTTGTAGAACACACGCACTACCTCAGACTGTATATGGCCCAACTGCGCAATAAGCTGGAGGAATCGCCTTCACAGCCTAAGCTGCTGATTACCGAACCTGGTATTGGCTACCGATTAAGTGATGCAGAATCTAGCTAACACGGCTCGAATAAAAATAATTAAAACGGATATTCAATCTGCAGGCGGAATGTGTTGCCCACGTAACTGGAATCATCGATTCGGGTTTTACCAAATAAAAATGCTGCGTTGTACTTGATGTATTGTTTGTCATCGAGTGGCAATTTGCCGAAAATTGCTGGGCCGATGCGGTGACCTTGTTCGCGTACTGGCCCCCAATCATTCCAGGTACCCAAGTCACCAAACGCCTGAAATCCCGGAGAGAATTTTTTACTCAGGAGATAGCGGCCTTGTAGCTGATAGTAGGCGCTGGCCTTGCTACTCTCAGATGCCTGGTAGCTGTTCTGCAGAAGAAAATTGGCGATCCACTCGGTTTTTCCAAAATCAGCTTGAAATAGCGGCCCAAGTTTTACTTCATACCCCTCCGAGCGATCTTGTGGGCGCTCCAGCTCGAATAGAAAACCCATATCCACTGCATGCTTGCCGGTTTCTGTGAACTGAAATCTATTCTCCCATTCGATGGCATCAAATTCGGTGCTGTTACCCGAGTTTTGGTTGAACTTGAGGTAGACCTCGGTAAACCAGTGCTCGTTGACACCAAAGCCAAGTCCGATCGAACCCGAGCTACGATTTTTTGATGACTGATTCATGTTGCGCGTACCGAACTTGATATCAATTTCTCTTTCGCCTGCCTCGACACGGGCGGGGTAGATGTATTCATCTGGTGCGGCAACGGCGTCGATGGCGTAAGTGATACCCGCCAGCGCCAAGGCTGACAAAAATTTTTTCATAAGATGTTTACGCTTGAGAGATAACGATGGAAGGCACTGGCCGTGTTAGATGCTGACGTTTGACCCACGCAGAGGCGAGTAAAATCAGTGCCAACGTGGTCGCATAAAACAGCATCTGCATGGCGCTCGGGCTGGGTTCGTAGCCGATCAGCGCATGCAGTAGGCGTCCAGTGAAAGAGTCTGCGGATACAACGGGCGAGGTATCCCAGACTGGCGTTACCAGCGACGGAATCCAATCAGCCTGAATCAGAAAACGTGCCATCTGACCTGCTAAACCAGCGGCAAGTAATACGATCAGCCAGCCTGTCACCGCAAAAAACCATTTCATGGGGATACGCATCAGGCCCAGGTACATGAGCGCACCAAGCGCAGCGCCACCGAGCAGGCCAAGTGCGGCACCGCCGAGCACATCGCTAATACTCATGCCGCCACCGGTGGCCATACCGGTGATGAACAATACGCTCTCGCCACCCTCGCGTAATACAGTCAGCATTACCAACATAAAAATAGCGGAGAGGCCGATCGCGCCCTCATTCACTTGCGTTCCAACATACTTGGCCTCGCGCGCGAGTTCAACGCCATGTGAAGACATCCACACATGGTGCCAGCCAAGCATGAGCGCCGCGACGCCGAGCACCGCTGCATTGAAGAGCTCCTGACCGCTACCCTCGGCAAGGTTGGCAATGGTCTCGGTCAAGCCCGCGATCACAGCTGAGCCGAGAGCGCCAATAAGCACGCCCAGCATAATCACGCGCGAACGTTTGGGTACGCCGCACGTAGCAGCTGCAACAATGCTGATAACCAAAGCCGCTTCAATCGTTTCGCGGAAGATGATAAGCGCCGGTCCGAACATGATGATTTACTCCGCGATGATCACGCCTTGCGCTGTCGCTTGATTGAACTCACCCATGAATGGGTACTTGCCAGCCTTGAGCGGGCCTATCCATACCGAGGCTTTGGATTTTGGGGCGATGATTTTTTCGCGATTCAGTTCTGCGCTTTCAAATTCTTCAGGCGTCGCATCCTGGTTATCGATCACCAGCTTTACCTTTTGTCCGGCCGGCACTTTTACCTCTGCGGGGGTGAACTTGTGTTCTTTGATGGTGATGACAATCTCTTGCGATGCAAACGCGAACAGCGGGCAAAACAAGAGGGCGACGAAAAGGGTTTTGCGTGCCATAACGGTCTCCTTGCTGGAAAACAGTTGCCTGGTTGGGATCAAATGAAACTGGATTAATGATAATCATTCTCATCTGGGGGCGCAAGAAGAATTTGGACCGGGCGAAATAGTGGCTTTAGCCATTGCACCAACCCCGACGTAATGCCCTTTGGACAAAGGTTTTAGCCCGGCACTGCCTGCGCTGAAGGGGCTGTGGCCGGCGGAAAGGTGACGCTAACGACCGTGCCGCGGCCGGCGTGCCCGGCGCTCAACGCCACCTGTGCATGATGATCGATGGCGATGTCACGTACGATGGCCAGCCCCAAGCCGCTACCGGCCTGGGTCTGATCAAGCCGGTAGAAACGCTCGAATACATGCTCTTTCTCGGCATCCGGAATGCCGGGGCCGTTATCCTCGACGCGAAGTACGCCGCGCCCATCGAGTGCTGCGCAACTGACCGTGACCTGCCCACCCTCCGGCGTGTAGCGAATTGCATTGTCGACCAAGTTGTCGACTAAATCGCGTAGCAGGAAGCTATCGCCATCTATTTCTGTTGGCTGCAGGTTGAAACCGATGTCGATGTGCTTCTTGAGTGCTTGCTGCACAAACTGCTGCACCGAGGTCGATACCAATTGGTCTAGCCGGATACGGCCAAGGCGCTGTCGCTGAAAATCACCGGGGTCGGAACGGGCCAGCGCCAGTAACTGATTTGCTTGGCGCACCATACGATCGGTGGACGCCAACATCAAATCAGCGGATTGCGCGGTGTCGGTATCAGCGCGGTGATGATCACGTAACCATTCAAGTTGCGTCTTGAAACCCGCCAGGGGCGTGCGAAGTTGATGCGCCACATTCGCCAAAAATTCTTGCTTGGCGCGGCCACTGGCTTGTGCACGCTGTAACAGCTCATTGATCGCGCGGATGAATGGCGCAATTTCTTGTGGCGTCGCTACCAGCGGCAAGGGCGATAAATCATCGAGTCGCCTTGCTGCCAGTTCACCTTGTATGTCCTGTAGCGGTTGGAAACCCTTCGCCAGTACCCAACGCACCACCAGTATCACCAGCAGCAGTAGCAGCAACTCGGTCACCAGCAAGCTCCAAAAAATACGCAGCTTGAGTTGCTGGCGCTTGACTCGCGTCTCGGCAACGCCAATCAGAATCGGCTCGCCATTGATGAGTGTGCTGAGCGTAATCGCCCGAACCTCCTCGCCACGCATATGACTGGAGTAAGCCACATAACTATTGTATTTAGGAGGTATCTGCAGCGGCGGAAAATCCAGATCACCAGCAATAATCCGGCCCTTGGTATCACGCACCACAAAGAAGATTGAATCGAAATGATCTACCCGCAGTACCTGCTCAGCTTGCTGCGACAGACTCAGTTCAATCGAAGGCCCGGAGTCTTGCATGTGCGGCACCAAGGCCCAAGCCGTATCAGCCAGGCTTTGGTCGAATGCAGTTTGTGCCGGCATCCACGCCAACCAGTAGGCTACGCCCGCGGCAATCAGGTTGAGTGCAACCAATGGTGCCACCAACCAGCGCAGCAGCTGCGCGCGCAAGCTGACAGCATCGTTCATCATGTAATGGCTACAGGTTCAAGCATGTAGCCAAAGCCACGGATGGTGTTGATCGATACACCGGCTGACATGATTTTTGCGCGTATTCTGGAGACATATACTTCAACTGCGTTGAGTGTCATCTCTTCACCCCAAGGCAGAATCGCATCAATAATCTGCTGCTTGGATACTACCCGCGATGCATTGCGAATCAGATACTCCAGTACCGCCCACTCGCGCGCCGAGAGATCTACCACCTGGCCGTTGACCGTTGCGCGTCGTGACAACGGGTCGAGCAGCAGACCGCCCATCTGCAAATCTGCCGAGCGAGGGTTACCGCGGCGTACCAGTGCTTTTAAGCGCGCAACTAACTCCGGCGCAGCAAACGGTTTGACCAGATAATCATCCGCGCCGATTTCCAGGCCCCTTACACGGTCTTGAATGTCATCGCGTGCGGTGAGCAATAGTACGGGCAGGGCGCTGCCACGCGCACGCAAACGGCGCACAACCTCAAAGCCATCGATACCCGGCAAACCGATATCCAGCACAACGACTGACACCTCGCGCGAGCTCAGCACGCGGTCAGCGTCATGGCCATTATTCACCATATCGACCACCATGCCATGCCCGCGCAAAATTCGCGCGATACCATCAGCCAGAACCGGATCGTCTTCTACCAACAGCACATGCATGATCGAGTCCAACATTGGAAGTGTCCTTATTGTGCCAGAGGGTCAGCGGCTGGTTTAGCCGGCGGGATGATCTCTGCCGCTTTGTCATGGAAATAGGGGTAGGCGAGTGGCAGTAGCAGCAGGGTAAAGAAGGTAGCCGAGATAATGCCGCCGACGATCACCACCGCGAACGGCCGCTGGGTCTCTGAGCCAATACCG
>VERA01000040.1 GCA_018882935.1 Burkholderiaceae bacterium | reverse complement strand
AGCCAGCACCGGAATCGTGTGGTGTTCTGGTTGGCGAAGGACATCGCTCTCATATACGGCCTCCGCGCATCCTCACACGATTTTCATAATCAATCCTAAGCAATACTGCCAAGCCAATGCAGTTAATTGCGATACCGGAACCACCGTATGACATGAGCGGTAAGGTGAGGCCTTTAGTGGGAAGCAGGCCGAGGTTGACACCCATATTGATGAAGACCTGCACGCCTAACCAGATGCCGATGCCTTTGGCGACGAGGCCGGCGAAGAATTTTTCTGTAGCGATGGCCTGGCGGCCGATGTCGAATGCGCGTCGAACTATCCAGTAGAACGCTGCGGTAACGATCAATACGCCGGCAAGACCGAGTTCTTCACCAATCACGGCCAATAGGAAATCAGTGTGCGCTTCGGGTAGGTAATGCAATTTTTCGACGCTACCGCCCAAGCCCACGCCAAACAACTCACCGCGACCAAACGCAATGAGCGAATGGGTGAGCTGAAAAGCCTTACCGAGCGCATTGCTGGGATCCCACGGATTTAAATACGCCACCATCCGCTCATAGCGCCAAGGTGATATCAACACGATTGCGCCAAACACTGCACTGAGAACACCGAGCATGCCAGCGAACCAGATGATGTTGAACCCCCCCAAGAACAGCACGCCCATAGCAATACAAACAATCACACCAAATGCACCAAGGTCGGGCTGCAGCATCAGAAGGCCGCCGCACATGCCTACCGCAACCGCCATGGGGAAAAAGCCTTTCGACAGACTATGCATGTACTGCTGCTTGCGTACAGTGAAGTTGGCGGCATAGAACACCATCATCAGTTTCATCACTTCTGATGGCTGCATACTGAAGCTACCGATACCTATCCAGCGTTTTGCGCCGTTCACGCCTTTACCAATGCCTGGTATCTGCACCAGTGCCAGCAAAATCAAGGCGCCAATAAATAACCATGGCGTCCAGCGCTCCCACTGCTCGACACGAATACGGAACGTGAGCAAGCCAGCGATTAATCCAATCGTAATAAATGCCGCTTGCCGTGCAAGAAAATGATGGTTTTTGTAGCCTGCATACTTGGTTGAATCCGGCAAGCTCACAGACGCCGAGTACACCATCACCAGACCAAGCAGTAGCAGTAAAGCAGTGACCCATACCAAGGCCTGGTCATACTCGAGCATGCTGGAACGCTGGCCGATACGGTCCTCGATACGCGTCTCATTGGACGTGTCTGAAGCCATGAAGCCAGGCATACTGAGCCTCATGCAATCACCTCACCGCGCGTAAGGCCGAGTTCGCGCACCGCATCGACAAATACCTGTGCCCGATGCGCGTAGCTGCTGAACATGTCGAAGCTCGCGCAAGCGGGTGAAAGTAATACCTGATCACCTTGCGTCGCCTGCTCGGCTGCAGCATTCACCGCCTGTGGCAGGCTATCGCAATGAATTACCGGCACCTGAGTTGATGCGATGGCTTGTGCAATCAAGGGTGCGTCACGACCGATCAATACCACTGCTTTGACATGACGTGCTATCGCTGCAGCCAATGGCGAAAAATCTTGTCCTTTACCATCGCCACCTGCAATCAAGATCAAGCGCGCCGCATGGCCAGCGCCCAAGCCTTGCAATGCAGCGACGGTGGCGCCCACATTGGTGCCCTTGCTATCGTCGAAGTACTCGACCCCGGCAATGGTGGTGACCAGCTCAACTCGATGCGGCTCACCTGCATACTGGCGGGCTGCATGCAACAGGGGTGCGAGGGGTAGATCAATCGCACGGCAAAGTGCCAAGGCAGCCAGTACATTGGTGGCGTTATGCTGGCCGCGAATTTTTAATGCATCTGTCGGCATTAAGCGATTGATGTAAATCTCTACATCCGGCTGTGGCTTGCCGCGTTTTTTCTTTTCACCGTCATCATGGGCCATCGCCAGCATCAGCCATTGCATGCCGCCTTCATCTGACAGGCCAAGACAATCCGGTGCGGCAGGTAAGTCCGCACCAAAGCTGACGACCGCAGCGGATGGTTTAGTCATGGCCATTACCATCGCATCATCACGGTTCAAAACGCGCACGGTGTCCGGCCCGAAAATCCGTGCCTTGGCTGCGGCATAAGCAGCCATGTCTTGATGCCAGTCGAGATGATCTTGCGTCAGATTCAGTACGACCGCCGCATCCGCGTTCAGCGAATAGGTGCTGAACAACTGAAAACTCGACAGCTCCAGTACCCAACAATTCGGTAGTTGATCAGCGGCGAGTGCTTCACGCAATACATCGAGCGTAGTCGGGCTGATGTTGCCAGCTACTTTTACGCTGAGGCCCGCCGCTTCACACAACTGACCGGTAAGGCGCGTGACGGTGGTCTTGCCATTGGTGCCGGTGATCGCCAGTACTTTCGGCGCATAGCCGCGAGCCTGTTTTAATTCTTGCAGTGCTTGGGCAAACAGCTCGATCTCGCCCCACACCGGTAAATTTTTTTCTTGTGCGGCAGGCAGAATGGCCGCTAACTCACGATGCGGCGCGAGACCCGGGCTCACCACCACCAATTCAACACCATCGAGTAATGCAGGACTAAATTCCCCACCAATAAATTCCGCCTGCGGCACAGTGTCATGCAAAGCAGTTAAGCGCTCAGGTGATTCACGGGTATCGGCAATGCGAACGCGCGCATCGCAGTGGGCGAGCCAGCGTGCGATCGCCAGGCCGGATTCTCCCAGCCCAAGCACTAATACCTGTTTACCTGCGAATTGCATGACATGTTGCCTTTAATTTTTTACCTAACCGCGTTCTCGACTTATCGCAATTTCAAGGTCGATAAACCGACCAGCACCAGCATCATGGTGATGATCCAAAATCGCACCACGACCTGTGTCTCTTTCCAGCCTTTTTGTTCATAGTGATGATGCAAGGGCGCCATGAGCAAGACGCGCTTTCCGACACCGGTGCGCATCTTGGTGTACTTGAAATAAGCCACTTGCAGCATCACCGAGAGTGTTTCAACAACAAACACACCACCCATGATGAACAGCACAATCTCTTGCCGCACAATCACCGCAATCGTGCCGAGCGCTCCGCCCAAGGCAAGTGCGCCCACATCACCCATGAAGACTTGTGCCGGATAAGCGTTAACCACAAGAAAGCCAAACCTGCGCCCGCCATCGCACCACAAAAAATCAATAGCTCGCCAGCACCTGTGATGTGCGGAATCAGCAAATACTTTGAATAGGTTGCGCTGCCCGTCAGGTAAGCAAACAAACCAAGCGCAGAACCCACCATCACCGTAGGCATGATCGCTAAACCATCAAGACCATCCGTCAGGTTGACGGCATTGCTGGTGCCCACAATCACGCAGTAAGTGAGCGCAATGAATCCCCATACGCCAAGCGGATAGCTGATGGTTTTGAAGAAGGGCACGATCAAGTCAGCTTTGGGTGGCAAGTCGAGCGAGAAGCCTGACTGTATCCAGGCCGAGAACAGCTCCCATACTTTGTCGTTGGTGTTTCCAGATACCGAGAAAGCCAGATAAACCGCAGCGACTACGCCAATCAGCGACTGCCAGAAAAATTTTTCGCGTGAACGCATGCCATTAGGATCGCGGTAGACCACTTTGCGGTAGTCATCTACCCACCCAATAATGCCGAAGCCCAAGGTCACGATCAGTACCGGCCACAAAAAGCGATTGCTCCAATCACCCCATAACAATACGGCGATGGCAATACCAATCAAGATTAGCGCACCACCCATAGTCGGTGTGCCGGATTTCACCAGATGGGTCTGCGGCCCGTCGGTACGTACTGCCTGGCCAACTTTCAACTCAGTCAGTTTGCGAATAACCGCCGGCCCGGCAAACAAGCCAATCAGCAAAGCCGTGAGGGTTGCAAAGACAGCACGGAAAGTAATGAAATTGAATACCCGCAGCGCACCTACTTGATCTTGAAAATACTGTGCAAGCCAGAGCAGCATCTCAATGCCCTCCCATGGCAGCGCCAGTGAGTTTTTGTACGACCCGTTCCATTTTCATGAAACGTGATCCTTTGACCAGCACGCTTGCGCCCGGTGGAACGCTGGCGACTTCCTCGTTGAGTGTTTCCATAGTCTCGAAATGTCGCGCTGGTCGGCCAAATGCGCGGCTAGCGTGTCGGGCGAGTTCGCCGACGGTGAATAGTTGATCGATGTGACGCGCACGTGCGTACTCACCGATCTCTTCATGAAACGCCACGCCTTCACTTCCTACCTCGCCCATATCGCCGAGTACCAGCGTACGAGGCGCAGGTGCATTAGCGAGTACATCAATCGCAGCACGAACCGAATCAGGGTTCGCGTTATAGGTGTCGTCAATGACGATCGCGCCATTGGTGGCCTGCTTCTTTTGCAAACGACCGGCTACTGGCGTGAAGTCTGATAAACCACGCGCGATTATTTCAAGGTTAATGCCTACAGCGAGCGTTGCTGCACATGCTGCGAGCGCATTGCGCACGTTGTGCTGGCCAGCCGCTGACAAAACAAAGCTGACCTGCTCACCACGCGCATTAAGCGTGATCTCGCTTCCAAAGTCAGTTGCACGCCATTGCGCCGTGACTGATGCTTGTTTATCAAGCGCGAAAGTAATCAAACGACGTGATCCGGCGTAGCTCGTCCATAAGGGCGCGAACTCGTCATCGGCCGGAAAGACAGCGCAGCCCTCTTCACTCAAACCGCTGATAACCGAGCCATTTTCTGCGGCGACAGCCGCCACGCTGGCCATGAACTCCTGATGCTCGCGTTGCGCGTTATTGACCACGCCGACCGTGGGTAATGCAATCTCTGTGAGGCGTGCAATTTCGCCTGGATGATTCATCCCTAATTCAACCACTGCCGCGCGATGCTGCGCATTCAGGTTGAATAACGTCAGCGGTACGCCAATCTCATTATTCAGGTTGCCGCGTGTCGCAAGGAAATGATCTGTGCCGAATGCTGCGCTCAGGATGGCCGCAATCATTTCTTTGACCGTAGTTTTTCCATTACTCCCGGTGACCCCAATCAAGGGCATCGTGAAACGCTTACGCCATAGCTGTGCGATCTGGCCAAGCGCGTAACGCGTATCCGGCACGATCAGCGCTGGAATCGGCAAGCCGTCAGGCAAGCGCTCGACAACCACGGCTGCTGCACCGAGCGCAGCCACATCTGCAATAAAATCATGCGCATCAAAACGCTCGCCGCGCAGCGCTACAAACAAGTTGCCGGCCTCAACCGTCTTGCTATTGGTCGTGACACCGCTAAAACTCGCAGGGGCAGTGAGCGTAGCGCCGGGTACCACGCTGAGCAATTCATTTAAAGATG
This sequence comes from Burkholderiaceae bacterium, assembly GCA_018882935.1. GTDB lineage: Bacteria > Pseudomonadota > Gammaproteobacteria > Burkholderiales > Burkholderiaceae_D > Pernthalerella. Next base: position 17,209 of record VERA01000040.1, on the reverse strand, counting down.
CATGCATCAGTGGCCCCCGTGACGGGTTGCGCAGCTTGCCAATGCCAATGCAGCATGATCAGCATCACGGAACGCCAAGCGGCGGCCTTTGATTTCCTGGTAGGCCTCATGCCCCTTGCCGGCGAGCAGAATCACATCGTGTTTACCGGCATGACGAATCACAGACAAGATAGCGGTGGCGCGATCTTCAATGACCTGTAGCTTTTGACGCCCACTTTCGGGAACACCCTCAGTGATCTGGGCAATGATGTGTGCCGGCTCTTCATTACGCGGGTTGTCACTGGTAACCATGATGTGATCGGCACGATCAGCGGCAAGACCCATCTGAGGCCGCTTGCCGGGATCACGATCACCACCGCAGCCGAATACACACCACAGCTGACCATGGCGTGCATCAGCGACCGGGCGCAAGGTGTCGAGTACTTTGTGCAGTGCGTCTGGTGTGTGTGCATAATCAATCACCACCAAGGGCGCATCAACACCGCCAAGCTGCTGCATGCGGCCCGGCACGGCTTCCAATGACTCCAGCAGGCTGATGACTTGCGCGAATGGCAGACCGCGCACTAATAACACTGCAGCGATCGCTAATGCATTACTGACATTGAAACGCCCAATCAGGTGGGTGCGAACGATGCCGCTACCCTGCGGTGACTTCAGCTGAAAACTACTGCCGTGCTGCGTAGTACGAATGTCTGCCGCCGTCAGCGATTCAATGCCGTCGATCTGAGCACCCTCAACGGAATAGCCGAGCAGGTGTGTAGAGGGATTGTTCTTGCGCAAATGATCAATAAGGCGAACGCCGAACGGGTCATCCAGATTGATCACCGCATGCTTGAGCCCTTGCCACTCAAAAAGCCGCGTCTTGGCCTGCTCGTAGGCCTGCATGGTGCCGTGGAAATCAAGATGATCGCGCGTGAAATTCGTCAATACCGCGCAATCAATATGCAGCTCATCGATACGATGCTGCGCAAGTCCGATCGATGAAGCTTCAATCGCTAACGCATGCGCACCCTCCGACTTGCGCTCGGCAAGCTGGCGATAGAGCTGTAGCGGATCAGGTGTGGTGTAGCCTGTCTCGATGAACGGCCCACTATTACCGTCGCGGTAGAGCCCAATACCCAAGGTACCAATCACCGCTGTGGGCATACCTTGACGTGAGAGTGCCTGACCAAGCCATTGCGTGCATGAGGTCTTGCCGTTCGTACCCGTCACGGCAACGCTGAACATGTCGGTATCGGGACGCCCGTACCAATCATGCGCGATATGTCCAATCTGCTGCGCAAGACCATTCACGATTTGAAACGGCACCGACCATTCATCGCGCCAGACGAAGCCATCCGCATCATCCAGCACCACCGCGCTAGCGCCGGCCTCAAGTGCTTGTGCAATGTAGTCTCGGCTATCACCGCTCTCGTGGCGGCAAGCAAAAAACACATCACCATGACCCACACGCCGCGAATCGAGCGTCAACTGAGCAGTAGGCGCAGTTGCGCGCAACCACTCAAGTAACTCGCCTGTGCTGGTCGCGGTCATCATCACATGCTCTCCGTGATCATCTGCGTCGGCATGATCACGTTTTCAACGCTGGCATCGGGTGGCACGTTCATGGCACGCAAGGCGCTTGCTGCCACATTCGAGAACACGGGTGCTGCGACCTGTCCACCAAAATGTCCACCGGTAGTCGGTTCATCGACCATCACTGCGATGATGATGCGCGGATCGGATATCGGTGCAAACCCAACAAATGAGGCGACGTATTTGTTAACGTAACGACCACCTTCCAGCTTGTGGGCAGTACCGGTTTTACCGGCGACGCGGTAGCCACGCACTTGGGCCAGTGGCGCAGTACCGCCCGGGCCGACGACTTTCTCCATCATGACCCGCATCTGCTGCGCGGTACGCTCCGAGATTACGCGCTGCGGCACCGGTGGCTGCGCCAGCTTCATGAATGAGAGCGGAATCATCTCGCCATTGCGCGCAAAGATCATGTAGGCGCGTGCGACCTGAATCAACGATACCGAAATACCGTGGCCGTAGCTCATGGTGGCCTGCTCGATCGGCCGCCAGGTTTTATAGGGTCGCAGTCGTCCAGCAACTTCGCCGGGAAATCCCGAGCGCGGCACCTGACCAAAGCCGACCGAGGTGAACATATCCCACATCTCGCGCGGCTCGCATTTCATCGCCATGCGCACGGTGCCGACATTGGATGACTGCTGAATAATTTGCGCTACCGACATGGTGCTGGCATGCGCATGCGAATCACCAATGGATGCTGGCCCAATACTTAATTTGGCTGGCGTGTCGAGTACCGTAGCCGGGGTCACCAAGCCGCGCTCCAGGGCAAGCGCTACTGTGAACGGCTTGAGCGTGGAGCCCGGCTCATAAGTGTCGGTCATGACCCGATTACGTAACTGCGCGCCAGTCAATCCCTGCCGCGTGTTCGGGTTATAGGTCGGTAGATTTGCCATCGCCAGTACTTCACCGGTCTTGACATCGAGTACAACGATCGCGCCTGCTTTGGCATGATGCTGCTCGACGGCTTTTTGCAATTCGGTAAATGCGATGTACTGAATCTTGCCGTCGATGGACAAAGCTAAATCTGTCCCATCTTGCGGCTCACGGATGTAACCAATGTCTTCAATCACGCGCCCTATATTGTCTTTGATGACGCGTCGGCTGCCGGTAACACCCCCCAGTAATTTTTGCTGGGCGCGCTCGATACCCTCCTGACCAATATCTTCTACGTTGGTAAAGCCAAGTACATGCGCCGCTACCTGACCCGAAGGGTAATAGCGCCGGTACTCATTTCGAGTATGAATACCTTTGATATCGAGTGCCAAAATCTGCGCGACTGTTTTTTCTTCAACCTGGCGCTTCAGATAAACAAAGCTTCGATCCGAGCCGAGCTTTTTATTTAATTCAGGGACTGTGGTATCGAGTAACTGCGCAAGCTGACGTAGTTTTTCTTTATCAGCCTCGACATCTTCAGGAATCGCCCAGATCGCCTTGACGGGTAATGACGAGGCCATCACCTCGCCATAGCGATCGGTAATTTTTCCTCGCACTGCAGGTAGCTCGAGTGTGCGTGCGTAGCGATTAGCACCCTGTCGTTGCAGAAAATCGGTTGACATCGCTTGCAGCCAGAAGGCGCGCACTGCCACTGCAGCGAAGGCACTGAACAGTAAAAACAAGGCAAGGCGCGAGCGCCAAGCCGGCAATTTCACGGCGAGTACCGGGCTAGCGGAAAAAGCCAGTCCGCGCGCTGCTGCTTTTCGGGTAGGCGCACGCATTATTTCGCCCCTACGCTGAGATACTGCGTACGGGCAGCACCCGGCACGCTCATGCCGAGTGATGCACGTGCAATCGCATCAATACGCGAGTGTTTGGCCAGTGCTGATTGCTCATATTGCAGCTGATCCCACTCGGTTTCAAGATTGCGCTGACGAAGCTGTGCACGCTCGAGCTCGATGAATAATCGTCGCGCCTGGTATTGCGAGTTCACCAGTAATAACGAGCACAACATTAACAAAGCGACTACCGTGATCAGAGAGCGGTTACTCATGTCGCCTCTCCCTGCGGTAATCGAATCAGCCCACGCATCACCGCCGAACGTGCACGCGGATTAATCGCGATTTCTGTATCGGAGGGCATCACTCTTGGCAGTAACTTGGCGCTCGGCAGCGGCAAATCAGCCGCGCGAATCGGCAACCGACGGTCGAGCACCGGCGCGCTGGCCTGCGCAGCCAGGAAGCGCTTCACAATGCGATCTTCCAGCGAGTGAAAGCTGATCACCACCAGTCTCCCGAATGGCGCGAGCAGGTCGAATGCCTGCTTTAGCCCTGTTTCAAGGTCTTCCAGTTCTTGATTGATGAAAATGCGTACAGCCTGAAAAGTCCGGGTGGCCGGGTCTTTACCTTTTTCACGGGTCTTGACGGCGCCAGCCACGAGCGCGGCAAGTTGTCCGGTAGTGGTAATTGGCTCGACTGCTCGGCGATTAACAATCGTCTTCGCAATCTGAAAAGCAAACCGTTCTTCCCCATACTCGCGAATCACCTTCTCCAAGTTGTCCTGCGTTGCTGTTGCCAGCCACTCCGATGCCGACACACCGCGCGTGGTATCCATCCGCATATCAAGCGGACCATCTGCGCGAAATGAAAAGCCTCGTTGCGCGTCATCGACCTGCGGTGATGACATGCCAAGATCCATCAGCACACCATCCACCTGCGCGATACCCTGTGCGCTCATTACATTCTTCATGGCGGCAAAGCTGGCGTGCGCAATAGCAAAGCGCGCATCACCTTGTGCCAACTGCTGCCCGACTGCAATCGCTCGCGGATCTTTGTCGAAGGCGCGCAAACGTCCTTGCGCTGACAGCTGCGACAACATCAAACCGCTATGTCCACCTCGACCAAAGGTCGCATCGATATACGTGCCATCACGGCGCGCGTCTTGTATGTCCAGCGCGTCTACCGCCTCTTGCAGCAGCACAGTCCGGTGCTGATCACCGGACGCTAATGACTCCGTCATGCGCCGCCGTCAAAAAGAAAAATCGTTCAGTACATCGGGAAGGCCACCCGCAATCGCTTGCGCTTCGCTTTCTTCCAGTTTCGCGGCATCCCAAATTTCAAAATGACTGCCCATACCGAGCAACATCACATCGCGCGACAGCGCAACTGCGTTGCGAAGCTCGGGCGAGATCAGGATGCGGCCTGCGCTGTCCATATCGACATCGCACGCACTGCCCAGAAAAATTCTTTGCCAGGCGCGCGCCGACATCGGCCAGTTCGCGATCTGCTCGCGGTGCTGCTCCCACACCGGGCGCGGAAACAACAGCAGACAGCCATGCGGGTGTTTGGTCAGGGTGACGCGACCCTCGGACTGCAGCGTGAGCGCGTCACGATGCCGAGACGGAATCGACATCCGTCCCTTCGCATCCATGCTCAGCGCTGAAGCTCCCTGATACACCCGGCCAGTCCTTTTTATTGAAATACCGCTAACGACAATGGCGCCCTCTGGGTCGGAAATTCGGAAAAATTTCCCCCACAAAAAGACACTTTTTCACACTGACGCCCACTTTAGAGGATGCGCAAATCCCGGTCAAGGAAAATGACAAGGTGAAACACAGGTTTTTTTCAATGAAGTCAAGGACTTAGGCGAACTAGTTGAAGCCAGTTAAAGGCTCAATAGTCGATAGAAATGAAGGACTTAGCAGGGTTAATGAAAGTGGAACTTTAGTTATACACATGGGTTTGTACAGTAGACCGGCACTCCCGGCTTTTCTGCCCGGTATGGCGGAACCGGGCTCACAAACCCCTCACCCAAACGCTGTTTAACGGTGGACACATTGCCGCCCCAACTCCCCCACTTCCGGAGCTTTTAATGAAACGCACCCTAAGCAACGAACCGTCGCCAAACGCATCGCAAGGCGAAGCCATCAACCAGACACCTAATCAAGCGAATCAAGCGAATCCGCCAGCGGATAACGGCGCGGGCACTATCGCCCCAACGGTATACACGCCCCCGGGACATGATACGACCACTGAACATCCGCTGATGGCATTTGATGAAAACGCAGAGCTTCCCGATTGGGACACCTTTGAGCGAATGCTGCCACGCACGCCACCGGTCGCGGTCAACCGAAACACCGAAAACATGAGTAATTCAGAGGTGAATGAGGACGAACAATCAGAGGACGACCGGTTCGACGACTTTCCAAGCCTGAGTGACTCTGAAACTAATTCGGACGAGAACAAATCTATTTCTCCGGACAGACCAACTGATACGGCAAAAATCGTCCACTTTAAATGCGCCGATTTATCGAAACAGCTTGAGGTCTGCAAACAAAATCGTTCAATAACAAAGTTGGAAATACCCGGCATCGCAACAGGAGGATTGGCAGGTGAAATAGAAACTGAAAATCCGGAACAGGCCTTGAAAATTCTAAGCGAATTCTTTAAGGGACCTCAAAATATTCAAAGCGTTTGTATCTACCCACTAAGAGATATTGGCTTGAAATGCGATGCTCAATTTCTCAAAATCCTTTTAGACGCACCCACCGTGCGCGAACTAGCCATCCTTGCAGATCTGGAGGTTTACTCAAGCGAGGATAAAAAATCCATCAGAGACCTGATTAGGGAGAATAAGACATTAAAAAAATTGTTCCTCAACAAAATAAACGCTACTAGCAATATACAGACTCTTCTTGAGGCACTGGCAGATAACCGAAGTCTCGAATCACTATCTATTGGGGGTGTTTTACCAACTGGTTTTGGCGCAATCCTGGCGGCAGTGTTGAAGTCCAATAAAACGCTCAAACATCTGATGCTTAGCACTGATTTTGACTGGGAAAGTGGTTTTGAAGAATTAAGTCTTGCGGTTCAGGGCTTATTACACAACACTACGCTCGAATCCTTAGATTTAGCTGCACCCTACCCCTTCCATCCACGTCGGACTAACCCGCAAATATTCAAGACGCTATCGCAAAATTATGGCCTGAAGTCGCTGACCTTGCACCATCTAATGTATACGGATATTGGGGCACATGCCGCTGTGGCTGAGCTCATTGAAAAACACCCCACCTTGAGCTCTATCGATGTGGGCGGTGTACCCGTAAAGCCTAAAGATTGGGTATCGTTTCTGGCGGCATTGAAGCCAAACCCACGACTACAACATATCGGGGCTTCATGGCCATTTCGTCCACCCGGGCCTTTGGTCAACAATTGGTATGAATTCCCTTCCGTGATCAAATTCCTTCAAACCGCTGTAAATTTTCCTAACCTAACCTCAGTAAAACTTGGCTCTGCACCAGTGGATGTTCTACTACTCGACTTTCTGGAAAAGGATTCGCAATTAGAGAAAATCTATCTGGGCGAAAGCGGGGTCGAAGACCATCAGCTACAAGACCGGATACTGAATCTGGTCAGGAATTCGAGTCGGATTAAAGAATTTCAACTCGGTGGTGATACAGGCATAAGCAGAGCAGAAAAGAAATTTCGCGCGGCACTGAACGAAGCACTCGCGCTCAACCGAGAACTGACCTCAGAACCCAAGATTACCGCTGCCAGTGAAGCAATGTACAAGCTGATCGAAGACGAGGCCAAGAGAGGAGGCGCACAGCCATTGCCGTCGTTACCGCTTGACGTCACCAAATTACTGGCAACAGCCATTGCCCGCTACGTGCGACCCGACAGAGCGAAAGCAATCTTCGACGAGCTGATACTGCACGCACCCGCACGCCGGTAAATAAAAAATGTGAAGTAGCCCGATAGGCCGGATTCTGTGCACCGGCCTTGCGGCCAGCGTGACAGTCATTCCTCTAGGCGCCGGATTACTCCGGCGCTCAAGCTTCCTACCCGCACGCTCCGCGAGCAACATCAATGCGTGCCTATTTGGAATTGCTCCGGGTGGAGGTTACCGCGTTTCACCGTAACTAAATACGCTCGTCTCTGTGGCCCTATTCCGCGCCTCACGGCGGACGGCCGTTAGCCGTCACCCTGCTCTGTGGAGTCCGGACCTTCCTCCCGCGATCTCGCGATCGCCAGCGACTGTCTGGGCTACTTCACGCTGCAATTCTACCTGCTCGGGGCTGATTCAATTAGCGGAAAACCGGCTTGCGCTTCTCCAAAAATGCCGAGAAGGCTTCTTTGGCATCCGCCCCCTGTAGTAATTGCGTGAAGTGCTGCATCTCGCTTTGCATGGCGCTAGCGATGGCGCCCTGCGTTTCTGCCTTCATCAGTTGCTTGGAGATGCGCAATGACTGTGCCGGTAAAGCCGCGAGTTTGGTCGCCTGCGCCCGAGTAAAAGACATCAATTCTTCAACAGGAAGGATGCGATTCACCAAGCCCATGCGCTCAGCCTCAGCCGCATCAAACGCTTCGCCCAACAATAATTTTTCTGCGGCGCGCTGATAGCCTGCTAACCGCGGCAATAACACGCTAGAAGCAAACTCCGGACATAAGCCCAACTGCGTGAATGGCATCGCAAACTTGGCACGCGCGCTGGCATACACCAAATCGCAATGCATCAGTAGCGTGGTACCGATACCGACAGCGATTCCGGGTACTGCGGCAATCACGGGTGTTGAGGTTGCAAGTAGCGTGTGCATGAACCGCGATACCGGGGTGTCATCACCTTGCGGCGGGTTGCGCAAAAAATCTTCCAGATCATTACCTGCGGTGAACGCGTCACCATCGCCAGTGAGAATGATCACACGCACTGCATCACTTGCGTCTGCCTCAGCCAAGGCCTCTGCGGCCGCTTGATACATGGCAGCGGTGATAGCGTTTTTCTTTTCGGGACGACTGAAGGCAATAGTTGCAATCGCTTGTTCTGTGCTACAGCGTATGGTCATTACAGCCTTTCAAAGATGCCCGCAGCACCCATACCCGTACCGACGCACATACTGAGCATGCCGTACTTTAAATTGCGACGTCTGAGTCCGTGAATCACAGTCGCCGCGCGAATAGCGCCAGTGGCGCCAAGCGGGTGGCCTAAGGCAATCGCACCACCGAGCGGGTTCACTTTCGCTGCATCCAGCCCAAGGTCATTACACACCGCAAGCGCTTGTGCAGCAAAGGCTTCATTAAGCTCGATCCAATCTAATTGATCTTGCGTCAAGCCTGCATGCTTCAATGCGACGGGTATGGCTTCCTTCGGACCGATACCCATAATCTCAGGCGGCACGCCGCGAATAGAAAACGACATGAAGCGCGCCAAGGGCGTCAGATTGAATTGCTTGAGGATTTTTTCGCTCACCAAAATCAAGGCGCCAGCACCGTCCGAGGTTTGCGAGCTATTGCCGGCAGTGACCGAACCCTTCGCGGCAAATACCGGCTTTAACTTAGCCAGCCCTTCCATAGTCGTGTCTGCGCGTAGGCCTTCGTCTTGGGTGATGGTGCGGGTTTTGATGTCAATTTCACCGGTTGCAAGATTCGGAAATTTTTCGATCACTTCAACCGGCGTAATCTCTTCTACACGCTCACCGTTTTCAATGGCTGCAGCGGCACGACGATGCGACTCAACGGCGAATGCATCTTGGGCCTCACGGGTGATCTTCCATTGTTGCGCTACCTTCTCGGCAGTCAGGCCCATGCCGTATGCCATGCCGATATTTTCATCGTGGAAGATGCCTGCATTGAACGAGGGGTGATAACCCATTAACGGCACCACTGACATCGACTCAACACCAGCGGCAATCATCACATCCGCCTCGCCAGTACGAATACGATCAGCTGCCATGGCGATGGCCGTCAGACCAGAAGCGCAGTAGCGATTAACCGTCACGCCACCCACCGATTTTGGCAAACCTGCCAATAGCACGGACATGCGTGCCACGTTCAAGCCTTGCTCTGCCTCGGGGAAAGCACAACCCACAATAGCATCTTCAATAGTCGCGGGGTCGAGGGTGGGCACCTGCGCCAGCGCTGCTTTCAGCGTGTGAACCAACAAGTCATCTGGACGCATGTACCGAAATACGCCACGCGGCGCTTTGCCAATCGGGGTGCGAATAGCGGAGACGATGTAGGCGTCTTGTAGTTGTTTGCTCATAGTGAATCCTTAGTTCCTCACCGGCTTGCCGGTCTGTAGCATGCCCATAATGCGCTCCTGCGTTTTCGGGTGCGCTAATAGAGAAATAAACGCAGCGCGCTCGCGATCCAGCAACCATTGCTCGGATACGCGGCTACCGGGCTCGATATCACCGCCACTCACGACGTCAGCAATCAACTCGCCGATGTGCATATCGTGTGCGGAGATAAAGCCGCCATCACGCATATTCACCAGCTGCGCTTTGATAGTGGCGCTGCCGTAGCGCCCGGTCACAGGAATTAACGAAGCCAATGGCGGGCGGTAACCGGCATCCGATAAAGCAAGTGCTTGTGATGTCGCCACATGCAGCAACTCATGCGGATGCAGCACAATCACATCGCCCTTCGACAGGTAACCCATCTTCTTTGCTTCCATCGCAGATTTCGATACTGCGGCAGTGGCTGCATTCATGTAACGTTGCTTCAGGAACTGCAGAATGTCATTACCTTTCGCTTCACGCGCAGAGCGCAACGCGATCTCTTTCAAGCCACCGCCTGCCGGTACCAGACCAACACCAACCTCCACCAAGCCGGTATACGACTCGAGTAACACGACACGTCGGCTTGCATGCATCATCAGCTCGCAACCACCACCAAGTGCCAAGCCGCCGACAGCAGCGACTACCGGCACGTTGGCGTATTTCACGCGCATCATCGCGTTTTGAAAACGCGCGACGAAAGGCTCGATGGCTTTCGCGCCACCCGACATGAACAGCGGCAGCATAGACTGCAGATCAGCACCCGCAGAGAACGCGCCGCCCTCGGCAGAATCCGCATGCCAGATTACAAGGGCACGATAATTTTTTTCTGCTTCGTCGATCGCTCGCTCCAAGCCGGCAATGACATCAGGTCCCAGTACATGCAACTTGGTCTTGGTCGAGAAAATCAGTACGCCATCGTTCTGATGCCAAAGCCGCACAGCATCATCTTCATGTACCGTGATACCAGCGCTGCGCCCATGCGGTGTATTTGATCCTACCAATGGCGCACGGAATAACTGCCGCGCATACACCGGCAAGTCAGCGCGTGGCACATAGGTTTTACGCGCCGGCGACCAAGAGCCCGCAGCGGTATGCACACCATCACGACCATCAAATACCCAATCGGGCAGCGGCGCACTCGAGAGGGCATGGCCGGCGTCAATATCTTCCTTCACCCATTGCGCGACTTGCTGCCAGCCTGCGGACTGCCACAACTCAAAAGGCCCTTGCTGCCAGCCGAAGCCCCAGCGCAACGCAAAGTCGACATCGCGCGCATTGTCGGCAATCGAATCGAGATGAACTGCGATGTAGTGAAAGCTATCACGGAAAATCGCCCACAGAAATTGGGCTTGCGGGTGCGTTGAGTCATGCAGCGCTTTCATGCGCTTGGCAGGGTCTTTTTCTTTCAGGATGCGAACCACCAGTTCATCTGCCTTCGCACCAGACGCTACATAGTCATTACTGGTGGCGTCATAACGTAGGATGTCCTTGCCCACTTTTTTGAAAAACCCGGCGCCGGTTTTTTGACCCAGCTTGCCATCGGCAATCAATTTGCCGAGCGCAGCAGGTGGCTGATACAGCGAATGAAAAGGGTCTTCAGGCAGCTTGTCGGTCATGGTACGAATCACATGACCCAAGGTGTCGAGGCCCACCACATCAGCGGTGCGGAAAGTCCCTGATTTCGCGCGGCCGAGTTTTGATCCGGTCAGATCATCAACCAAGTCGTAGCTAAGGCCGTATTTTTCAGCCTCATGCATGATGGCCAGCATGCCGAATACACCGACCCGGTTCGCAATGAAATTCGGCGTATCAATTGCTCGCACCACACCCTTGCCCAGGGTGCTGGTTAAAAAGGTTTCCAGCTGATCGAGGATGTGTGGCTGTGTAGCTGACGTTGGAATCAGTTCAACCAGATGCATGTAGCGTGGCGGGTTAAAGAAATGCACGCCGCAGAAGCGGCTACGCAATTCATCCGGTAGCGCGCTGGCCAGCTCGGTGATCGATAGACCAGAGGTATTGGTGGCAAATATCGCGTGCGGCGCAATGTGTGCGCCGATTTTTGCGTACAGCTGGTGCTTCCAGTCCATACGCTCAGCAATCGCTTCAATGATCAGGTCGGCTTTCAGTAATTTGTCGAGATGGTCATCGAAGTTCGCAGTCTCGATTAGCTCAGCTTGCGCGCTATCTGCCAAAGGCGCAGGGCTGAGTTTTTTGAGTTGCTCGATGGCGCGAATCGCTAGCGCGTCACGCGGTTGGCCTTCTTTACCCGGCAGGTCAAACAGAATGACCGGCACACGCGCATTGATACAGTGCGCGGCGATTTGCGCGCCCATCACACCCGCGCCGAGCACGGCGACTTTTTTTACGATGAAATTACTCACGAAACAGAACTCCTGATAGTTGCCATCTTTATTCAAGGATGGATTCCGGCCTACGCCGGAATGACAGTGCATAGGTTGATAGCTACAGCACGGTCATTCGATAACGCTAACTAGAAAAGGCTCTCATCCATCTCCATCAGATTTTTTACGCCTGATCGTGCCTGCCGGATCAGCATCGCAGTCTCTGGCAATAGCCGCGCGAAATAAAAGCGTGCAGTCGACAGCTTGGCTTTATAGAAATCATCCCCACTGTTTTGCTTATCCAGCGCGATCTTTGCCATGCGCGCAAAGAAATACGCAAACACTAAATGACCCACAACTCTTAGATAAGGCACCGCCGCACCGCCGACTTCATCGCGATTCATGAAGGCCTTCATGCCGATTTCCATCGACAGCTTGGTTACCTTATCGCCCATATCCGCTAGCGGCGTGATGAACTCGGACATTTTCTCGTCGGTGCCGTGCGCATCAACAAACGCCTTGATCTGCTCACCAAACTTGCGCAGCTTCGCGCCATTATCCATCAGCACCTTGCGCCCGAGCAGATCGAGCGACTGTATGGTGTTGGTACCCTCATAAATCATGTTGATACGCGCATCGCGCACGTACTGCTCCATGCCCCACTCGGCGATGTAACCATGGCCGCCATACACTTGCAGCGCCTCGGAGCAGGCGATCCATGCGTTATCGGTTAAAAATGCCTTGACGATGGGTGTGAGCAGCGACACCTCATCCGCTGCTTCTTTGCGCACCTCCGCATCAGGATGACTCAGCTCGCGATCAATCAGCAGCGCCACATACGCGGTAAATGCGCGGCCACCCTCGGCATAGGCACGCGCAGTGAGCAGCATGCGCCTTACATCCGGGTGCACGATGATGGGGTCGGCAGGTTTGTCGGTGGCTTTCGGGCCGGTCAGGCTGCGGCTTTGCAGGCGATCACGCGCGTAACTCACAGCATTTTGATAAGCAACCTCGGTCAGTCCGAGCGATTGCATACCTACGCCCAGACGCGCCGCATTCATCATCACGAACATCGCATTCAGGCCGCGATGTGGCTCGCCCACCAGCCAGCCGGTGGCATTGTCCAGGCTGATCTGGCAAGTGGCATTTGCGTGTATGCCCATCTTGTGCTCGATCGCGCTGCAAAAAATACGATTACGTTCACCCGGCGTACCACTCGCATCTGGCAAAAATTTTGGTACGACGAATAGCGATATGCCTTTGGTACCCGCTGGCGCATCCGGCAATCGCGCCAACACCAAATGCACGATGTTGGCGGCTAGATCATGCTCACCGGCCGAGATAAAAATCTTGCTGCCCGAGAGGTGGTAACTCCCATCAACCTGCGGCGTGGCCTTGCTCTTCAACATACCCAGATCCGTGCCACAGTGCGGCTCGGTCAGGCACATGGTGCCAGTCCACTCGCCGGATACCAGCTTCGGTAAATACAGCGCTTTCTGCCCGGGCGTGCCATGCGCATGCAGGCACTCATAGGCGCCATGCGACAAACCCGGGTACATGGTCCAGGCCTGGTTGGAGGAATTCAGCATTTCGTAGAACGCATTGTTGAGCGTGATGGGCAAACCCTGGCCACCAAACTCGGGGTCGCACGCCAGTGACGGCCAGCCGGCCTCGACATACTGCCGATACGCCTCCTTGAACCCCTTCGGCGTGGTGACCGTATTGGTGGCGGGATCAAAATGGCACCCCTCACGGTCGCCCGAGTGATTCAATGGGAACAGCACCTCGGCGGTGAATTTACCGCCTTCTTCGAGTACCTGATTGATGGTCTCGCCATCCAGCTCAGCGTGCACCGGCAGCTGCGCAAATGCCTGCTCTACCTGCAGCAGCTCGTGCAGCACAAACTGCATATCGCGCAAGGGGGGGTGGTAACTGGGCATGCGGGTCTCCTCAGACTGCGAATAGGGTGGGAAGGGCGATAAAGTTAGCGTGGCGGATTAAGTCGTTTTCAGTAGATTGTAGTCAATTGGTTTGGACTAAAGGAAAACAAAAGGGAGGCAACGCGGCACCGGTGGGCTCGCCGATGCACTATGAAGGAGCTAGCCGCTCAATGGGTCACTCCGGCGAAGGCCGGAGTCCAGCAAAATCAAGCCCCTGGATGCCGGCCTGCGCCGGCATGACGAACTCAAGGGGTCTGCTCAACCAAACCGCCGAACGACCATTCGTCTACTCACCCGCGCGAGCGGTCGAGCTGACGCCTGTCGCGCTTGGTCGGCCGACCATGAATGGAATCGGCTGGTTCGGTAAACAGCCTCCTCCGCTCGGCTTGCTCTTGCTGCCGTTGCAGACCCTCGGGTGTGTCTTCGTATAGCTGGCGCGCTACCGTCGCCGGGCCGCGCTTGTCGGACAAGGCTTTGACACGTACTTGCCATTCGGTGCTGCCGTTATCAATATCCAGTAAGTCATCCAGCTTCAGTGCGCGTGCCGGCTTGCAGCGCTCGCCATTCACGCGCACCTTGCCACGCTCAACCGCCTCGGATGCCAGCGAGCGGGTCTTGAAGAAACGGGCTGCCCACAGCCATTTATCGATTCGGATACCGTCCATAGTGTGATCGACCTCGTCAACGGGTATAGCTGCCCAGCGTCAGCACCTGCAGCACGGTGCGGTACAGGCCATAAGCAAAACGATTCCACAGCCGGCGTGGCAACGACAGGCGTGCGACATCGTCGGCGGTAATGACCACGCCCTCGGCCACGGCCACTCGGATCATGCGCTGCAAGTCGGCGGCGAATGCCATGTCACGCACCACAATATTGGCTTCATGATTCACGAACAGCGACAAGCCATCAAAATTACTCGAGCCTACGGTCGCCCATTCACAGTCAATCACCGCAAGCTTGCCATGCAGTTGCGTGCGACGGTATTCAACAATCGTCACGCCGGCACGCACCAAGCGCGGATAGAAAGATTGCGCGACAGCGTCTTGCATCACGAACTGCCCCACCCCAATCAATAACACGACTTCCACCCCACGCTGCGCGGCATGCATCATGGCCTTGCGCAGCTTGCGGCCGGGTGCAAAATACGGCGTGACCAATAAGGCGCTGCTACGTGCACGGCCTAGCGCTTGCAAGAGGGCACGTTGTATGGCTTGACGATTGCGAAGATTGTCACGAACCACCAAAGCGGCCTCCGCCACCTCCACAGCACGCCACGGTTGCCGGCTACGCACATAAGCGCGCAAACTTTGCAAACGTGTTCTGAGCGGTAGCGAACCCAGCCGCTGCCACTGAGCCAAAACTTCGGTATGGATGGTTTGCACCAGCGGGCCGCTCACGCCCACCGCAAAATCCCAACGCGGCGCGGGCAGCGGTAGCGCACTACCGTCATCTGCGAGCAAATCGTCATTGATATTCAGGCCGCCCAGAAAGGCGATGCGCTGATCAATCACGGCGATTTTGCGGTGCATGCGGGTGATGCCACGTTCAAACCAGGGATTGAACACACCGACGCGCACACCGGCGGGTTCGAGTTCAGCGCGTAGTTGGGTGATGGTGTCATCACCAGTGCCCAACCAATCGACGACGAGTTGCACTGCCACCCCCCGCTTAGCTGCATTTGATAGTGCAGTCTTGATGCGCACGCCGGTAGGGTCAAGCGCAAAGATATAGGTCTCGATGTAAATCTCGAGCGATGCACCATCACACGCACTAATCAAGGCAGGAAAAAACTGCTCGCCGCGGTGCAGTAGCGACAGCTGGTTACCGTGGCTATAGCTGGCCGCTCGCATGGCGCTTCTCGATGGGCGAGGTGGCTGAATGACCGGAAGTAGATGAATCAACCGATGCCATCACCTCCGCCGACCGCAACATCAATTCAGTGACGATAGGCGCATGGTCAGATAATCTTGCCCAGCTCGCGCCAAACAATACCTTAGCGTCCACCACATCAAAGCCACGCACATAAACACGATCGAGCTGCAGCATTGGCATCGCCGCCGGAAACGTACGCGCCGGCGCCTTGCGGGGCCCACGACCCGACAGCCGCCGCAGATAGCTACCAAAGCGCGAAGCCTTCAGCGCGTGGTCAAATACCTCAACAACACCGAGCCGCGCGCACAAGTGATCTGACAGTGCATTAGTCCAGTCATTGAAATCACCGGCAATCAGCAATGGCGCATGGGCTGGTGCGCTGGCGCTCACCGCCTCGATCAGCGCCTCTGTCTGCCGCAGACGGCTACCGGCAAACAAGCCAAGGTGAACCACATAGCAATGAATGACGTGCGACTCAATCGTCACAGCACAATGCAATATGCCGCGCGATTCAAACGCATGGTCAGACACATCATGATTGCGAACAGCGGTAATCGGATAATTCGATATCAGCGCATTACCATGATGGCCATGGTCATACACTGCATTCTTGCCATAGGCGCTGTGCTGCGTATCGCTCGCCAAAAATTCATGCTGGCTTTGTGAAGGCCAACTCGCATGCTTAATGGCCAGCAGATCATGTCGCCCCTGAACTTCCTGTAAAAAAACGATATCAGCACCGATACTGGCCAATGCTTGCTTGATACCATGCACGCGTGGACGTCGGCCGAGGGCGCTCACGCCCTTATGAATATTCCAAGTCGCAATGCGCAGCTTCATGAATCAGCATTCATGACGTAGCGAGGTAGCTGCAGGATAGCCTCAGCATTCGAAGGAGAAAAACAATGATCGGCTGCCGCGCGCCACGGCATCCAGCAGTACTGCAGGTGCTCGCGTGGTGCGAGCGTGATGGTGATATCGCGTGGGACACATAGTCCAAATACGTGCTCAGTGTTTTGAGTGACCCCTGGCGCATAGCGGTGGCGCCAAGTCGGATAGATCGTATACACATTCGAGAGTTGCCAGTCGCACAAATTTGCCAACGGCACCTGCTCGCTACCAATTGCAATGCCCGTTTCTTCGAACACTTCGCGTATTGCGGTGACCTGCAAAGGCTCGTCGAGCAAATCTTTAGATCCTGTTACTGATTGCCAGAAGCCTGGCTTATCCGTACGCTCGATCAGCAGCACCTGTAGATCAATACTGTGGATCACAACAAGAACAGATTCTGGGATTTTATAGACGGGCATCGCTCTGCCAGCAAGGTTTGATACCCGCATTATGCCGCGTTAAAAAAAAGCCGGCGTTTCGCCGGCTCGTAAAGCAGCTTTATCCCAGAAATTTTATTGCGGAAGGGGCGAAGCTTCACGACTGGATACGGCTAGTACCGGCGCCTCGTCTACTTCCATCACGGGCTCACCTTGCAAGA
>VERA01000120.1 GCA_018882935.1 Burkholderiaceae bacterium | reverse complement strand
CTAAGCACGAATTTTCGTAAACGATCTTTGATCCCGATGGGCCATTTAATAGCCCAGCCTTATTCTCTCTAGCCACCCCCTAATAATTCCCAACCTGATGACGATTCATTTCTCAATAACGCGGCGTTTGCGCGGAGGGGGCGATGAGTGCCGATCTTGACATCCATCACATTGAATCGAGACAGGGCTTTGCCGATCAGTCAGGCGGCCATGATTCTGGCCGGACGATTGTGCGCCACCTGCCTTGGCAGTTGCTCCTCGATGCTCTGGAGCAGGGCGAGATCGAATTGGCGCGGCGTCGTTACCGCGAACTACTGATTCAGAACCCCAGTTGGCGGCAGACCGATTTCACAGAGATCGGCACCCTAATTTCCAGCGCCAATCACCGCGCCGCTCTTGCGCGCTTGAAGGCAATTCGCTCGCCTGCCTATCTGGTCTCTCTGGCGCAGCCGTCCGACGCGAGTAGGTCTAACGTAATTGTTCGCACCGGCGCTGATATTCCGGAAGTGATTGGTCTAAAGCTTGATCTGAAAGCCTAGACTCATCTCGCGCTGCTCGGCGCCGGCAAACACAGCGCGGTCAGCGCAGAGAATTCGATAAAGCCTTAGGTTTTCTCACTTGGCTTATCATCCTCCCACCAAAAAAACCAATGGGAGTCCTGCATGTCTGAATCGCCTCCGCTGCTGTGGAGTCCGAGTGCCGAACGCATCGCGCGTAGCCGGGTCAATCATTATCTGCAGTGGCTGGCCTCAAGGGGGCAGCATTTCAGCGACTATCAAGCCTTGTGGCAATGGTCTGTAGACGATATTGATGCATTTTGGGCATCGATTTGGGATTACTTCGAGGTGCAGTGCTCGGTACCATATCAGCAGGTGGTGTCAGGTACTCAGATGCCGGGTGCCACTTGGTTTGCAGGCGCACGCCTGAACTTCGCCGAGCAGTTGTTTCGTTTTAATACTGACGCGGCGACTGCAGGTAAAGAGGCTATCGTCGCCGAGTCCGAAACCCGCGCGCGCATTACGTTATCTTGGCGTGAGGTGCGTGAACAGGTCACCGCAGTTGCCAATACATTGCGCGCTCTTGGTGTAGGGCCGGGCGACCGCGTGGTGGCTTATCTGCCGAACACACCAGAGGCAGTGATCGCTTTTTTTGCGTGCGCCAGTATTGGTGCGATCTGGTCTTCATGCTCGCCTGATATGGGCGCCTCTAGCGTGCTTGATAGATTTCGCCAAATTGACCCCAAGCTGTTGATTGCTGTTGATGGCTATCGTTATGGGGGTAAAGCATTCAACCGCCTGGAGGTGGTGCAAAACATGCGCACCGAACTCCCTACGCTGGAGCATACGGTGCTACTGCCTTATCTTGAGCCAGCCTTGGATGTCACCGCTGCGCTTCCCGGGGCGATACGCTGGCAGGATTTGTTGACGCATACTGCAGCTCAGGCGAACCCGATTCATTTCGAGCAGCTACCGGCAGATCACCCTTTATGGATTTTGTATTCGTCGGGCACGACAGGTATGCCCAAGCCGATTGTGCATGGTCAGGGTGGCTCATTACTTGAATGCTTGAAGGGGAACGCATTCTCGTTAGATCTGGGTGAAGACGATCGTTTTTTGTGGTTCAGTACGACCGGCTGGGTGATGTGGAACGCGCAAATCAGTGGATTGCTGGTGGGCGCCACCATTTGTATCTACGATGGTAACCCTGGCTACCCCGATCTCTCGCGCTTATGGAAATTTGCGCAAGATATGCGGCTAACTTTCTTTGGTGTAGGTGCGGCGTTCTTCAGTAATTGCATGAAGGCCGGTATTTCTCCCGCCAAGCTTGCTGACCTTTCTACGCTGCGTGGTGTTGGGTCGACCGGTTCGCCATTGCCCGATGAGGCGTTTCATTGGATCTACCAGCATGTACATCCTGATGTGCTGCTGGCATCGATTAGTGGTGGTACAGATGTAGCGGCACCCTTCGTTGGTTCGTCGCCTTTATTGCCGGTGTATGCGGGCGAGATGCAGTGCCGCGCGCTTGGTGTCGCAGTGCATGCGCTTAATGAGCAGGGCGAGCCGGTGATCGATCAGGTGGGTGAGTTGGTGGTGACCAAACCGATGCCAACCATGCCGCTGTTTTTTTGGAATGACCCAGGTAACAAACGCTATCTGGACAGCTACTTCGATCACTACCCCGGATTATGGCGGCATGGCGATTGGATCAAGATAACGCCGCGCGGCGGCGCAGTGATCTACGGTCGCTCTGATGCCACCATCAATCGTCATGGCATACGTATGGGTACGTCTGAGATTTATCGGGTCGTCGAAGATTTTGCTGAGGTACTCGATAGCATGGTGGTAGATCTTGAGTATCTCGGGCGAGAGTCGTACATGCCGCTATTTGTGGTGATGCGCGAAGGCCATGAGCTGGATACTATATTGAAGCAGCGCATCGCTGACAAAATACGCACACAGCTATCGGCCCGGCATGTACCCAATGAGGTATTTGCCGTGCCAGAGATTCCGCGCACACTCACTGGCAAAAAAATGGAGCTACCGATCAAAAAGTTATTGCTCGGCGCGCCGATCGAGAAGATTGGTAATCCGGATGCAATGAGTAATCCCGGTTCACTGCAGTGGTACGCTAATTTTGCCGCACAAAGAAAAACCCACTAGCAGGCGCTGATCTCCCAAGTCTTGGCGGATCTCCAACCCGCAGTAGAAGTAATGCCTAGCAACGGCGCGGTATCACTCTTTCACGGGTGCGATAGCCTCGGCAGATCCATCAGTTAAAGCCGCAGCCTCGGCTGCTGCTGCGGCCGCCTCGGCTTCTGCCGCTTCTGCGGCGGCTTGTGCTGCCTGCTTCTCTGCCAAGCGTACCAGCCGGCCCTGGCCGAAGCTATGGTAAGCCTCGTCAAATACTTTGCTCATCAGATCAAAGTTCAGAAACAGTACTTTGTTTTCGCCTTTGACCGATATATTCAGCAGGTCCATCATAATTAATGCTTCAGCGGCGATACCAATATCGATCACCGATAAATCAGTTTTGCGTGATAAATCGATCAGGGATAGCCCTGGCTTCCCCGCCTCGGCGAGGGCGGTGATCATTTTGACGCGCTTCTCGGTTGAGAAGCCTCCGAAAAATCGCGCAAATTCCTTGGGTTCCATGGTGATGTCGGCTGTCAGGCCTTTGGCCGGTGTGAGTACGGTGGAATCATAACAGCCCTATGATCATCGCCTGGCCATCGCAGTATGCAGATGATCGGGCGCCAAGGGAGAATTCGTTACGGCCGACATGGTAAGCTCCGGCACACCTGTTGTCAGCCTCCCAACGACCCGCATATTTTAATAAGCATGAGCAATTTATCAACTCGGCATCATGGCCGAGCAGTCCCCATTTTTTTGCTGTTATTGTTGATGTTGGTATTTTTATCATCTGCGCGAGCTGAAGAGGGCGCCATTCAGCAGCCAGCGCCGCCCGCACCAGCGGCAGCAACCACCGACGTTGCCAAACGTATTGATCCTACCGATTTCAAGAACCGATTCGATATTCGTACCGAGTTTAATCAATACGCAACGGCATCTAATCAAATCATTGTTCCGCGCCTTGAATATGCCTTAAGTAAATCGGTGGGGTTACGAACCGAGCTGCCGATAGGGCGCTACGACCCTGCTGTGGGTGCCACCAGTACGGGCATCGGCAACCTGCTGACGCGTATCGCGTGGCGTGCCGCACGCACCGAAGACTTCGCGCTGGTTGTTGGCTCTGAGCTGACCTTCGACACCGCCAGTAGCACCGCGCTAGGCTCAGGCAAGCATGTATTGGCGCCTTTTGCTTTCGCGGCTGTCGATCTACCGCAGGCAAAGTCGGTATTTTTCCCTTATATTCAGTACGGCAAAGCGATCGGCGGTGATTCTAGCCGCGAAGATGTAAATTTTACGAATATCCGCGGCTCTCTTTTAACGCGTTGGCCGAATAAGGTTTACAGCTTTGTTGAATACAGTTACTGGATCAACCACCAGCGCGCTAACGTGGCCAGTTCTCAGATCAAAGCAGAGCTAGGCCAATTCATTCTGCCCAAAACTGGCTTTTATGTAAGGCCGGGTACAGGCTTGAGTGGTACCGATCAGCGCTATGGCATGCACTGGAGCTTGGAGTTCGGCATTCGACACTTCTTTTAATGGTAGCGTGATGATCTGCTAAAGCGCTGATGCTTGCTGAGGGAAGACCACCATGAATCAAATTGTTGCTACGTTGTTGATCGCAGGTCTGCTGCCGATTATTTGCGCAGGCATCGCAAAGTGGCGCGCGGCGGACTATAACAACCATCAACCGCGCGCTTGGTTAGGTTTACAAGAAGACTGGCGCGCGCGCGCCAACGCAGCGCAGCAAAATAGTTTTGAGGCATTTCCTCTTTTTGCAGCCGGCACGCTGCTGGCGCTGGTCTCTGGCACCGATGTCACCACCATAGCCACGACCTGTTGGGTATTTGTTATTGCACGTATTCTCTATGTTTATTGCTACGTGACTGATAAAGCGACACTGCGCTCGATTGTCTGGTTAGTGGGCCTGATCGCAGCAGTACGTTTGTACTTGCTGGCAATTTGAACATATCCTGCCCCAATGAAAATCCTTGATCATCTCGAAGAATGGCTGATCGCTTTTTTGATGGCGGCAGCGACGCTGGTCATTTTTTTTGCGGTGGTGCATCGCTACGCCTCCGGTCTCGCTATACCTGTATTGCAAGATCTGCTGCTGCGCATAAACACCAGTTGGGCGCAAGAGCTCACTATTTATCTGTTTGTCTGGATGGCCAAGTTCGGTGCTGCGTATGGTGTGCGTACTGGAATTCATGTCGGTGTTGACGTACTGGTAAATCGCTTGCCAACACCGACGCAGCGTCGCTTTATTTTATTTGGCTTACTAGCAGGTGCGCTGTTTACCGGAGTGATTGCGGGCCTCGGCGCTGAGTTTGTGCTTGAGCGTTCCGCGACCTCCAGTACCTCAGAGGTCATGGAGGTACCGATCTGGGTCGTGTACTTGGCGATTCCGCTTGGATCAGCATTAATGTGCGCGCGCTTTTTACAGGTGGCGTGGCAGTTTGTACGCGGCGGTGAGCTACCGACGCATGATCCAGCCCATGTTGATGGCTTGGATGACGAAGCGGTCGAGAGTAAATCATGAACGCCGCACTGATCTTTTTATTGTTAATTGGGCTGATGCTGACCGGGATGCCGATATCGATCGCACTCGGCCTGACCGTGCTTACGTTCTTGTTCACCATGACTGAAGTACCGGTACAGGCAGTGGCGTTGAAGCTATTCACCGGTATCGAGAAATTCGAAATTATGGCGATCCCGTTCTTTATATTGGCGGTGGGGTTTCTTTACG
>VERA01000119.1 GCA_018882935.1 Burkholderiaceae bacterium | reverse complement strand
ACGCTGGATTGCGTATTGCGCATGTAATCATAGCGATCACCGCTGAGCGAAATACTTTGCTCATCTGAACGGATAATATTCGGTCGCAAGAAAACCATCAGGTTGGTTTTGGTACGTCGCTTGGATTGGTAGCGAAACAGATAGCCCAGCAAGGGAAGATTGCCGAGCCCCGGCACTTTTTCCATTGAATCAGATAAGGTGTCTTCGATCAGACCGCCCAGCACGATAATTTGTCCGTCATCGACAAGTACATTGGTATCGATCGATCGTTTACTGGTGATCAGCCCTGATGCTGTGGATTGTTGAATGTTTGAGGTTTCCTGATAAATCGCCATTTTCACCGTACCGCCCTGCGAAATTGTTGGGCGCACACGCAGCGAAAGGCCGATATCTCGGCGCTCGATCGTTTGAAACGGATTAACTCCGGCGCTACCGCCTGAAGCCGCAGTCGTAAACTGACCGGTAATGAATGGTACGTTCTGGCCGACGATGATGCGTGCTTCTTCGTTGTCGAGGGTGATCAAGTTCGGCATCGATAAAATATTGGCTCTGGCATCGGTTTCGAGCGCACGCGCCAGCATGCCAAGACTTACCGAGCCATTTGCGTTTTGTTTAACCATCAGCGCGGCCAAACCATTACCTGGTACCAAAGGTGTTCCGCTACTGCTGAGTGTGGCAGCGGCTTGCTGCACCAGGTTGTCGCCACCACTACCAAAACCGGTGAGCACGCCGACTCGGTACCCGGCGCCACCATCGCCCGATAATCCGGCCCACTGCACGCCCAACTGAGCAGCACGGTCGGCGCTTACCTCGACAATCAGCGATTCAACATACACCTGAGCCCGGCGCGCATCTAACTGGTCAATAATCACGCGCAGGTTTCGGTACACCTGCTCGTTGGCGGTAATGATTAAGGTATTGGTACTGGGATCAGCTTGAATGAATCCGGCAGCACCACCAGTCGGTAACGGCGCTTGTGTTGATGATATCGCCGGTGCTGAGGTCTGCAGCGCGCCTGCTGAGGCTAGTGCCGAACTACTCTGCTGACCAATACTGGACTGACCGGTACCGGATACCGCGCTTGGTATCGGTGAAAGTGCGCTACCTGATTCGCTCGTCACCACCGCTCTCAGCACTTGCGCTAATTTGGTCGCCTCGGCATTTCGCAAGTAGACCACATGCACATTACCCGGTTGCGCGGTTGGTTGATCTAGCTTGGCGATGAGCGTGCGCGCCAAATCGGCACGCGCTGCATTGGGGGCGCGGATAATCAGCGTGTTGGTGCGTGCGTCTGCGAGCACCAGTACACGATTTGGATCGGTTGATGCGGCAGTCGTGCTATCAAGCAGGCGATTGATAGTGGCGGCCATATCCATGGCAATCGCATGCACCAGATGAACAACTTCGAGCGTGGCATTCGCCGGGGTATCGAGCGTGGCAATGATGCGGGAGAGCCGCCGTAGGTTATCGACATAATCGGTAATCACTAAGGTGTTATTACTGGTATCAGGCGTGATCGAATTATTTGCCGAAATAAGTGGTCGCAGTACATTCGTCAAGCTCGTCGCATTTTGATGGTTAAGTGAAAAAATCTGGGTTGCGATTTGATCGCCGCGCAGCTTGCCGAGCTGCGTTGGTGCGGCTTGCAGCTTGGCGTCTGCTTCGGGCACAACCTTGATATAGCTGGGCGTTTTAACCAGAGAAAACCCCTGAACTCGCAGTGCCGAGCCAAGTAGCTCAAGCGCTTGCGACTTGCTGAGCGGTTTTTCAGATACGAGGTTAATTGTTCCCTTGACCCTCGGATCAATAACGAAGGTATTACCCGTGTAATGGCCGATAGCGCGTATGACAGATTCAATCTCAGCGCCAACAAAGTTCAAGCTTGCCGATGAATCGCCAGCTTGCTGCGCATGTGCTGGGCCAAAGGTTAACCATAGAATAGTCAGGCCGATCAGCAGTGTTTTCATTGGAATTCGAGTGTGGTGACGATTCGATCATCAAGCTGACGGCGCTGCCCGAGTAATCCGAGCAAGGTAGCGAGTTGTGTTTCATAGCCCGCTTGTGCCCATGCCTCACCCGAGAAATGAAAATGGCCATTGGTAATACCACCCCGACCCGTGAGCATGAGCGGACCTGATAAGCTTTGCAGATTGAGCGTTGCGCCGCGTCCGATCCAATCAAACTGCAGCTGATATGCACCCAAGGGTTTGAGCGGTGACAAGCGCGACGATAACGATGTCAGCGTAATCTGCATAGGACCATTGATCAGCCAGTCAGACCCTTCGCGCGTGAGCGTCAGCGCTGGCCAACTGATTTTCATGACGCCAGCAGGTTGTAGGGTGTTCAATGGCGCGCCGAGCCCAGCCAGGCTGTCGGCATGCAATGTCATACTCCCGGCTGCGATTTCCCAGCGTGTTCC
Organism: Burkholderiaceae bacterium; assembly: GCA_018882935.1. Classification (GTDB taxonomy): domain Bacteria; phylum Pseudomonadota; class Gammaproteobacteria; order Burkholderiales; family Burkholderiaceae_D; genus Pernthalerella. The sequence goes on along the minus strand of VERA01000119.1, from coordinate 2,989 downwards.
AGAGCCACGCAAACGAATCGGCGCCGCACTCACTGAGCTGTTTTCAAGGGTGATGTCGACACCACCAAATAGTAAGGAGGGTGAGATGTGCCAACTACAGCGGCCTGGTAGTAATGCCGTAAGAGGCTCGTCACGCGCGGCGGCGATACCGATCACCGCAGAGCCTTGCCAGAGATTTCCCTCCACCTCTGCAAGTGAAAAACGCCCGGCTGTTTGCTGATCAATCAGTGGTACCAGCCATGCTGCAGGCATGCTGATGAGTGCGGTGATGAAGATGGTGAGCAGGCCGGTTATCAGCCAAGCGAGCGCGTACCTCATGTAAACGATAGATCAACGCCGCAGTTGCATCGTTAATTTGGCATCAACCCGATCGATGCTATCGCTCGCACTGATGTGGGCTTCCAGTACCGACCATGCATGCTCTCGCTGCATCGTCTGCAGCCATTGGATGAGCGCGCTAAAAGAAATCGTTGCCCATGCCACCTGGAGCTGCCGATCAGATAATTGCAGTGAGCGTGGTGTCAGACCTGCGCTCGTCAGGCTACGTTCTATTGTCGTGCGATCAAGCGCTGGTGTATTCGGCCTTTGCTCGGTTTGTAAATGATTGAGTTGATTTGCTAGCTGCTGCATTTCCGCGTGCTCGGTTCGCAAGACCGGTAGCATGTGCTGCCAGTACTGGCGCCCGCTGATTGCGGGATCAATCACACCGAAAAATACTGATCCGATAAAAATAAGCCAAGCCACAACCAGTAACAGCCGCTGCTCACGCACGGTACGATCCTGCCAGAAGCTATTCCAGCGCTGTTGAATCATTTTAATGGGCTGATTTGCCATAGGGTTGAATCCGTCGGTGAGGGTACGAGTGTGATGTTGTGATCTGCAAGCGCACTCTGCGTCGCTTCCAGCGCACCGGTTGTGTTTGGTTTTACTTTGAGCGTTATCGCACCATCTCGATAATCCAAGTACTCAATTGTCTGAACAGCGTTACCGGCCCGCGCCCAGGTTTCGCCGACGGCAGCGCTCAATACTAAAAAATCGGTTGGGCTTAGCTGACCCGACGCCTGGCGTAGGCCAGTGATTTTTTGTTTCATCTGCGCTAATGGATCAAGGGCGACAATCTCATTCGGAAAGCTGCGCTGATAGATACCAGCGATCTCTTCGCGGAGTTGCAAGCCCTGCCTGCGAAGTCGTAAAAAATCAAGCTGCAGGGCAGCGATATTGAATACCAGGAAAATAGCGGCCAAGGTGATTGGCCAGCGCCACGCCTGCCATGAGAATGTCCGCGCTTGCTGAATGCCGGGTACCCCGGCAAAATCGATAGGCTGCTGCTTGCTTGCGCTAATCCAGTCGTGCCAGTCGTGCTCAATCAGCGTAATGTGCGCATTCTGCTGCATCGGCAGCGATTGACGAAACACGCTTAAAACCGCAGCGGGCACTGATAGCTGTAGGGGTTGATCAGGTACCAGCTGTGCGAGTAGCTGTAGCACCGCTTCAGGTAGTTGGTTTATCTCATCAATGGCAATGATCAAGCCCATACCTTCGTCGATTGAAAGACGGATTGCTAATTCATAGTGTGTTGCATGCTCGAATAAAGCTGCCGAAATTTGTGTTTGAGGTAAGGGCAAGCAAAGCGACAGCGGTAACAGGCGCAGGTGTCTTGCGCCTAGCTGCCGGACATTATTGATCCAGCTGAGTAGCCATTCACGCTCACATACTGCAATGAGTCGTTGTCCATCTCGCTCAGGGCCGAGCGCAATAGCACAATCTGCGGTATCGCCAATCACATGCTCTTCAATCAGCGCGGGTAAGGCAGCGAGTAATCGCGTGTTGGCGAGCGGTGGCACTGCAAGCCGCAGGAGTGTGACATCACTCGCCGCTAACAACAGCACTACTTCGCTGACCTGCGTGATCTGTGGCGCGAGGTCGGTAAGCGAGGCAACGGCAGTTCTGATGGGCCGGCCGCGCATGGCCAAGGCAAAGTTGAGCGGTAGCGATGGCAAGGCATTCGCCACATCGCTACGCGTAGGGAGCCGCAGATACAGGGTATGCTCAGATCGATGACGCTGCATTTACAATGCCTTCACCCATAGCAGACGCGTCGTCGTTGGCTGCCGCTCAACCAGAGCCTGTATCTCAAGCTTGGCATTGCGTATAGTGACCGCGCCGTTGACCAGGAAGTAGCGCGTGGTAACACTCACGCTGCCAACGTCCAGGCCCTTCGCCGTATCAGGCAAGCGCTTGGTAAACTCAGCCACGTTCTGAAACGCTGCTTGCCGACGGCTGGAGGTAATCGCGGTGGCATCTGCCAGCGATAGTCCGCTGACGCCTGCGGCAAGTACCTCAGCACTTGCGGTGTTGATATTGATCGGTGTGGGTGCAGGAAGTATTACGGTATGCGGCCGCATTGTCTTGATCATTAGCGGCGTGCAGCCGGGCACTGCAAGCAGATCATCGAGTTGTACGAAACTGATCGGCCGACGTATACCATTGCGCGGTTGCTGTGTAGCGCTTTCCGCTTCAGCTATGGCTTGCGCGATCAGCTTGGCCATAGCGGTATCCAGCCGCAATGCGCCTAGCAGGCGTGTAAACCCTTGTAGCGCTGCTTGATTAATTCTGTCTTGCTTGGCAAGGTCGGATAGGTTCACTAGATTCATCAGATTGAACCGGCCCTGTGCATCTTCAATTGCGCCAGACAGCAAGGCACTGCCGGCGTCGCCGCTGCTTATACCGGGCGCCACGTACTGATCAAGCCGCGTCGGCGCCAGTGGGGTTGCCCATGGCTCGTCGAGTGAATCGATCAAGGAATTACGACCATCTTCACGCAGAATCAGCCTTGCCCAGTCGAGTGCCCCGCGCAGCACCCATTGCTTCTGCAATTGCAGCCGCAGATTGTCGATGGATCGTACCAGCAGCTGCTGCCGCCAAAATAGACTCGCTACTACCGTCACTGCTAATGTCGCCAGCAGCAGCGCAGTCACCACAGCAACAC
>VERA01000039.1 GCA_018882935.1 Burkholderiaceae bacterium | reverse complement strand
GGTGCAAGGGGTCGCGAGTTCGAATCCCGCCGCCCCGACCAATCAAATCAAAGACTTAGGCCAACCATTGGGTTGGCCTTTTTGCTTTTTTTGGCCATATCTCGCAAAAGAGCCCAACAAAGTGCCCAACAAATTCCAAACCTATCAACGTGAGCAGAAGGGGGTTGTAACCTTGTCGATGGGTCGAATCATCATTCAACCATCGAAAAAGGTTGAATACGATAGTCGCGCTCGGTAATCCCCCCTCAGGCTAGCAGCGGTCTGAAACAGAATTTTCTCAATTGGAGGAGTTCTACATGAAGAAGTCGAGAATTACAGATAGCTCGATTACTATCGTGCCGACCAATCATAAATTTGTGAGGCATCACTTCTCGTCGTCAGCGTGCACTCTCGACCACCTTGGTATCCCGAAAACGCATCCTGCGGAAGATCATCGCACCTCGCCCGCCCTACAATCCCATCCTCTTTGCGAATAATCCATCGCCTATTTTTGAATGTGAATTGACCACGCCCTGCGGCAGCACTAGATTGCGCACCTCATCGCGCTTGTGATGAACGAGGTTGACAGCTCGTATGCACCAAGAGGAAAAATCCACCCTTGAAGAAGAATTTCAAGGCGTATCCACTTATGCAGGGAGAGGTCATGACATACCTACAGCGTCGCAGCTCGCCGCATCGCCGCCGCCGAATTCATCACAATCGCTTTCCGTATGTTCGCTTTGCGACCGTTCTGGCAGTGAGCAAACGTTCGCCGTTTTCACCGAGCTTGCTACTGCGAGGTGACTGGCTCACTGAAGCAGGTTTTTTGCCTCACTGTCGCGTACGGATTACGGTGCATCCGCGGCGCTTGGTGATAGAGCCGTTACTCGGTGTAGGCATGCGGACACAATATGAATAAATTAAACAGCTCTTGACATGCCCAATTTAGGCATTATCATGCCCAATATGAGCATGCTAAAACACTCACCTCAGCGAAAATCCGCCTCTTTTGGAGGGTTGGGGAGCGTGTTGTTTACGAACACCCAGCAACGCGTACTCGCCTGTTTATTCGGCCAGCCAGAGCGCTCGTATTTCGCCAACGAACTGATCCAACTGACCGGCGCTGGCTCAGGAGCAGTGCAACGGGAGTTGAAGCGGTTGAGCGAAAGCGGGCTAATCACTTCCCAAATGCGCGGCAACCAGCGGCATTTTCAGGCAAACCCGCACTCTCCAATCTTTCAAGAGTTGACGCAAATCGTACAAAAAACCTTCGGTCTGGCGCTTCCCATTCGTGAAGCCCTCGCGCCCTATCAAGAGGCGATTCGGTGCGCGTTTATATTTGGATCGATCGCCAAGAAGCAAGATACGGTGGCGAGTGATGTCGACCTGTTTGTCATCAGTGATTCACTGTCTTACGCAGACTTGGTCAATCAATTGCTCGGTACTGAAGTGCGCTTAGGACGAGGTATCAATACCACCATTTACACGGAAGCGGATGTGCGACAACGACTGATGGATGGCAATGCATTTTTAAGCCGAGTACTTGAACAACCCAAGGTTTGGATCATTGGCAATGAATCAGACATCCCCACTTGAAAACCTAGTGGGGCCCGGCAAGCCGCTGCACAAAGAACCTCCGGACAAGAAAGATTTAGCGCCGACGTGTGGCGAGTCCTCGCTAAATGCCATGAAATTCGCAACTTAGGCGAATATGAAGGTGATCTCAATATCAACGAGCGGCTAGTGGCAGACCTGATTGCCGCTACCAAGCGGGTAGCCGAGGCCCTTCAGAAAACCTAATTCGTGTGGCACCCGTCCAGGTCGCATCGTGAGGGTCGTCTCGGCGGACCAATAACCAAGCCGGTGACCTCTGAACAGATGTAGCTAGCCCGATTACAAGCGGAGGTCGACATTGTAAAAAAAGCCGCAGCGTACTTCGTGAAGCAATCCACGTGAAGTGCGCTTTCATCGATACGCAGCGCGGTATCTGGGTTGTATCGATGCCTTCGGACGCACAGAGTCAGGACAGGTCAATGCCCAAAACAAACACAAAGCCATGGGACCCCGCCGAACACTTCGCTTCTGAAGCGGACATGGCGGCATATCTCGAAGCGGCATTGGAGGAAGGCGATCCAGCGCTGATCGCGGCAGCCGTCGGCGATATTGCCCGGGCTAGGAACCGTCCTAACCTAGCCACTTTAACTGACTGCTTGCTATTCTCAGCTGAACGGAGCGTAGGTTCAGCTGCTTGACTTGGAGCGCGCTCTAGCCTGCCATAAATCATACGCCGCCTGCTGAGCCAACCACACCTCTGCTGTACCGCCATGATCACGACCTAGCCAGCACTCAATTCTTAGTGCCATAGCAGGACTAATCGCTTCGCGACCGTTGAGTACCCTGGACAAAGTGGTGCGGTCAATGCCCAACTGTGCTGCAGCTTCGCCAACCTGAAGATTCAATGCAACTAGAACATCGTCGCGCAAGGTCAAGCCAGGATGGGGAGGATTAAACATAAAATTCAAAAACTGCGCAGTGATTGTCTTGATGAGCAACTACGAATGTCGATTGATATGTTACCGACTGGTCTAATGTCAAGCAACTTACGGTGGTTGCATTTTCGCAGACCGTGTTGCACTCAAGACCCAAGCCGAAGGGATTTTGAAGAGCAAACACTGTTGCATATCCGTTGAGTTGGCAAGGAAGAAGTTGCCATCCATGACTACGCCCATCTAAGATACTCACTCACATTCAAATCTGAAATTTCTCGTGTGGGGATTTTTGTGGCATCTGAGCGAACTCACCCAAAAAAGCAATCTGGCTTATCTAAAAAGCGAAGAGAACAAGAGTGGCGTAATGAATATGCAGATTTCATTGCAGCCTATAACAAGATCATCGCGGCTGAGGGTCTTCCTCTTATTGACCACTTTCTCAACGCACCAACGTGCGACGAGCTTGAGATAGACCGACCGAAAGACTCAATCAGGAATATTGACTTAGGAAGAAAATCCAGCTTACGTAAATAGACGCTCGGGTCCACGGATACTTTGAAACACCTTCACTACTAGTTCAAGGTCAAACGACATGAGGTGGTTTGCCTAGCAATATTGAAGTACAAAAGATTTCAGCTGACACCAATTTTCGGTCGTTTCTATTTCGATACCTCACCTACCGCTGGAGTGACGGCGAAGTTGGTCTTATCGGAAACTGCGTTGTTTACTACCCTTTCGGGCTGAACATGCCTAATCTGATTTTCACCGTTCGAAAATTTGTCGATACTCTGCGGGGGTACTACGAAGAGCATAAGTCCGATGACGGACTATTTCCGAAAAATGAGTAAATCTCACGATGCCCGAGGCCATTCCAAGGTCAGGGGCGATTAAGGCACCCAAAGCGAACAACTTTCCTACGCGAAATATAGGCACGCGAGACGGCGCGGCGCCCGTGCTCGACATCGAGAATCGCCCGAGATACTGAAAATATTCGGATTTTCGTTATCAGAATATTCATATTCCGCACTTTTTTGGGCAACGAATTGCTTGAAAACAATATAATGTCGAGCTCGTGTCTATGGATTCCAACTAATCCCGCCAGAGGACGTAGCGATGCAGTTGATGTGGGTTTCTGGCCCGACAGGGCGTGTGCGCACTATCTCGATTACCGCGAAGAAGGTGGTGGTTGCGGCGTTGGTGGGCTCTTTCTCGCTTATCGTTACCGGCTTCTTGCTGTACCTGGTTGGCTTCAAGATTGCTGTTGAAACCAGCCCCGATCTGGCCCGCACCCTTGGCGGTGTGACCACAGAAGCAGAGCAGCAGCGCATGGAGGCGATTTACCGCGATCGCCTCGTGAAGATGCAAGAGATGCTGGACTCAACAGCACAAGACATTCGACAGCTGCAGCAACTCAAAAACCGATTCATGGAAATCGCGACACCAGCGTCGTTGCGCGAGCGTGGTGCCGCCAAAGAGGATGGTCGTGGTGGTCCGTTGCTGCTGCCAAGCCGGCGCCCTACGCTTGACCCTTTGCTGCCGCTCGATGAAAGCCTCGATAACACGATGGGCGAAATCGGCCAGTTCAATAAAACAGTCAGCACCATGCGTAGCGACTGGGATAAGCAGTTACAGTGGCTGCAGACCTTACCTACCGGTGTGCCTATCGCCGGTGATTTTCGTATGACCAGCGGCTTTGGTATGCGCGTTGATCCGTTCACGCACACACTCGCGCGTCACGAGGGACTTGATTTCACTGCGCCGCATGGCGCGCCTATCATCGCCACCGCAGATGGACTGGTAACGCGATCCGGTTGGGAAGACACCTACGGGAATATCGTCGAGGTAGCACACGCTGAGGGTTTCATGACGCGCTACGCGCACATCAGCAAGCGCCATGTGACCGAGGGACAGCGTGTTAAACGTGGTCAGCATATTGCAGATGTCGGCAGCACCGGGCGATCTACCGGCCCTCACCTGCACTACGAAGTGTTCCGTAACGGGCATGTGATGAACCCGGTTCAAGTCCTGCCGAATGGCGGTTGAGCTTGTCGAATCGAAAACTGCCAAGCTTAAGTAAATTCTTCAAAGTAAACGCAACATATTGATTTTTTCTTGTTGCCTGCGTAAGTCAAATTGCTTGTTTGCGCGTCAACTGTAACAAGCATCTTCATATTAAAAAAATCAACCCCGAACCGACACAGTGTCCGGTATATTGCGGGTTATAAATCTGGAACAGGAGAGGCCGATGTTCCGCAAAATGAAGCAAAGTAAACTTTTACCCACCCAAGAGAAATTCGACACGTTAATCGGTGCTACTACCGAGATTTACGGTCGCTTGGTTTTGCTTGATAGCGTGCGCATTGATGGCAAGGTGATCGGCAATATCGAGACCGTCAAAGAAAAAAAAGTGACGGTGGCAATCGGGCGCTCAGGCGAAGTGTCGGGCGACATCACTGCGCATCGCGTGATGGTCGCTGGCAAAGTTGAAGGTAATATTTACGCCAACGAGCGCGCGGAGTTTCATAAAGATTCCGAGGTACGCGGTGACATCACCTACGGCACCATTGGGGTTGAACACGGCGCCAAACTGCTTGGCCTGGTGATTCAAGCGCAAAACAATACCAGCAGCACCGACGCGCAAACCGTCATTAAAATGGCGCAAGAAAAAAAGTAATACTCGTCACCATTACCTGAACAAACGAAACAAACGATCGCGTTGTAGAACCCATTGGCTGGTTTACGAAGTTCATTATTAGCCAGCCCGGTTCGACAGCGAAAACAAAAAAGCCCGACGATATCGCCGGGCTTTTTTTATGTGCGTGGTTAACTCGTTTACGGTTTCTTCTTGAGTTCGCCCTTGACCACACCACCGCGCTGGATGGTAATGCTCTTGAAGCTCACCTTACCGTCTACCACGGCGCGGCTACCAATGGTCAGATCTCTGCAATCGAGTGATCCGGCGAAGTTGCCTTTGACGTTCATGGTGTCGCAGGTGACATTACCGTCGAGCACACCGGTCACGCCGATCTGTATCGAGTGCAGCGACAAGGTGCCGCGCACTGTTCCGTCGATCGTCAGGTAGCCATTCGACCGGATCTCGCCGATGAACTCGAAGCCCTCACTAATGATCGAGGGTTTCAGGTTATTCACCGCCGGCTTCATGCCGCCGTTGCCGTTACCATTACCGTTGCCGGAATAGGCCTGGTCGAGATCCACCTGTACCTCTGGAGCAGGTGGCTCCGGCTCAATCACCGGTGGCTGGCTGTTTTCGATGGGAGTCGCCATTTTTTCCCGTTCGTCGTTACGTTTTTTATTGATGAACACGAGTCACAGCCCCGAAATCAGTACGTACCAGAAGCTGGGCCGTCGCCATCAATCTTTTGTAGTGAGCCCTGTAGGTCACCGCCCTTTTCGATCTCGATTTCTGCATACTGCACCGAGCCGAGTGCCTTACCAGTTGATCGGATGAACAGCGATTTCTTGGCGGTCAGGGTGTCATGGATCTCACCCCGAAGGTCAATGATCTCCGCGGTCACTTTGCCCTTGATCACGCCCGAACTGGCAACAATCAGTTCGCGTGCCGTGATATCGCCCTCGATGCTGCCTGATACCGAGGCAATATCCGGAACCACGAAGGTCCCATTGAGAACGACGCCTTCACCAACCGTCAGACATCCGCTTTGATTAGAGTCCGCCAACACCGCCTCCATGAATCTGGTGAAAGAAAAAATCAAACACTTGGGGCTTGCCATCGTCCCATCTACGTGCACAGATGCAGGGCGCTGGCAAACCGATTTGATTCCTAAAAGAAATTATACGGTCAAATGTTCAGAAATTCGCAAAATTTTATTTCCAGAATGAATCCATTTGCGGAAATATCGCCAAATTATCAATTAAGCACATGTATTCGCCTGGCGCGCCGGGCTTCATAAGGCGATTTCGCGGCCACCTTCTGGGCGTCAGTCATACGAAAAATCTATCGAACAGATAGAAAGAAAGCATTTGCTTTATATTTTGCAGAGCAGCATAATTCGGTTGTCTCCTCTATGTCTTCTCCTCAGATATAGATCTTGCCCGCTCACTGAGCGGGCATTTTTTTGCCCGCCTATCAATACCGCGAACGACGCTGGCGGAGTCAGAGCCTCAGCAGGCTGAGTATGCTGCCCAGCTCAGCCCGCACAGCGACAAGGTCCATCACCTGCGCCGCCGGGCTGCTTGCCGAGCCATTGGCGTCGAGCTTGTTGCGCGCGCCACTGATGGTGAAGCCCTGCTCGTACAGCAGTTCTCTGATGCGCCGGATCAGCATCACTTCATGGTGCTGGTAGTAGCGCCGGTTACCCCGACGCTTGACGGGTTTGAGCTGGGTGAATTCCTGCTCCCAGTAGCGCAGTACATGAGGCTTCACGCCGCACAGCTCGCTGACCTCGCCGATGGTGAAATACCGTTTCGGTGGAATGGGTGGCAGAGGCACCAGTGCAGGCTTGGCTGCGCGCTCGTTCATGGCGGCTTATATCAGGCGGAATGCGCCGCTGGACGGACACCCGCCGCATCAACCTGCGCTTTCAGCTTTTGGCTTGCATGGAAGGTGACTACCCGGCGCGCACTGATCGGTATTTCTTCGCCGGTTTTAGGGTTGCGACCGGGGCGTTGCGGCTTGTCACGTAATTGAAAATTGCCGAACCCGGATAGCTTTACCGACTCACCACGCTCCAGCGCATCGCGGATTTCACCGAAGAAGGTGTCCACCATGTCCTTGGCTTCGCGTTTGTTCAAACCGACCTGCTCAAACAATAGCTCGGCCAGCTCTGCCTTGGTCAGCGTGGGTAATTCTTTTTCTGCACCGACGCGCGCCTGGTTTGCCTGAATAGCCCGATCAAGATCGGCGGCGACCACGGATTCAACTTCTGCGGGATTGGTGTGATTCATCATGTTTGACGAGCCCCGAAATGGCTGCTTATTTTCTTATGGTTGCGCCATGCTTTTGGTGAACAGCCTCGGCCAGCGCTGCCATCGCCGCGTCAACCGATTCATCCTGCAGGGTGCTTTGAGTATCTTGCATGGTCACCCGGAAGGCAAGACTTTTTTGCCCTTCCGGCAGCCCTTTGCCGCGATATTCATCAAACAAAACAATGTGTTGCATGATTCGACATATCGGATTCGATGCCGCAGTCCGGTGCATGGTATCGAGCAAAGACTGCGCACCAAGAGATTGCGCCACCAGCAGTGCCAAGTCGCGTTGTACCGGCGGAAACTTTGAAAGCTCTTGATACGCCGGCACGCTGCGCTGCTGCAGCGCAGCGGCATCGACTTCAAACATTACTGGCGCAAACGGCAGCTCAAGCGCTTGCGTTAGCGCAGGGTGTAACTCGCCCACACTGCCAATCACCGCACCATCAAGAAGCACCGCGGCAGAGCGGCCGGGGTGCAGCGCGGGATACGCGGCTGGCTCGAAACGCAGGGTATGCGGTGCGAACAAGGCCTCCAGATCGGCTTTGATATCGAAGAAATCGGCAACGCGCGTGTCTTGCCCCCACTGCTCATCAGCCACCGGGCCGTAGGCCAAAGCCGCCAGGCGCTTCGGCTGCGCGATACCGGCCACCGAGAGTGGGCCGTCTGCCACGCCGGCATCCTTGCAAAATACCGCGCCGATCTCGAACATGCGCACACGCGAGGCCTTGCGGTTGAGGTTGTAGCGAACATTCGCCACCAAGCCACTCAGCAACTGCGAGCGCATCACGCTCATTTGGCTTGCGATCGGGTTGAGCAGCTTGATCGGGTCTGCGACGCCAAAACTATGCTCGGCAGTTTCTTCAATAAAGCTGTAGTTAACGACTTCCTGATAATCCAAATCAGCCATTTGCCGACGCACGGTGAACAAGGAGCGTTGGCGCTCCGGTGCGAGCCGAATCTGATTCGCGGATACCGGTGGCAGCGCGGGAATATTGTCAAAGCCATAGACCCGTGCGATCTCTTCGATCAGGTCTTCTTCAATTTCGATATCGAAGCGATAGCTGGGCGCGGTAACCGAAAACAACTCGCCCTCTTGGGTAAACGGTAGACCGAGGCGCGAGAAAACATCAGCCACTTGCTGCGCCGACAGCGGAATGCCAATAATTTTTGAAGCACGCGCAACGCGCAGTGTTACCGGCTCGCGTTTTGGTAGCGCGGTGATCTGATCATCCACCTGCCCCACCTTGGTCTGCCCCGGCACACCGCAAATCTCGATGATCAGCGCGGTGATGCGCTCGATATGTTCGACCGTGGTAGCGAAATCAACGCCGCGCTCGAAACGATGCGCCGCATCGGTAGAAAAATTAAAGCGACGTGCTCTGCCCTGAATCGCGTTCGGCCACCAGAACGCCGCTTCGAGATAAATGTTGGTGGTGTCGAGCGACACCGCAGTGGCATCACCACCCATGATGCCGGCCATCGCTTCCGGGCCGGTATCGTCGGCGATCACACCGATCCAATCGTCCAGCGTGACGGTGTTGCCGTTCAATAGCTTTAGCTGTTCACCACTGCGACCCCACCGCACCTCGAGGCTGCCATGAATTTTGTCGAGGTCGAACACATGCGTCGGACGACCGAGTTCAAGCATGACGTAATTCGAGATATCGACCAATGCCGAGATTGAGCGTTGACCACTACGCTCAAGGCGCTGCCGCATCCACTGCGGCGTTTCAGCCTTGGCGTTCAAACCACGGATCACGCGACCGGAAAAACGCCCGCACAGATCAGGCGCACTAATCTTCACGGGTAAACGCTCATCAAGGTTAACTGCAACGGGTTTGAACGATGGCACCGACATGGGTGCACCCGTCAGCGCGGCCACTTCACGCGCAACGCCCAGCACAGACAAACAATCAGCACGATTGGGTGTCAATTTGATCGTGAACTTCAGATCGTTGAGCTCGAAGTAATCACGGAAATTCTTACCGACCGGTGCATCGTCAGGCAATTCGAGCAGGCCGGCATGTTCTTCCGAAAGCTTCAGCTCGCGCGCAGAGCACAGCATGCCCTGCGACTCAACGCCGCGCAGCTTGCCGAGTTTGATTTCAAACGGTTTACCGTCTTCACCCGGCGGCAGCGTCGCACCGATCATGGCGCAGGGTACCTTCAGCCCCGGCCGCACATTCGGCGCACCGCACACGATGTTCAATAGAGTGCCGGTACCGGCATCAACCTGACATACGCGCAGCCGGTCTGCATTCGGGTGCGGCTCTACTTGCGTCACTTGGGCCACTACCACGTGCGTGAATGGCGGCACGACAGGCTCGACCTCTTCAACCTCAAGACCCGACATGGTAAGCAGATGCGACAGCTCATCCGAATTCAGCTTCGGGTCTACCAGAGTGCGCAACCAGTTTTCAGAGAATTGCATTGCTCGCGTCGTCCGAAATCAATTGAATTGCTTGAGGAAGCGCAGATCACCTTCGTAAAACAACCGAAGGTCATTAATGCCATAACGCAGCATGGTAAGTCGCTCAAGACCGGAGCCAAATGCAAACCCGATAAACTGCTCAGGATCGAAGCCCATATTGCGTAACACCGTGGGGTGTACCTGACCCGCACCGGATACTTCCAACCAGCGCCCCTTCAGCGGCCCGGAGCCAAACGCAATGTCGATCTCGGCCGATGGCTCGGTGAAAGGAAAATACGAAGGACGAAACCGTACTTGCAGATCGTCGGTTTCAAAAAACGCTTTGACGAAACCAAGATACACACCCTTCAGGTCAGCGAAGCTGATATCGGTATCTATCCACAAGCCCTCAACCTGATGAAACATCGGCGAGTGGGTGGCGTCGCTATCAACACGGTAGGTGCGCCCCGGTGCAATCACCTTGATGGGTGGCTGATGCATCTTGGCATAGCGCACTTGCATCGGGCTGGTATGCGTACGCAGCAGCAGCGGCTTGCCGGTACTGTCTTTGCCGTCGATATAGAAGGTGTCTTGCATCGAGCGCGCAGGATGATTTTCCGGGCTGTTCAGCGCGGAGAAATTGGTCCAGTCGGTTTCGATCTCAGGACCATCGGCGACATCAAAACCAATCGACGCAAAAATCTGCTCGATACGCTCCCAGGATCGCATCACCGGATGAATACCACCGACGCTGCGGCCGCGCCCCGGCAGCGTCACATCGATCGCTTCTGCGTTGAGGCGCTCTTGCATCTGCGCATCTGACAACGCAGTGCGCCGCGCATTGAGTAGCGCCTCGATCTGGTCTTTGGCCGCATTAATCAACGCGCCCTGTGCGCGACGCGCGTCGGGGTCGAGCTTGCCCAAGCCTTTCATCTGCTCGGTGATCTGCCCGCTCTTGCCAAGGTATTTTGCCTTGGCGTTTTCCAGCGCGGCAGAATCCTGCGCAGCAGCGAAATCAGCGCCTGCGGCAACAACGAGTTGTTCCAATGAGCTCATGCGTGTGCTTGAAAATGGCAACGGGGCACGGGCTTGTCACCTCATGCCCCGCATGAACGTCACCTTGTCGGTGACGCCAACGCAAGTCGGACTATCAGGCTGCGATAGTGGCTTTGACTTGGTTCACGATGGCGGCAAACGCCGGCTTGTCAGTCACCGCCATATCCGCCAGCACCTTACGGTCGAGCGCGATTTCCGCTTTTTTCAGACCGTTGATGAATTTGCTGTAGGTCAGGCCATGCTCACGGGTCGCCGCGTTGATACGGGTGATCCAGAGCGCGCGGAATACGCGCTTTTTGTTGCGACGATCGCGGTAGGCATACTGCCCTGCGCGCATCACCGCCTGCTTGGCGACGCGATAAACACGGCTACGACGACCGCGGTAACCTTTGGCGGCGTCGAGAACTTTCTTGTGACGGGCCCGTGCCGTGACCCCACGTTTTACTCTTGGCATAGTGTGCTCCTGTGGTGGTCGTTAGGTCAGGCAAACGGCATCATCGCGCGAACCGCGTTGACGTTTGTGTCATGAACATCGACCGCTCCACGCAGCTGGCGCTTGTTCTTGGTAGTTTTCTTGGTCAGGATATGGCGCTTGAATGCCTGGCCACGTTTGACGGTACCGCCTGGGCGAACGCGAAAACGCTTCTTCGCGCTGCTCTTGGTTTTCATTTTTGGCATGAAAATTCTGCCCTTTCCGGACAGCTCCATTATTGGACGATGACAGGTGGCAGCAATTTCACTGCACTTGGATGCCTGAGCTCGCTTATTGTTGACGGGCAGATCGAGCCACCCGTCGCTTGCTTCGCCTGAATTAGCGAAGCCTGAAATTATATCAAGGAAATCAGCGCCTTAGCAAGTCGCAAGAGCCTTACTTCTTCTTCTTGGGCGCCAGCACCATCACCATCTGCCGGCCTTCCATTTTTGGAAACTGTTCAACCTGACCGAAGGGCTCCAGATCGAGCTTGAGACGCTCCAGCATGCGCACACCGATCTCCTGGTGCGCCATCTCGCGGCCACGGAAACGCAGCGTGATCTTGGTTTTGTCGCCCTCTTCAAGGAACTTCACCAGATTGCGGAGCTTGATGTTGTAGTCGCCATCGTCCGTGCCGGGACGAAACTTGACCTCTTTGACCGAGATCACTTTCTGCTTGAGCTTGGCCTCGTGCGCGCGCTTCTGTTCTTGGTATTTGAATTTGCCATAGTCCATCAAACGACAGACGGGCGGTACCGCAGTGGGCGCGATCTCGACGAGATCGACATCGGCCTCCTCGGCCATTCGAAACGCATCAGCCAGACTTACGATGCCAATTGCTTCATTCTCCACGCCAGAAAGGCGAACCTGAGGTGCGGTGATTTCACCGTTGATACGGTGCGATTTGTCAGTAGCTATTGCCGTTTCCTTCTAAAGGTCCAAAAAAGACGCCGTGCTTCTGCTACGAGCCGACCCGACGGGGAATCCGTCAGGCCTTGGTAGCGACCTCATGATGAAGTCGGCCAACCAAATCGTCGAGGGACATGACGCCCAGATCGACATTGCCTCGCGCACGCACGGCCACGGTTTTTGCATCTCGCTCTTTATCGCCCACCACCACGATGTAGGGCAATTTTTGAACCGAGTGCTCGCGTATTTTATAGGTTATTTTCTCGTTCCGCAAATCCGCCTGCACTCTAAACCCTTGTTTTTTCAGGGATTGCTCGATTTCTTTGGCGTAATCCGACTGCCCTTCCGAGATATTCAGGATCGACACCTGCACCGGCGCCAGCCACAACGGCAAGGCACCGGCGTGGTTCTCGATCAGCATGCCGATAAAGCGCTCCAATGAACCCAGGATCGCCCGGTGCAGCATCACCGGCACCTTGCGGGTGTTGTCCTCGGCCACGTACTCGGCCTCCAACCGCACCGGCATGGAGAAATCTACTTGAATCGTGCCGCATTGCCATGGCCGGCCAATCGCATCCTTGAGGGTGTACTCAATCTTCGGGCCGTAAAACGCGCCCTCACCCGGCGTAATCTCATACTCACAACCCGAGCGCTTGAGCGACTCAATCAGCGCTTGCTCGGCCTTGTCCCACAATTCATCTGAGCCGACGCGCTTCTCAGGCCGCGTAGCGACCTTGTAAATCACCTCGGTAAAGCCGAAGTCGCGGTAGACCTTTTGCAATAGCGCGGTGAAGGCTACGCATTCATCCAGAATCTGATCTTCGGTGCAAAAGATATGGCCATCATCTTGCGTAAAGCCGCGCACCCGCATCATGCCGTGCAGCGAGCCCGAGGGTTCATTGCGATGACACTGGCCGAACTCACCGTAGCGCAGTGGCAGCTCACGATACGAATGCATATTCGATCGGAAAATCTGTACGTGACCCGGACAGTTCATCGGCTTTAATGCATACGCACGATTCTCGGAATCGGTCGTGAACATATTGTCTTTGTAGTTGTCCCAGTGGCCTGATTTCTCCCACAACGAACGATCAAGAATTTGCGGCGCTTTGACTTCCTGATAGCCGTTATCTTGATACACATGGCGCATGTACTGCTCTACCTGCTGCCAGATGGTCCAGCCCTTGGGGTGCCAGAAAATCAGCCCCGGCGCTTCGTCCTGGAAATGGAATAAATCAAGCTGTCGGCCTAGCTTGCGGTGGTCGCGCTTCTCGGCTTCCTCCAGCATGTGAAGGTAAGCCTCCTGATCTTCTTTTTTCGTCCAGGCGGTGCCGTAAATCCGCTGCAGCATTTCATTCTTTGAATCGCCGCGCCAGTAAGCGCCAGCCAGCTTCATCAGCTTGAATACTTTGAGCTTGCCGGTAGACGGCACATGCGGGCCACGGCATAAATCGGTGAACTCGCCTTCGCTATACAGCGAAACATCCTCATTGGCGGGAATCGAAGCAATGATCTCTGCCTTGTAATGCTCGCCGATCGACTTGAAGTACGCCACTGCCTCATCACGCGCAATTACTTTTCGCTCAACCGGCTCGTCTTTCTTCGCCAGTTCAGCCATCTTCTTCTCGATAGCCTCAAGATCTTCCGGCGTGAACGGACGCTTGTACGAAAAATCGTAGTAGAAGCCGTTATCGATGACCGGACCAATCGTTACCTGCGCATCGGGGAATAGTGACTTGACCGCATACGCCAGCAAGTGCGCGGTGGAGTGACGAATCACCTCCAGCCCGTCGGCATCCTTGTCGGTGACAATCGCCAAATCTGAATCGCGATCAATCAGGAAAGACGTATCCACCAGCTTGCCGTCTACCTTACCGGCGAGGGCTGCTTTGGCGAGGCCTGCGCCGATCGATGCGGCAACTGCGGCGACAGTGACTGGTGCGTCGAACTGACGCTGCGAGCCATCGGGAAGTCGGACTGAAACCATAGATACTCCTTAGGACGGTGTCGCGGCCTCTGCCGCGGACGAAAAAAAACGCGGACCAGCCGCGTTTTTCTATGCACAAGAACGGACTAGCAAAAAATAATGGGCGCTGCCTTGCTAGTTCGCGGTGTCATAACCATTGTGCCTTTCTCGCTCTTACAGATAATTGCTGCTGTGTGTTGGTAGGCACGATTGGACTCGAACCAACGACCCCTACCATGTCAAGGTAGTGCTCTAACCAGCTGAGCTACGCGCCTAAATAACCGCGATTATAGCCAGATTTGTATCTTCAAGCCAAGAATGGCAGCAATTATTTATTTGCTATGACGCTGTAGATCAGGATTGCAAACCCTTTCAACGCCCTATTCGCATTGGCGATACCCGCGCAAGCTCGGCTACAGCCGCTCTGCTTACACTACAGCCGCTGTGCCTGCACTACACCCGCTTGACCTCAGCCACGCCCTTGACTTCGCTGATGACTTTCATCGCGCGCTGTAATTGTTCAGTGGAGGATATCTCGCCGGTAAACGACATAAAGGCCTGACCTTTACTGCTGCGCGTTGACACACCAATCACATTGATTTTTTCACGCAGAAAAATATCGGAGATATCACGCAGCAAACCTTGTCGATCTTGTGCGAGTACGAACACATCCACCGGATACACCGTATCGCCACCCAGCTCACCCCAGCTGCTTTGCACCATGCGCTCGGGCGCACGCAGCACCATCTGCGAGAGGTTCTTGCAACTCGCGCGATGAATCGAAATACCTTTGCCGCGCGTGATAAAGCCAACGATAGGGTCAGGCGGCGCCGGTTTGCAGCAACTCGCCATCTGCGTCAATAAACCTTCGGTGCCAAGAATCAGCACGCCCGCTTTGCCACCTTGCGTCACGCTTGATGCGCGGCTCTTGCGCGTTAAAGGCGCTTCGTCATCCGCCGCAACACGCTCATGCGCATCACCGTGCAACGCCTGCTCAACCAGTCTTACGCTCAGACGCTCATTACCGATCGCGAGCAGCATGTCTTCCAGCTTGTCAAAACCCAGGCGGTGCGCCAGATCATCCAGATTAACCGCCGTCTTGCCCTCGCGCTGCAAGGTTTTTTCAAGCAGCGCTCTGCCCTGTGCCAAGGTCTGCGCCTGCTCGATCGCGTTAAACCATGCTCGAATTTTTGAGCGTGTGCGCGGACTTGCGGTGTAACCATCGGAAAGCCAGTCGCGTGAAGGGCCGGCCGTGCCCATCGCCACCGCTTCGCCTTTGGCGGTGATGATTTCTACCGTCTGACCATTCTTGAGTGTGGTGTTGAGCGGTACCATCGTTCCATTAACCCGCGCGCCACGGCAACGATGGCCCACATCGCTGTGCAACTGGTACGCAAAATCAATCGGCGTGGCGCCCATCGGTAACTCGATCAAGCGTCCCTGCGGCGTCAGCACATAAATGCGGTCATTGATGGATGCTGCCTTTAACTGCTCAACCCACTGCCGCTCGCTGTCTTCCTGACCAACCACGGTATCGGTGATCTCGCTTTTCCAGCTGAGTAGCTGCCGCAGCCAGGCAATTTTTTGGTCGTAGCTGTCGTCTTGCGAATTGCCACTGCCCTCTTTGTAGCGCCAATGCGCAGCGACGCCGAATTCTGCAAACCGATGCATTTGCTGCGTACGTATTTGCACTTCGAGTGTGCGGCCGTCGTCAGCCTCGACTACCGTATGCAGCGATTGATAGCCATTCGATTTGGGTCGCGCGATGTAATCATCAAACTCTTCGGCAATCGGAGTCCAAATATCGTGCACGATGGAGAGCACGGTGTAGCAAGTCTTGACATCATCCACAATCACCCGAAACGCACGCACATCATGCAAGCGCGAGAAATCAATCGCCTTGCCTTGCATCTTGTTCCAAATACTGTAGATATGCTTGGGCCTGCCATAGACCTCTGCACGAATGCCTGCTGCCGCTAACTCAGAGCGCAAACGTTGAATCGCATCCTCAACAAACTGCTCGCGCTCAACCCGCTTCTCTTCCAGCATTTTTGCGATACGCTTGTAGTTGTCCGGCTCGGAGAAGCGAAACGATAAATCTTCCAGCTCCCACTTCAGCTGCCAGATACCAAGCCGATTCGCGAGTGGCGCATACAGATCAAACGTCTCTCGCGCGTAGCGCAAGGTGAAGTCACTATCACTTTTAATTTCTGCGAAGTGCCTGAGCGTTGCCAGACGCGAGCATAAGCGCACCAGTACCACGCGCATGTCACTCGACATCGCCAGCGTCATCTTGCGTAAGGCTTCTAATTGGCTGGCAGCGCTGGTTTTGGTTCGGTCAGTGTCTTTGCGCGTAAACATACCCTCATGCAGGCGCATGAGCTGCCGGATGTTTGTGACCATGTCGGCGACTTCTTTGCCGAAGCGTGGCTCAATATCGGCGACGTTGTTGGGGGCGACTGCAGCCAGCTCGAACAACATTCCGGCAATACGGGTATCGGCATCGGCCTTCAACGATGCCAGTGCGTCGACCACTGCGCGCGAAAATGCCAGCGCATCCTGCCCGGTCGGTACCTGTTTGCCTGCATACGGCTCACGCACAAATTCGATAGCCTCCCGCAGACGTGCCGCATCCTCCGCGCGCAACCCGGTGCACAGCTCATCATCTCCGGCGCGGGTTGCAACGAATACCATCGCTACTCCAGAAAAAACGCACGCGCAAGCGCGATCTGATCGTCATGCATGAAGGTAGGCGCGTGCCCGACACCGGGTAACTCAACCAATTGTGCACGCGGGCCGCGCAGGGTCATCTGCTGCGCAGTCTCGGGCGTGAGCAGATCAGACTGCGCACCACGCACCAGCAATACCGGGCAGCGTACCGCGTCATACGCAGCCCACAGCGCAGCCTCGCCTTGCTGCGCGCTTTCTTCGGTCATCACTTTAAAAGGTAAGGCTAACGACACATCATAGTGTCGCCGCCAGCGCCCATCGTCGGTTTGTCGCAGCACATCTGCCGCCAGTTTGTCCCACTCAGCATCCGTATGCGGACCAAACGGTGCCGAGATAGTGCGAATGTAGTCACGCGCTTGTTGAAAGCTGTCAAAGCGAACATCATCACCGATGTAGCTCCCGATACGCGAGAGCGCCTGAAAATTCAGCGTGGGGCCAACATCATTCATGACCATCTTGCGAATCGGCGTATCAGGCATTGCTGCGAGGCCCATACCGATCAAGGCACCCATCGAGGTGCCAAACCAATCAATCTGTGGCACATCAAGCCGAGCGACCAGGGTGACCATGTCGCTCACGTACTGCGGTACCCAGTAATACTTGGGGTCTTTCAACCACGCGGAGCGACCACGGCCCACCACATCCGGGCAGATCACACGGTACTCGTCTGACATGGCTGCGGCTAGCGCATCAAAGTCATCCGACACACGCGTAACACCATGCACGCACACCAGCACACGCGGATTTCGCGGGTCGCCCCATTCTTTGTAGGCCATTGCATGCAAGCCGGCGGGCGACAGGCATTGCACCATTTTGATCTGCGCTTGCATCCCCACGGGGCGGTCTCCTTGTTGGCTTTTTATGATTTTAGCGGCACAGCCCGTAAAATCGCACCATTGATCATCTCATTGCAAAAGGAATGCCCATGCAAAACCGCCCGCTCGCCGGTAAAACCGCCCTGATTACGGGCTCCACCTCGGGTATTGGCCTTGGTATCGCACAAGCGCTGGCAGCGCAAGGCGCTGATATTGTGTTTAATGGCTTCGGCGATGCCGCGCAGATCGCCGATCTGCAAAAACAGACCGCAGCACAATTCAATGTGAAGACCGCGTACTTTGGCGCAGACATGACGCAACCACAACAAATCGAGCAAATGATGAATGATGCGATTGCGCAGTTTGGCTCGGTGGATATTCTGGTCAATAACGCCGGCATACAGCATGTCGCAAATGTCGAAGATTTTCCGGTCGAGCGCTGGGATGCAGTGATTGCGATTAACCTTACCTCGGCATTTCACACCACTCGGCTCGCGCTGTCCACCATGAAGCGTAATAACTGGGGCCGCATTATCAATATCGCTTCGGCCCATGGCTTGGTCGCTTCAGCGGGCAAGTCAGCGTATGTCGCATCAAAGCATGGCATCGTTGGATTAACCAAGGTGACTGCATTGGAAAATGCGCAGACCGGTATCACTTGTAATGCCATATGCCCCGGCTGGGTGCTGACGCCACTGGTACAAAAACAAGTGGATGCACGCGCTGCTGCTAACGGGGTATCCATCGATCAAGCCAAACGCGAACTGCTGCTGGAAAAACAACCCTCGGGAGAGTTTGTCACGCCCGAACAACTCGGTGCGCTAGCGGTTTTCTTGTGCAGCGATGCTGCCGCGCAGGTACGCGGTGTGGCATGGAATATGGATGGGGGTTGGGTCGCGCAGTAACGCCTCGCACAAAGCTTAGGGGCAGCGCGCCCCTGAGCTTTGCTGTAATGCGGCCGGACGAAACAAAGGCTACTTGAACAAGTGCCTAAGGTTGGGGTAATTCTCTACAACATAGGCGGTGAGTTGCGGGGTTGCCTGCTTACGCAGCAAATCGATTGCCCGATGACCACTCCGATCTTTGGCGTTCCAATCGCAGCCCAGATCAAGCAAGTCCAGCGCAAACATCCATCGAATGTCGTAATGCTCTGCTTTAGCCTGTTCATTTGCGCCAAGTAAAGCAAGCGGGGCCATCGTAATAATGTTGTTCACTGTGTGCGTATTACTCATCAATGGGCTATCAAAACGAAAACCCTGCGCTCGCATACTGCTCGTAAGATTATCTAATCGGTCCCAGTCTTTTGTGTCAATTGCATCCCAAATCTTTTGGGCCAGGACGGCTATGTAGCTCGGTGCAGGGCCAATATCTTGTGATTCACTAATCGTACTTGAGGTTAGCGTTTCATCAACGTCGTACAACAGGCGCACGGAGAGCTTGGGCTCCGAAAAGGGCCTATTCAAACCAACTGTCTCCTCGGAGATTGCGTCGAGAATACCTACCTCTTTAATGACCTGTACGTCGTCTTCGACAGAATCACTCAAGGTACCGGATCTTGGAGAATGTTTTTTCTCTGACTCACTCAATGATGATTCAGTTAATGAATTCTGGCTTTTCTTATCGAGCTCACGCTTCCTCGCTGAGATGGGTATCTTTGATGACTGCCCTGACAATGCCTTCTCAGTCTTTTGGCGCACCCGCGGAGAGCGCGGAATTCGCGTTTTTGGTGATGAACGCTTTTTGCCCGTATTGTCTATCGTATTTAAGTTGCTGGTTGATGGCGTCGGGTTGGTACTGCTATTGCTGAGCACGGCATTGGTATTGCTCGTTGAGGTGGGCGTCGGGTTAGTACTACTATTGCTGAGTACCGCATTGGTATTACTTGTGGAGGTGGGTGGCATATCGCTCTGCCCATAAGACTTAGGCGGAAAATTGGATCTATCCATAGCATGCATCCTTGTAGCGAAGGTGATGGTGACAACGACTGAGTGAACAGCCTTGATCAGAACATACTTTGCAACGCTGAATACGCTAAAGCTGCGCCCCTAGTACATCTGTAGTGCACTGACGATGAGGCTGTGAGAAAAATCTGACAGTGGCTTCCACGACATCGCGCGATCGTGAATGTAGACACCAAGAAGGCAGCAAAAAAGCCGGTGGGCTTAATGCCAACCGGCTTTCGAGGAAGATTAAAAAATGTCAGATCAGAATCTGATCTCGCATCCTGTGCTGGCAATCAGCTGCTCTTTGGTGACGCCGGGTGCCATCTCGACCAATTTCAATCCGTGCTCGGTCACATCCAGCACGCACAGGTCAGTGATGATGCGATCGACGACACCAACGCCCGTGAGTGGCAAGTCGCAGTGCTCGAGTAACTTGTGCGAGGTGGTACCGTCTTTGGCCTTAGCGACATGCTCCATCAGTACCACGACACGGCCAACCCCAGCGACCAAGTCCATCGCACCGCCCATGCCCTTGACCATCTTGCCGGGGATCATCCAGTTGGCGAGATCACCACGCTCGGAGACTTGCATTGCACCGAGGATGGCGATATTGATTTTTCCGCCTCGAATCATGGCAAATGAATCTGCCGAGCTGAAAAACGAAGCGCCTTTCAACGCGGTGACGGTTTGTTTACCCGCATTGATCAGATCGGCGTCAATATCATCTTCGGTAGGAAAGGGCCCGATGCCGAGCAAACCATTCTCCGACTGCAGCCAAACGGTAATGTCTTGCGGTACATAGTTCGCTACCAGCGTCGGCAAGCCGATACCCAGGTTCACATAAAAACCATCTTGCAGCTCTTGCGCGGCGCGCGCCGCCATTTGTTCACGTGTCCATGCCATGGTGGTCTCCGCCTTACTGTGCACGCACGGTGCGTTGTTCGATGCGCTTCTCGGGATTCGCGTTCACCACGATACGGTGAACGAATATGCCAGGTGTATGCACCATGTCGGGGTCGAGATCGCCTAACCCCACCATCTCTTCCACCTCAACAATCGTGAGCTTGCCTGCCATTGCCACGTTGGGGTTAAAGTTGCGCGCTGTCTTGCGATACACCAGGTTACCCACCGGGTCTGCTTTCCATGCTTTTACCAGCGATATGTCAGCGACCAGCGCATGCTCCATCACATATTGCTCACCATCGAAGATACGTACTTCCTTGCCCTCGGCGACGATGGTGCCGGCACCGGTGCGCGTGAAAAACGCTGGTATACCCGAACCACCGGCGCGCAGTTTTTCTGCCAGCGTACCTTGGGGGGTGAAATCAAGTTCGAGCTCGCCCGCCAAATACTGACGCTCGAATTCTTTGTTTTCACCAACGTAGGATGAAATCATTTTTTTGATTTGGCGCGTGGCCAGTAACTGCCCAAGGCCGAAGCCATCAACGCCTGCATTATTCGAAATAGCGGTGAGATGCTTCACGCCAGTGTCGCGCAATGCCGCAATTAATGCCTCGGGTATGCCGCACAAACCAAAACCACCGACAGCGATGGTCTGCCCGTCGTGCACAACACCGGCCAAGGCACTGGCGGCGTCTGGGTAGAGCTTGTTCATGATTCTCCTTGCTTAAATGCTCGAACGATCAGTCTGCGAATGCAAAACTGCGCAGGGGAGATCGTAATAGGATGGATGAAAACGGAAACGATACCGTAAAAATGCTGCTCCCCGCTATTCAGCAGCGCCGCCAAGCAGCGACTCTCTGACCTGTGGCGGCAAAGGCGTCGATTTTTCAACGCGCTGATCAACCCACACCACCTTGGCGCCGCCCTCGGCATACAAGACCTCGGGCGCGTCTGTGCGACGAATCTGATGCAGCATCTCGAAACTGGAACGGCCCAACGCACCGGCCCAGGTACAGACCTCGATCTCGCCGGGGTAGCGCAGTTGCTTTAAAAAAGTACAGTGAGCGTTGATGATGACCGGCCCAATGCCATCGGGCGATGGCGGGAAACCGAAAGCCTCAAAGGTTTCGATACGGGCCTGCTCCAGGTAGCGGAAATACACCGTGTTATTGACATGACCCATGGCGTCCATATCACCCCAGCGTATCGCTGTACGAGAGCGATGAATCTCGCGAAAGCCTTCGGGTATCGCCATCAAAACACCGCCATACCATCATCGGCGGTAATCACTGCGCCATTCATGAAGCGTGATTCATCTGCTGCAAGCAGCAGCAGTAGCCCATCAAGATCTGAGGGCACGCCAACACGCTTGCGCGGCAAAATATTGACGAGTTTTTGTCCGCTTTCTCCGGCAAAGTACTCGCGATTGATTTCAGTTTCGATATAACCGGGACAAATCGCGTTAACGTTAATGCCGTAGCGACCCCACTCCAGCGCCATGGCCTTGGTCATCTGCACTACTGCAGCTTTACTCATGCAGTACACACCGATCTGCGACAGCACCCGCAGCGCCGCGACCGAGGCAATGTTGATGATGCGGAAGTGCCGATTGGGCTCTGCCTTGGAGCGCAAAATCATGCGCTTGGCGACTTCTTGCGCGACGAAGAACGCGCCTTTGGTATTGGTCTCCATGATGAAGTCGTAGTCCTCTGGCGAGACATCGACCAGCTTTTGCGTGGTCGATACGCCCGAGTTATTCACCAGAATATCAATCGGCCCGGCCTCGGTTTCTGCATGGGCGACTGCCGATTTAATGCTGGCATGGTCAGTGACATCGAGCTGCACAATGCGCGCGGCACCGCCGTCGGCCTCGATCTGCGCACGCAGCTCTTTGAGTTTTTCGGTGCGGCGCGCCGCCAGTACCACGGTGGCGCCGGCCTCGGCCAGAATCTGCGCGAAGCGCTCGCCTAACCCGCTGGAAGCACCGGTGACCAGTGCCACCTTGCCTGTGAAATTGACTTCAATACCCACACATGCCC
>VERA01000118.1 GCA_018882935.1 Burkholderiaceae bacterium | reverse complement strand
GTCTGACTACCCAATGATCCTGTACCCGCGTCTGCCGATCGCCGGTCTGGCACAGCAAGTGATACAGGCATTTAATCGCGAAAAATCGGTACTGCGTGTGGAGCAGGATGTTGAAGACATACTGACCGCGATCGCTTTGGTCGCGGGTGGTTTCGGTGCTTGCATCACCGTCGCATCGACAGCCAGTTTGAGGCTGCCGGGCGTGGTGTACCGTCCACTGGTCAGTAAGCATTTGCGCGAGATCGAGTTGAGCTGCCTATACCGAAAAACCGATCCATCACCGGTACTTACAGCGTTCGTTGCTGTCGTTCGGGATTACGCTGCGAAAGTTGATCCGGCCTCGCAGCGCGAATGACACAAAGTACTAGTCACTGGACCCCGGCCTGCGCCGGGGTGACGTATCAAACAGTATTGGCCTCACCACGCTAACCCCAACTTGCGCCGGGGTGACGTATCAAAGGGTATTGGCCTCCATATCGTCATCCCGGCGTAGGCCGGGATCCAGTGACTTTTACCAGCCCGACGATCAGGTATAGACGTCCGTGAACGATGGTGTGGCTTCACCGGTGTGATAGAAGATGCCGCTCCACAGCTTGTCTTCTGTCCAGGTGGTGACCGGGCGGTCACGCATCGACAGATAACCCAGACCCGCAAAGGTCTCGTTGCGGTTACCGCTCGGGTCGAAGAAGTAAATCGTCTCGCCGCGTGTGATGCCATGGCGGGTAGGTGCGACATCGATCTTGACCTTTTTCTTGGCCATCACATCCGCAGCCTTTAGCACGTCATGCCATGAGTCGAGGAAGAACGATACATGGTGCAGGCCGGAGGTTGGCGCGCCAACGAAAGCGATATCGTGCGGTTTGTTGGTGCAGGCGAGGAAGGCAGCCGCTTGAATCGCACCGCCTGGGCCGACCAGTACTTGCTCGACCAGATGGAAATCGAGCACGTCTTTAAAGAAGGCGACGTTATCCGCCACGGTGTTAACACCGGTTTCCGGATTCAATTCGCACATCAGCAGGCAGTGATCAACCCAGTGCGCACCCGCACCGGTGATATTGTCTGGCCATGGGTCTGGGTTAGTGGTGCCGACTTCCGTGCCTACATATTCTTTTTGCGCGAACAAGCGCATTTCGTGGCCGCTCGGCAGTTTGTATTGCAACATGCGACCGGTAGCAGGTAGCGCGCCTTCGGCGAGCTCAGTAACCTTGATGCCGTGGGCTTCGATACGCTTTTTGAAATCATCGAGGTCGCTGTCTTTTTCGCACTTGTAGGCGACGTGATTCATACCGGCCTGATCAGACGGTGTCAGAACCAGCGAGTAACGATCCCATTCATCCCAGCACTTGAGGTAGACATTGCCTGCTTTGTCTTCCATGGTCACCTTCATGCCGAGCACTTCTGTGTAGTGCTTGACTGCGGCCCCCATGTCCATCACTTTCAGGCTGGCATGCCCAATGCGCATAACGCCCATGGTTCTCTCCTTTATTTTATGGTTGCAGGTGGGGTAGCCTGCGCATCGTACCCCTTGAAAAACGGTTTGCTCATCTTGCCTGCGACTTCCAGCCGCAATTCGCAACTTGGACCCACCCGGCAAGCCAGTGTGTAGCCTTGCATTTCTTCTTCGGCAGTGACATGGGCACGGCTGACAGGGCCAAGTATTTCAGTGCTGCCCTCAACAATCTTTACCTTGCACACACCGCAGCCGCCGTTCACGCAGCCAACAGGAATACCTTTGCGACCAAGCCGCAGCATGCCTTGCAGCAGACTCTCGCCGATCGCGCAGGGATAACTCTCGCCGGTTTGATCAATCGTGACTTGAACCTTGGGTCGAAAATCAAACATAGCCTGAACTCACACACGCTTGAACAAGGCACTGCGCGGTTTGGCTGCATCTGCTGCAGTGATAAATTTTTCAGCGTAAATATCGCGCTCATACAGGCGACCCTGCATCAGCGTACCGAGGCAAGCCTCAATCATTGCCGGCGGCCCGCACAGATACGCTTTGTGACCAGAGAAGTCGCCCTTGAAGTGCTGCTGCGCGGCTTCATGCACAAAACCTTTGATGCCATCAAAGCCGGAAGCATCTTCCGACAGCGCAGGCAGGTAGCTGAAATTAGCGTGCTTGGCGGCTAATGCCTTGAACTCATCGTCGTAGTACAGCTCGGCCTGGTTACGCTGTCCGTAGACCAGCGTAATCGGTTGAGTCGTTCCTTGTGAGAGGAGGTCGAGGATCATCGAGCGCGGGCTGGATAAGCCCGAGCCACCTGCCATGAAAATCATCGGCGCGTTTAATGAACTACGCACGAAGAAGCGGCCATACGGCCCGGAGACGCGCATGGCGTCGCCAACCTTCAGCTGCTCATGCAAATACGCCGTACCGGGGCCACCCGGGATGATGCGCACATTAATTTCGATTTCACCAGTGCTTGCGACATCTTGCGGCGAATTCGCAATCGAGAACGGCCGATCACCTTCGATACCTGGCAAGGCCAGCTGCACATACTGCCCCGCTTGAAAATCAATCGGCTTATCGAGTTTGAGCCAGATGGCCTTGATGGTGGGCGTCATGGTCTCAATACGACTCACCGTGCAATGAAAATCCGTCACCGGAATAATGCGCGCATCCGGATCTTCATCCACATCAGCCTCGATCTCGACATCACTTTGCAGCGTGGCGCAGCAGGCGAGGGTCTTGCCTTCATCGCGCTCGAAATCCATCAGCGCGAAGGGATTCGCCAGTCCATGATCGACTTCACCATCAAGAATGGTCACTTTGCAGGTACCACACAAACCATGACCGCAAGCGTGCGGAATATAAATGCCCTGACGGAGGGCTGCGTCGAGGATGGTTTGGCCTTCCTCGACGTCAATCGTGGCGCCGAGCGGTTCAATGGTCAGTTGCTGTGACATGATGGTGCGTTATCTGATCTGAATTAATGAACGGATTGAGCTAGCGTTGGCTTTGCACGGTTCGGTTTAGAAACCTGTCTCTGCGCGTATGCCTTCCAATGCGGGCGTACGGAAGCGAATCAGACTCTTGTGGCCGATGCCATGATGTTCCAGCGATTTGCCGACATCCGGGATAAAGCGCTTGTTCGAGTTGAACCACTGCACGCTTTTCCAGTCGATATCTTCAAACTCAGGATGCTCGCCATACAACTCCGGCAGCACTTCCATGATCACTGCACCGAACGGCAATGTGCGCGGCACCGGAATGCAAAAGGGTGCAGCGAACATCGGGTGATTCTCCCAGTGCAGATACAGCAGATGCTTGCCGTGGAATTTATCCTCGGTATCTTGCTGAATCATCGGGTAGTCACCGATGTGGCGGAACATGTCTTTGGCTGTCATGGCTTTATTCCCCCATGCCTTGCGGCTTCATACGACCACTCCATGCGCGGAAGTGCTTGCGGTCTTTGCTGTTGGTGAAGTCACCGTTGTCCTCGCCAGCATGCACGTCGTAGTAGCGCATCACTTCACGCACCGGGCTATCACCCGGCGATGCTGGGTTGATATCGTCCGGGTAGCAGCTACCCTGATAAATCTGATGCACCGGCAACCAGGCTTGTGCATATTTCTTCGGCTCGTGCTCGAAGATCTCTTTGCAGTGGTCGCTGCAGAAGTGGTACTTCATGCCGTGGTAGTCGGTCTCACGCAGACTAATCTGCGTTGGGTCACCTTCCTCGGTGAATAACGTCGGTACCTGACACACCTGGCACAACATCGGCAGTACCTGGTTGTACCAACGACCTTCTTTGCCTTTGGCTTGCTTGTCCCAATGCTCGAGACGTGGACGGTAGTAGCGATCGAAGCTGTCTGGATACTTGGAAGACAGCCAGTCCATCTCATCCTTGCTCGGCACCCAGGTGTGGAATGCAGTAGCGTGGCCGTACTGATAGAACGTCGCCCAGGCTTGATGGCTGATATGGTCTTTACCTTCGCACGCCTGCTCCCAGCCTTTGGGTTTGCGAATACCGTAACGAGCGAGATCGGCGAACAGTGCACCGCCGTTTTCTTCGGCGTACATCGTCCACGCTTCTTTCCAGCTCATCACGCGCTTCGGTAGCATGTAATCCTGCATCATCGCCACCAGGGTCAGCAGGCGATAGCCACGCCAGAACCACTTATCCATCCAGCGCTGCACGATAGGCACGTTTTGCGGATCTTGCTCCAGCATGAACTTGATGCACTCGATGCCAAGTGTCATATGACGTGACTCATCGGATTGCGCGGAGAAGCCAAAGGTCACGGTCGACAAATCGCCGTTATGCGCTGCGCCTGACATGAAAGGCACAAACAGCAAGTTGGTCAGCACATATTCAAACGAGAAGCTGACGGCGGTCAGGAACTCGAACGGACCGCCGGTGTAAGCATCTTCGAAGAAGCTCTTTGGCACTGACAGATACCAGACATTGTCGAACCAAGCCGGCGCATTGTGCATGCCGTTGTAGTACTTGTTGTAATGCGAGATGGCGTGCGTCTCGGTTTGGCAGTGACGCAGCTCGTCCACGGCCTGCATCTGCGCTGCCACACGCGCACCTGCACCGGTGAACTGACGACCGGCATGTGCGAACCCGCGGTGTGCGGCGTACTCAAGCGGTGTAACGCCCTGAATAAATAATTTCAATGCATTGATGTAGCGTGCATCGGTCACGCCGAGCTCGCCATGGTTTTGCGCGAAGGCTTCGATCACCGCATACAGCTTGCGCTCTTTTTCACCCTGATATTTCCAGTACGCTTCCATCGTCAGACGGAACGGGTCTTCCCACTTGTCCCAGTCGTGCACGATGATGCCCTCGTAACGGTCATAAGGGAACACTTTATCCATCGGCTGATAAGTGGTGTCCCAGTGCAGATCACGGGTCATTGCCGCGTAACGCTCTTTCAGGCCAAGTTTCTTTTTGGTGACTCGTGTGTCCATGAAGGGTCTCCGGTGGTGTTATGAGTAGGGGTGTGGGTGGATAACAATTTTTAGTATTAAAGTCCGACAGCTTCTGCATCCGAAACCGGGAAATAAGCACGGTGCAAAATCTCCGGGTTGTCACGCAGCTTGCCGGGCTCGCCGTCATAGGAAACACGGCCACGTGACATCACATACACATGATGCGAAAGTGCTAACGCCAGCTGGGTAAACTGCTCGATTAGCAGTACACCGATGCCGCTATCCGCAATCTTGCGAATAATGGGCACCAGACGCGCGACGATGGTTGGCGCGAGACCAAACGACAATTCATCAATCACCAGGAAGCGTGGCTCGACCATCAATGCCTGCGCAATCGCGACCATCTGCTGCTGACCGCCGGAGAGATCACCAGCGGCTTGTGGCAGCTTTTCTCTGAGTTCGGGAAACAGCGCTAACACGCGCTCGATCGAAGCATTGGTTTCTCCGCGCGACATACCGCCTGCGGCGACCAACAAGTTATCGCGCACCGTCAATTCACGCAGCACCTGATGGCCCTCCGGTACGGTACCGATACCTGCACGACGAATCTCATCGGGCTCCAAGCCCACCAGATCACGGCCATCGAGCCAGATCTCACCGAACGCCGGCTCGACCACACCTGCAATAC
>VERA01000117.1 GCA_018882935.1 Burkholderiaceae bacterium | reverse complement strand
TTGATCCGGGATCCTGTATCGGGGCAGGTGACGGGCTCGCGCTTTCTGAATGCAAAAAAAATCGATACCGACGGCACTATTCGGGATGTGCATCTGTTCGAATTTGACCGCAAGATGCATCTGGTTTCCCGGCTGTTTGCCAAGCGCGGCGAGTTTCAGGGCGATGAGCAATGGCGATTACTTGAGGTTGAAGAGCAGCATTTTTCAGATAACCCCACTGGCGCTGATCGCCAACAAGCTGACCTGATCACTCAGCGCAAGCTCGACATGCTGCAAATACGATCAGAAATTACGCCAGATATATTGTCGGTCATGCTGGCTGACCCCAAGTTAATGTCGGCACTTGACCTTGCCCAGTACAGTCATCACCTCAAGAAAAATCAGCAGCGCAGCGAGCAGTACGATATCGCGCTGTGGACGAAGCTGCTTTATCCGCTCACACCGCTCGTGATGATGGTACTCGCTCTGCCTTTTGCCTATTTGCAGGTACGAAGTGGCGGGCTATCGCTCAAGGTATTTGTCGGCATCATGATCGGTATGGGGTTTCATTTGATGAATAGCTTGTTTTCGCATATCGGGCTGCTCAACACCTGGCCGCCACTGATGACTGCGGCCCTACCGAGTGTGCTGTTCTTGTTCGCTGCGATTGCGGCATTACGTTGGGTGGAGCGACACTGATGAGTCAAACTTCAGCATTGGTTCTATTTGCGCATGGTGCGCGTGCGGCGAGCTGGGCGTTACCGTTCCAACGACTACAGACGATGCTACGTGATCAGTTACCTGATACCGTGATTGAGCTGGCCTTTCTTGAATTGATGGAGCCACGCCTACCCGACGTGGTGAACCGTTTGGTGACGCAAGGCTGTAGCCAGATCAGCGTGGTACCGGTGTTTTTCGGGCAGGGCAGTCATGTGGTGCGTGATCTGCCCCTGATGGTCGATGAATTACGTTCCGCGCATCCCTCTGTACAACTTAGCGTGGCCGCTGCCGTCGGAGAAAGCCCCGCGGTACTCGAGGCGATTGCGCAGTATTGCCGCAGCACCCTCGAGCACTAGCGCTCTCTCAGGCTCTCACTGACATGCTCCATCAAGGGGCTGAGCAGGTACTCAATCACGCGGCGCTTACCGGTATTGATTTCTGCAGTCACCGCCATACCCGGCTGCAAGGGTAGTTCGCGTCCGTTCACTTGTACTGCCGATTTTTCCAGTTGTATCTTGGCCAGATAGGTCAGCCCCAGCTTATCGTCTTGTATGGCGTCGCGCGACAGGTTAAGTACCTTTCCATGCACGGTGCCATAGCGCGTATAGGGAAAGGTCTCGATCTTGACCTCAACAGTCTGTCCGACATGTACGAAGCCGATGTCTTTGTTAGGTAATTGTGCATCGACTTCGATCGGTGCATCACTCGGCACCAGCAGCATCAAGACTTGAGCTGGTGTCACTACACCGCCGATGGTGTTCACTGCCATCTGCTGTACGGTTCCGTCAATCGGGGCGGTGATCCGCATGCGTTGATGCCGCGCTGCAGCTTTCACCCATTCCTGCTGCAGCGACGAGGCTTTCTGTTGCGCCTCTTCAGCTGTATCAAGCCACTGCCGGCGGCTCTCTGCAATCAGCGTCGCACGTTGCGCCTGAGTCTCACGAAGTGTTGCGCGCACCTCTGCCAATCGACTCTTCTGGGTTACCAGCTCACCTTCCTGATCGAGGCGTGTCTGCTCTCGTTCCATCCATGCATGGCGCGGTACATAGCCATGGTGCTGCAGATCTTGGTAGTCCTGCGCGCGGACGGTACTGATCGGTAAGAGCTTTTCCAGCCGCTGAATCGATGCCTGTATCGACATGATTTCTGCTTGGCGGCGATCGATATCGGCATCTAGCTGCTGCAGACGAGCGCGGTACTCGATGAAACTACCATTGAGCTGACGCGATGCATCAGCCAGACGCGCCGCCGGTACACCGGCCGCGTGCAGCGCCGGTAGCTGCCCATCACGTTGCGCTTTGAGTATGGTCTGCGCCCGTAGCGCTGATAGCCGCGCGCTGACCATCTCGCTTTCCAGGCGATCGGTATCAGCGGCAGTTACGGTGGTGTCGAGCTCGAGCAGCAGATCATCGGCCTTCACCCGATCACCTTCTTTAACGAGAATGCGTGCAATGCTCGCGGTTTCAATCGCCTGAATTGGCTTGCTTCGGCCACTCGGCACGATCTTGCCTGAAGCACTTGCAACGACATCAACCTTGCCGAGTATGGCCCAGCCGAGCGCCAGCAGTGCAAACCCGCAGATCAGCCAGAGCGTGACACGCGGCGCGGGCGAGGGCGGTGTTCGTTGCAGCGCCAGCGCTGCCGCTAAAAACTCGGTCTCGTCGCGCTGATACTTCGGCCCATCGAGCGACTTTCGTACGGCCCAGGCTTGCCGCAGCGATTGACCATAGCGAGAAAACAGCGCGTGCCACACCGATAGTCGCAGGCGAAAATGAGGGAGTGAGAATCTCATCATGCCGCCTGCATACGGTGAAGACGAGCGTACCAGCCATCGTCTTTGGCAAGTAGCGCCTGATGCGCGCCCTGCTCAACTAACCGGCCTTGCTCGAGCACGAGAATACGGTCGGTATCACGTACCGCCGAGAGTCTGTGCGCGATGATAATCACGGTGCGGTTGCTACAGATTGCTGCCATATTCGATTGAATCATGCGCTCGGATTCATAATCGAGCGCGCTCGTCGCCTCATCGAAAATCAGTATGCGCGGATCCCGCATCAGTGCGCGCGCAATGGCAATACGTTGCTTTTGTCCGCCAGATAATCCACTGCCGCTTTCGCCGATGATGGTGTCATAGCCTTCGGGCAGATCAGTAATGAAGCTATGTGCGCCAGCTAACTGTGCCATGTGCATCACTTTTTCCAGCGGCGCACCCGGATCAGTCAGCGCGATATTCTGACGTACGGTTCCTTTGAATAATTGGCTTTCCTGCGGCACGACACCGATCTGACGCCGTAATGAGGCCGGGTCGGCGAGTGCAATATCAATACCATCGACCAAGACACGCCCACGCTGTGCCGTATGCAGCCGCTGCAGTAGCAGGCTGAGCGTACTTTTGCCTGAACCTGAGCGGCCGACGATACCGATACGCTCACCAGGACGTATCGCCAGCTGTATATTCGACAAGATGTCGTTACCGTCGGGGCGATAACGAAAGAACACCTGATCAAAAACAATATGACCTTTAATGCTTGGTAGCGTCAGCCCGCCGCTATGTACTTCGGTTTCCGTATTGAGGATGTCGCCGAGTCGCTCGACCGATACACTCAGCTGCTGAAAGTCTGACCACATCTGTGCCAGTCGCATCACGGGCGTGGCAACATGACCGGCCAGCATGTTGAAGGCGATCAGTTGCCCGACACTCATCTCACCATCAATCACCAAGCGCGCGCCTAACCAAAGCGTGCATACAGTGACCAGCTTGCTCACCAGCGATACACCATTGCCGGCCCAATTACCGACCATCGCCGCACGAAACGCCGCTTTGACATAAGCGGCCAGTTGCTGCTCCCAGGTCTGGCACCAGCGCGGCTCGACCGCCATTGCTTTCACCGTGCCCATGGCACTCACAGTCTCTACCAATAGCGCCTGGTTTTCTGCGCTGTGCCTGAACTGTTCATCTAGCCGACGACGCAAAATCGGTGTGGCAAGCAGCGATAGAAGCACATAACAGGGCAGCGAAAGCACAACGATCAGGGTAAGCACCGGGCTGTAGAGCAGCATCACGCCGATGAAGATCAGTGAAAATGCTAAATCCAGTACCAAGGTGATGCCGTTACCCGTGAGGAATTGGCGAATTTTTTCCAGCTCGCGTACGCGCGCCACCGTATCACCAGCGCGCCTTGCCTGAAACCAGGGCAAGGGTAGGGCGAGCAGGTGCCGAAAAAGTCGTGCGCCAAGCTCTACATCAATACGGCTACAGGTGTGTGCGTGGACATAACTGCGCAAGCCGCTGAGTACTACGTCAAATACACTCACCACCAGTAAGCCAACTGCGATCACATTCAGTGTACTGAATCCGCGATGCACCAAGACCTTATCCATCACCACCTGAAAAAATACCGGTGTGACCAGGGCAAATAATTGCAGCACCACCGATACCACAAGTACTTCAAGAAGTAGCCTGCGGTACTTCACCATCGCCGGGATGAACCAGCTGAAATCAAATTTAGCCAGTTCGCCGGTGATTGATGCTCGCGAGGCAAATAAAATCAATTCGCCTGTCCATGTTTCAGAAAACTCATCCAGCGTCTGCCAGACCGGCTGCGCTGATGTCGGGCGATGTATAAGCAGGCGTAACCCGCCATCACTGGTATCGATACGCCCGATGATGCTGAAGTCACCGTTAGTCTCGATACATACTGCGGGCATCGTGGCTGTTGCCAAGCGCTTGGCCGGTACTCGGCGCCGCTCTGCTACCAAGCCCACATGACGTGCGGCGTGCAAGATCGAATGCGTAGAAAACTTTCCTTCCGATTCGCCAAACGCATGCAATAACTGCGAGGGATCGGCAGCGATACCATGCGCGCGCGCAATAGTAACGAAGCAACTCAGGCCGGAAGGAAAGGGAACACTATGCGATGACGTTGACGAAGAAGTTTCGGTAGTAGTGCTAGACGGTGGTACGGAGGTATGAATTGTCGAAGACTGTGAAGATGCCATGGGTAAAACAAAAGAAATAGGTAAATGGTCGTGTTATTGCTAGCCCATTTTGCTTTACCGGATGAGTGACGTGTAATTCAAAAAGCCACCGGAATAGCTGGCCGGTCTGGTGATCTCAATGGTGGGCAGTAGTGCCGAGGCGCTGATTTTCGAGCCGTTATCGAATTGGAACCAATCAATCGCAGGAGTAGTACTGACGCTGCCGTCAGTGCCAAAAAAATTCTTTACCGTGACGCTGCCCGTGGCATTTCTGAAACCTGCAATCAAATCAGTACCAGATCGGCTCGGCAGAAGGTCGGCCCGGCTATTCGCACCATGGAGTTCCAGTGTGTCTACGCCGCCGTTGTCGTTCACTATCTCGTTCCCGCTTCGAATAGATACACGATAGATGTCATCACCTAGCCCACCGTCCAGCAGATCATCGCCCAAACCACCATCAAGCACGTCATTACCCGCACCACCGAAAAGCTGATCAGCGCCTCTATTACCAAACAGCATATCGTTACCTAGCCCACCTTGAACGGTACTGTTCAGCCAGCTGGTAAAGATCTGATCGTCTTTCATGCTGCCTATAAAGTGAGTATGCGAGACATCGAGTGCGCCCTCAAAAACAATATCTTGATCGCTCAGTGCGCTCCATACCTCGCCACGCGAAAATTGGATCGCAGCGATCAGACCTGATTGATACACTGGCGCACCGTTAGCGCCGTTGCTGCCAGCGCTTCCATTGCTGCCACTAGTCGCGATGCTGATGAAATCATTTGTTGCTATGTTTCGCGCATACAGACCGGAAAGGTCTCTGCTAAGCCGTATGTCGGCAGCGCGAATCCCCTCGGCGAAACGAATCACGTTACGATCTAATGGCGATACGGTTTCTCGAATGTCATCCCACCCCCACCC
>VERA01000116.1 GCA_018882935.1 Burkholderiaceae bacterium | reverse complement strand
TCCGAATCAAGGAAGATCTCCTTGAGGTAGTTGTCCATCTTGTAGCGTGACAAGTTGGTCGGAATGTTGCCGATGTTCGGGTTGACCTTGGCGCCTTCGGCCCACTTGGTCAGGCCCAGCAGACCTTCCTCTTTGAAGTCATCGCGGATGAAGTGGGTCTGATCATCAAAAATGAACTGGCCCTTGTACTTCGCCTTGCGATCACCAGCAGCGTCGGGGTTCTTCGCTTCTGCTTCACTCACTTCGAACATGTTGCCGTAGACCTGGTTCATCGCCAGGAACGCGGTGGCCATGCCGGATGAAGTCGCCAAGAACTCACGGCGGCTCATGTTGTGGCGCTTGGCTTCCTTGTCAGCCATTTCCTTGATCAGGAATTCAACCTTTTTCTGCTGCTCAGTCTGCGGCAGCGGGTTGTATTCACCGTTTGACACCATTTGAGTCGGGATCGGTGAGCGGAACGCTGCCTCGTCTGCCGGTAGGCACTCGGCAAACTCGCGGTCCGTCATCGAAACACCAAATGGCCTTTGCTTATCAGTCATTTTTGTCTCCTCAGGTTGTTATCAAGGGCAGCTTCGCCCCCTTTGCTGCAGGGTTACGCCGGCAGAGAGACTTCCAATCAGGAGGTCCAACTGCCGGCCCAACCCTCAACACTGCCGCTGTGCGAATACGCCTCACAGCTTGATTCGTCGCTCTCCCTGAACCGACCGGGCAACCGGCGAATCTCATTCAACGTTAGCAATCGGTGTGCCAATACATGAGCGCCACGCTTGCTTCAAACTTCACTGACGTTCAGCGCTGTTTGGCGCAAATTGAACGACAAACCTGCATTCCAGCTAAAGTACCTACCACCTTGCCAACGTTACGGTGTAACTCTGGCTTGTGACACTGTCACACGGGTGTAACAGTTTTGTCACTGCCATGGTTCAGCGCGGCGGCGTAATGCCGTGCTGTTTCATGCGTCGGTACAAGGTCATGCGGGAAATATTCAAATTTTGCGCCGCAGCAGTCACATTCCATTGGCAGGCCTCAAGAACGCCGAGCAATTCCCGGGCTGGCTTGCCGTGGCGCGACAGATCACGCGGTATCAACGGGCTATTCGGGTCATTCAGGTCCGGATTAACGAGATACTCTGGCAAATCGCCCACCGTAATTAACTGATCCGCGCATACTGCCGCAGAAAAATCGATGACATTGCTGAGCTCGCGCAGGTTACCAGGCCAGCGATGACGCAGTAGCAGCGCTTTCGATTCGGCGTCTATGGATAAAGGATGTTCCTGTGCAGATTTTGCCGATTGCTTGGCGATCGCACGATCAATCAGCCAACCCAAATCTTGCCGCTCGCGTACCGGTGGCAAGGTGAAGTGCGCGCCATTCAAGCGATAGAACAAATCATCGCGGAACAGGCCCTCACGCACGCGAGACTCCAAGTTGCAATGAGTTGCGGCGATCACGCGCACATTCACTGGCACCGGACGCTGTGCGCCTACGGGTACCACTTCTTTTTCGGATAGCACGCGCAGCAAGCGGGTCTGCAGCGACTTCGGCATGTCGCCAATTTCATCCAGGAACAAGGTGCCGCCATCGGCCTCCTGGATCAAACCTTTTCTACCCTTGGTGGCCGCACCCGAGAAGCTGCCTGGTGCGTAGCCGAATAATTCGCTTTCGATCAAGGTGTCGGGTATGGCTGCACAATTAACTGCGATAAATGGACCATCGCGTCGTTCGCTGCTTTGATGCAGTGCCTTGGCAAAATATTCTTTGCCACTACCGGTTTCGCCGGTAATCAAAATACTGATTGGCGAGTTCACTAATCGCGCAGCGCGCCGTATCTGTTTTTCCAGTTGGGCATCGCCTCCGGTGAGCGCTTTCAGCTCCGCAGGAATTTCAGCGCCTGCAGCTTGCTGGGTGCCAGTCATACTTATACGTGCTGGCCACATCACCGAGAGAAACACAAGCTGTCGCGAGTTATGAATTTTCAGAGCGCGCTTATCTACTGGCCTGGCAGACAAATAATTTGGCAACTCGTCCATGGTGAGTTCGATCAAATCTGAAATCGATTGGCCCATCAAGTCACCACGCGCGTGATGCTGCAATAGCTTTTTCGCTAAATGGTTGTAGCCAACGACCTTGCCTGAAGCGTTCACTGCCAACAGATACTGAGGGCTTACTTCCAGGAACTCTGGCGCATTCGACATCCGTAAAATCCATTGATCACGGTAGCGATGGAGGAAGTATGCGTTTTCGATTTTGTGTGCATACATTTTTACCAGCTGCAGCGCGAGGTGCTGGCTGGTTTTATCAGAGGGGGAAGTCAGCAGTGAAATATCCAGCACCGCTTTCAACTGTCCGGCTGGGTCATATACCGGTGCTGCAGTACAGGTGAGGGGAATATGGGTCGCGTCAAAGTGATCATCAAGATGCACCGTCAGCGCCTCGCCGGTGGTAATACAGGTGCCGACACCGCACGTGCCAGCCACCGTCTCATGCCAATTTGAACCGAGGTACAGTCCCGCTTTACGCAGGCTGGCGTCGAGCTGAATATCACCAATGAAGTCAACCGTAACACCATGTGAATCGGTCAACAGGATGGCATAGCCAAGTCCGGCTACTTGGTGGTAAAGCTCCTCTACACCGTGGCGCGCGATGTGAAGAAAATCCTCAAGCTGATCTTTATGTTCCCGAACGCGATTATTTGGCAGGATGATCGCTTCCTGCATCCGGGTCGGATCGAGCTTGTGATCATGAACGCAGCGCATCCATGAATCTCGAATGATTTGATCATGTCTCAGACCAGCAGAGGTTTTTGCCTCCGCAACCTGGACGACAGTCTCAATATGCTTCTTCTTTTCTGCCAGCACTACGACACCGTGAGGGTTGTGTTGGTCGGCGAGGCTGATCATTATTTTTTGTACTTGACCAGTCCCGAACGTGAAGCTGTTGTTCTTGTTGACATGAAGATACACCGATACGCCTGTAAATCAACAGTAAATCGGGGTAATTTCGATGTTGCAGCGCGATGATCTTTCCGAATTCACAAGCTTGATTAGCAAGTCGTAAAGTATTCGGCAAAGAACACTTCTAATTTGAGCCTTGTTTACAAAAAGGCTACCAATGTCGACTGACGGTCAAGCGGAGCAAATAAAAAACGCACCCGGGGGTGCGTTAAAGGTGCTACGGAGAGAGCAGAGGAGATAACGATTTACGTCAGCATGCCGACTTACGTCACTAAATGCTGTGGCTTCCCTGATATGAAGCATTCGATGTTATCGATTAATTGATCAGCCAAGAATTGCATCGCGCCATCGGATGCCCAGGCCACGTGTGGCGTGAGGATGAAGTTCGGCGTCTTGATATCCAATAAAGGATTGCCGTCTTTCGGTGGTTCTTTCGTCAGCACATCAAAACCCGCGCCGGCAATTAATCCGGTTTCCAGAGCAGTTTTTAGCGCCTGCTCGTCAACGAGACCACCACGTGCGGTGTTGATCAGAATCGCGCTGCGCTTCATCTTCTTGAACTGCTCGAGGCCGATGAAATTACGCGACGACGGCGTCAACGGGCAGTGCAGAGAAATAATGTCTGACTCTGCAAACACCACTTCCGGATCAGTAAACTCGACATTCGGCGCCTTTGGGGGTGGGTGATCAGCAAACAGCACGCGCATGCCTAATGCTTTCGCAATAGCCGCCGTGCCTTGGCCGAGCACACCTTCGCCGAAAATACCAATTGTGCTGCCGTGCAGATCTTGAATCGGGTGATCGAAGAAGCAGAATTGATCTTGTGCCTGCCAACGACCGCGCAGCACATCTTCACGGTATGCCACCAGGTTACGCCGCAACGCAAAGATCAGCGCAAAGCTATGCTCTGGCACGGTGTGCACCGCGTAGTTGCGAATATTTGCAACTGCAACACCGCGCTCCTTGCAGGCATCAACATCGATCACGTCGTAGCCAGTGGCCGCGACCGCAATCATTTTCAGGTTCGGCAGCTGCTCAAGCGCAGCGCGCCGGATCGGCACCTTGTTGGTAATAGCAATAGTGGCGTTGGCCAGTCGGTCGGCGACCGACGGCTCCAACGTCTGCGAATGCTCTTCCCAGTGATGCGCGAAGCCCGGTTTACGGACCTCAGCCTTTAACGACTGCCGATCGAGGAAGACTATTCGTTCCATGCGATTCCTTAAGCTCGTTCGGGGTACCACGAATCAGCAAACCTGACGGTGGCTGATTTGTGCGCCAGTATTCGCTTGCGGCGGCGACGCCACTACCCGGTGTTACCGAGATACCGCAATCGAGCATAGCCATCTCTGCGCCGGCAATCGCGGCCATCAGATGTACCTCGTTCATGTCACCGAGGTGACCGATACGGAACAGCTTACCTGCCACTTTCGACAGACCCGCGCCCAAGGAAACGTTATAGCGGCTGTAAGCACGCGCGATCACCTCGGCACCATTCTTGCCCTCGGGGACCAGAATCGCAGAAACGGTATCGGAGTACCACTTGGCTTCTTTTGCGCACAGCTTCAGGCCCCAGCCTTTGATGACCGCAGCACGGACACCTTCAGCCAGATAATGATGACGCGCGAAGATATTATCGAGACCTTCTTCTTCGATCATCTTGAGTGATTCAACCAAGCCGTACATCAACGACAGCGCCGGGGTGTAGGGGAAGTAACCGGTCGCATTGGAGTTCAGCATGTCGCCGAGGTCGAAGTAAGCACGTTTCATTTGTGCGCTCTCACGCATCGCCAGTGCTTTTTGGCTGGCACACAGAATGCCCAGGCCAGCAGGAAGCATCAGACCTTTTTGCGAGCCTGATACCGCCATGTCCACGCCCCAGTCATCGAAGCGGAAATCAATCGAGCCGAGTGACGACACGCAATCGACAAACAGCAGCGCAGGATGCTTGGCCTCATCGAGCGCCTCGCGTACACCTGCGATATCTGAGGTGACACCGGTCGCGGTTTCGTTGTGGCAGGCCAGAACCGCCTTGATCTTGTGGCCTGTATCTGCTTTGAGAATGTCGGTGTACTGCTGCAGCGGTACGCCCGTGCCCCATTCGCAGTCAACGATTTGAACGTCGAGACCGAGGCGGGTGCACATATCAATCCAGAGGTGGCTGAATTGACCAAAGCGCGCAGCCAAAACACGATCACCGGGCGATAAGGTGTTGGTGACCGCGGCTTCCCAGCAGCCGGTGCCGGACGAAGGAAAAATAAACGGCGTGCCATGCTCGGTGCGAAACACCTTTTTCAAGCCCGGCATCATTTCGTTGGTGAGTGCGGGGAATTTCGGTGAACGATGATCTTCCATCGACACCATCATTGCGCGCAGTACACGATCCGGAACATTGGTCGGTCCCGGTACAAATAAAAAGTTACGTCCAGCCATGGATCTCTCCTTCCATTTCAATAATAAAAATTGTTTATGGGCACACATGGCTCCTCTGCGGGAGCCTGGTACAACGCCACTACCTCGGGTTTTTCGCTGCTTAGCGCGCGTACACCGGGTGCGCGTCGGTCAATAGTTTGACCTCGGCCTTGACACGTTCAATCGTTGCCGCGTCATGCGGGTGATCGAGTACATCCGCAATCAAATGACCCACCTTGGCCGCTTCG
>VERA01000115.1 GCA_018882935.1 Burkholderiaceae bacterium | reverse complement strand
CTTTTTATTCCTTACTGTCTTTGCCGCGATTTGGTTTAATGATACGGGCGGTGATGAAGAAATGGAGGTGGATAAAGCCCATTCTTTATTATGGCTTGTTCAAGCCGGTAAAAAGACTTGGCAGATTATTGATGGCGTTTGTCTTGACCCACGCATCGGTAATTACTATAACAATCCATCGTTCGGCTACGGCGGCTACTGCTTGCCGAAAGATACCAAGCAATTGCTGGCAAACTACCATAACGTACCGCACAACCTGATTCGCGCGATCGTTGATTCAAAC
Source organism: Burkholderiaceae bacterium (assembly GCA_018882935.1). Lineage (GTDB taxonomy): Bacteria > Pseudomonadota > Gammaproteobacteria > Burkholderiales > Burkholderiaceae_D > Pernthalerella. Next base: position 5,361 of record VERA01000115.1, on the reverse strand, counting down.
GCCACTCGCAAGGACTATATCGCCGACCAGATTATTCAACGCAAGCCCAAGATTGTAGGAATTTATCGGCTGGTGATGAAAGCCGGTTCAGATAATTTCCGCAGCTCGTCGATACAGGGCATCATGAAACGTATCAAAGCCAAAGGGATAGAGGTGATTGTGTATGAGCCGCTACTCAGCACGCCGGATTTTTTCAATTCACGCGTGATCCAGCAGCTCGACGAATTTAAACAGCGCGCAGATCTGATCATCACCAACCGGCATGTACCGCAGCTTGATGATGTCAAAGACAAGGTTTACACACGCGATTTATTCGGGGGCGACTGACGATGAAGCTGATTGTTACCGGCACCGCCGGCTTCATCGGCTGCGCAGTTGCGTTGCGCTTGCTGGAGCGTGGCGATGCGGTGATTGGTATCGATAACCATAACGCTTACTACGACCCGCAGCTCAAGGCGGCGCGGGTAGCGCGCCTTACGCAATTCAGTAACTATCGGCATCACAAGTTCGACTTGGCAAACCGGGATGCGTTGCATCAGTTGTTTGAGGCAGAAAAACCAGCACGTGTGGTGAACCTCGCTGCGCAAGCCGGCGTGCGCTACTCGCTCGAACATCCGGCCACGTATATTGATGCCAATATTGTTGGCTTCATGAATATACTGGAAGCCTGCCGCCAGTATCCGGTAGAGCACTTGGTCTTTGCCAGCAGCTCCAGTGTCTATGGCGCAAACATGCGCATGCCGTTTTCCGAGCAAGATGGGGTTGACCACCCACTCTCGCTTTACGCCGCCACCAAAAAAAGTAACGAGCTGATGGCGCACGCCTACAGCCATTTATTTCATGTGCCATGTACCGGGCTACGTTTTTTTACGGTGTACGGGCCATGGGGGCGACCCGACATGGCTTACTTCAAGTTCACCCGCGACATACTCGCGGGAGAGCCGATCACCGTATTCAACCACGGACATCATCAGCGCGACTTCACGTATATCGACGATATCGTCGAGGGTGTCATACGCGTTATCAACAAACCTGCAACGCCGCAGCCGGAGTGGGACGCGCATAACCCCTCTCCGCACAGCAGCAGCGCACCGTGGCGGATCTATAACATCGGTCATGGTAATCCTATCGCGCTGATGGCCATGATAGAGGCGCTGGAGCAAGCACTCGGGGTAAGCGCGCGGCTGGTGTTTTCTTCGAAGCAGCCAGGCGACGTCGATGATACGCATGCCGATGTAAGGCAATTACACAATGATTTCGGCTACCGCCCGAGTACTTCACTCAACCAAGGCTTGCGTAATTTCGTGGCCTGGTACCGCGATTACTTCAAAGTGTAACGCGCCAGCTTTATAGGTTATTACTTCAAGGTTTGATACTGCGGCGCTTGATAGCCGGATGTGGCAAACACGGCCCGCAGCAATGTAGGGTTAAGTACGCCACCAAGCCTGCTTAAGAAAAGTCGAGAAAATCCTCAGACTCGGTCGCTACACTCAGAAATGCTGAGTGCCTGACCAGCAGCACCACAATATCTGCCTTGGTACGCGCGTAGGCTAATTCTTTCAGACTAACACGCCCCTTCAATGATGCCGGCAACTGCGTCACAAACGGATCTACCGCCCATACCTCACCGGGGTGCGACTGCGCTACCTCGAGCGCGATCTCTACCGCCGGGCTCTCTCGTACGTCATCGATATCAGGCTTAAAGGCCAGACCCAGAAATGCGATCGTCATTTCTTTGGCGGTTTGATTCGGCACGCGCTGCATGCGCTGACGAATATGATTACGAATCTTTTCAATTACCCACTTGGTTTTACTGAGATTCACATTTCGGGCAGAACGAATCAGGCGTGATTCATTCTGTGCGCCATTAATAATGAACCACGGATCAACCGGAATACAGTGACCGCCAACGCCTGGACCAGGTTGCAAGATGTTGACCCGAGGGTGAAGATTGGCCAGAAGAATTAATTCCTTTACATCGAGCCCGAAGCGATCGCAGATCATGGAAAGCTCATTGGCATAGGCGATGTTCACGTCGCGGTAAGCGTTCTCAGCTAATTTGCATAGCTCGGCAGTGCGAGTATCGGTTGTAAAGCAACGGCCTTTTACAAAGCGCTCGTAGAAAGCCAGCACTCTGAGTGAGCAATTCGCTGTTACGCCACCGATGACACGGTCGTTGTGCTCGATCTCGTCGACTAATCGACCCGGCAGCGCGCGCTCTGGACAATAAGCAATCGCAACATCGGCATCCGGACCGTCGCGGTACGGCATTTGCAAGTCGGGGCGCAGCTCTGCCAGACGGTCGCGCACGCTTTCGGTGGTGCCGACCGGCGAGCTGGACTCAATCACCAGCATCGCGCCACGCCGAAGCACGGGTGCAATCGCCGCCACCGCGGCGTCGAGGAAACTCAGATCAGGCCGGTGGTCGGCTAGCGTCGGCGTTGGCACGCAAATCAGGTAAATCCCTGCAACCTCCGGCTTTATCGAGGCGCGCAGCTGTTTGCTGGTGACCACACGTTTCAGCAAGGATTCCAAGCCGGGCTCAACAAAATGCAGGCTGCCCGCGTTAACGCTGTCGACAACCTCTTTTTTGATGTCGACCCCAAGCACGGGTATCTGCTCGTTGGCGATCAGGACCGCCGTAGGCAGACCGATAAAGCCCAGACCAACGACACAGGCTGCCGGATCGAGCTTAGTCACCATCGCCGCCTGACATGGAGTGACTCGGTAGTTGGTGCGCCGACTGATAACGACGCGCAACCTCTTGGTAGCGTCGCGCCAGCGCCTCGTGCACTGCAACCAGCTCGTCAACCAAGGGCACATGGGTCGGGTACTGCAGCAGGCCACGCTCGGCTACGGCTTGCGCAGCCAGCAGGTCACCCATCACTCGTAAACAATAGGCGCTGGTAACGTATACCGCAGCGTCGACCGGCATAGTGCCGGCGTCATCCGCGCCGGCTTTGTCATGCATGCGGCAGGCATGCTTCAGGCGCGCTGCCAGCGCCACGCATTCACCCATAGCGGGCTTTGCAGCAAGCCGCTCGGCCAGCTGCTGCGCGTCGACTGCGGATAGCTCGTCGTCAAGCTGTGCGTTTATCTGCATGATCCGGGTAAGGGCTGCTCATCAGTGCGCTAGTTTACTCGGCTCTCACCCGCCGGGCGCGATTGTCAAGGTCGGCGACAACCGCGCGGCTAGCGCAATCCTGCTCAGGCGAAGGCAATCACGCCAATACCGCACTGCTTGGACTCGCCCGTGGGCGTACGCGGAAGATAATCCACCTTGAAAAAAATATCCCAACTCAGGAATTGACGGTCTTGTGTGATCTCTTGCCATAACTCGACCGGTCCTGAGGCATATTTTGCGTGGTCATGGTGAGTGTCGTGAAAACAGATAAAGCCGGGATGATCGACCTCGGTATGCCACAACTCCCAATCCGCTTTCACGCCCTTATATGAGTGATTACCGTCAATAAAAATAATATTGGGGCGGCGACCGCCGGAAATTTCCAATACCTTGTCGCGTGTTTCCGGCAAGCTGCTGTTGCCGTAAATATCTGCCGGCGCCTCTTCCGAGATATCAATGCCAATATAGTCGGCGTGCAGCAGTTGCTGCCAGAAGCGTTTTTGATGCCCGCCCATGGTGCCGATTTCCAGTACCAGCGGCGACGTCACTGCGCTGCACAGCCACAGACACTCAAGAAACTCGTGCGGTATCTGATGCGGCCTTTTGCTTGGTAGCCAAGGCTTGGCGCGCTCCTTTTCAGTCTGCCCCTCGAACCATAAATCCCAAAATGTTTTTTCAAACTCTTGTCGTGTCATTGGAATACCCTTTTTATTTCTGATTGCCAGTAATCTCTCAAACGACTCTCTTCAAACATGGCGCTGGCATAGCGGTGTATCGCATGTGCGTCGTACTGCGCGTGTGCCAGCGAGATAATCTTTGGAATGGCATCGGTCACGCTATCGGCGCTCATGACGTGGTAGCGCTGCTCACCGGCGGGCCCACCAAGGGTGAACACGCCCTCATCGGAGGGGAACTCCCATGCGTTCAGGTTGAAGGTCCAGCGCCCGGCCGACACCACATCAAAATTGCTGCGCCCCCAATCCAGGTCACCTGTCAGACGAACCATGCCGCGCACTTGCGGCAACACCTCGCGAAAATTACAGCGACCCAAGGCTCGAATATGCGGATGCTCCGGTAAGCCGCGCACCGGTGCGCCTTTATTACTAATGACCCAGATCTCAATACCGGCATTGGCCACTGCCAGCATCGCTTCCAGAATAGGCTCATCCAATCCACTGCAGTACGCCCAGTCCGGCTTCCAGTACCACAGCACACGCGCCTCGGCCGGCAACGGCGGCGGCGCCTCTGCCACGTGCACCGGATAGGGCCGGTAATGACAACTGGCCTCGATACCAACATCTCGCAACACCAGCGCCGCGGTATTACTGTTGGTCCAGACACCGCGGTGATCAGCCTGCTTCAGGCGCGCCCGGGTATATTCAGGGTTAGCCAGTACGCGACGAACCGTCATTCCGGTGAGATAGGTAATACGCGGAATCGGCAACGGACGAAAATCATTGTTCAAAATAGCGCCGTCGAACTGCTCCCAATCCGGCATGTCTTTGCACACATGAATGTCAATGGCATCGCACTCAAGCAATTCGGCGATACGTTCGATGCTGCCTTTGATCGAGGTGATCCAAGGGTACAGAGCGATTCTGAGCGGCGCATTAGCCATCGAGCTGATACCCCTTCTTGCGTACCCCCTTGAAGTGAACCAGAATGGCTGAAGTATCGGCCTTGCGCGCTGACCATGCTTCTTTTGGCAGCTGTTGCACCCATTCCGGCGAGATCGCATTCATTCGCTCGATCAAGCGGTTCAGCGCGGCCTGATCACAAAACCAGTTCGCTTTCCATTGATTCTCTCGGTAAAAATCATCGCGCACCTGCGCCATCTTGTGACCGCTGGGCGCCAGGCCGAATTCAAAGGTGAGGCGGGTCCACTCCAGCATGAACATGCGCGCGAAATCACCATCTTCATGGTTAAGAATGACCACTGAGCTGAGGTAGTTCTGCGCCACACCATAGATTTGCACCATGTCGCGCTCACCGCGACGATTAATCGCCGCAATTTTCCAAGGGCCTGGCCAGATGGTGTCAGGGACATCGCCTACCAGCAGATGATCTGCGTCGACTAATGCAACCGGTCCCTCGCACAAAGCCTGATCCACCACGGGCAAGCACTTGGTCATGGCATGGCCATAAAAATTCATGCCCTGGCCTTGCTGCGCTACCGGCACCACAATGGCGCGGTAGCCACGCGCTTCACAACTCTTTGCCAAGTCGTCAGCTAACTC
>VERA01000038.1 GCA_018882935.1 Burkholderiaceae bacterium | reverse complement strand
GCATCCAGATCATTGTGCCGAAGATTAGCAGCGATAGGCACACGCTCGATCAGGGTCTCAGTGGCTGTAACTGACCATGACTGTGACTCCAGCGTTGCGTAAAGCGACAGCGCAGCACGCGCATCGCCTGCTGCCAGTGTGAACTGCTCAACTAAGGCATCCGGCAGCATGGTGATTTTATCGCCCGGCATGTACACGGTGCTCATGCGATCACGCGCCATGCCATCGATGGTATCGCCTTGCGTAATACCAAGGCCGGGCGCTGCGATATGAATACCTATACGCAGGCTACCGTCAGCAAGGCGCGTCACCGAAAATGCATCATCAATTTCAGTGGTAGTGACATCATCAATCGAGAACGCTGCCACGTCTGCCAAGGGTAGATCAGGAATGCTGGGTAACGAAATGCTTGAGAACTCCGTGCCACGCGGGAAATGCTCAGTCAAAAATCGCGACAGGTGCAACTGCTTGGCCGAGGCGATGGCGCCAAGCTTGAGCAATAATCGAGCAGGCGAAGTTTGCAGCGCGCTGCACGCCGCGTCGAGCGCCTTACATTCAATGCTGTTTTTATCTGGCTTGGTGAGTAATTGTCGTGCACTGCTCTTGATCGCGTCGGGTAACTCACCCGCTGTCAGCTGCTCAAGCATCGCCTGCTGCTGCAGCGCTTGTTGTTTTTTCTTTTCGATACCAGCTAATGCTGCTTGTAGCGTCGCAGCAGGTGCCGCTTTGTAACGACCCTTACCTTTTTTATGAAAGTAAATCGGTGAAGCGGCGATCTTCAGCAGCATGCCTGCGGCTTCGTCCGGCTTTGGTGCGTGACCAAAATACTCCTGGCCGAGCTCAACCACACCAAATTCATCTTCGCCCGCCACTTCCCACAAAAACGCGATATCAATATCTTCGGACAAGCGATTGGCACTGGCCATCATCTCTGCCGCAGAGGGCGTGTCGAATTGCAGCAGCACATCGCGCGCGCGTACCTTGGTGCGCTTGCCGGAAGGTGTCTCGACCTGATACGCCTCACCCTGCTGGCTCAGTATCGCGCCTACCTTGAAGTCACCGGACTCTTCGAAGAATAAATTCATTCGTCTCTCATTGCTCGCAAAAGCGGACGACCTCGTCGAGGTACTGCGCAAAATCCGACAGGCCGTGATCACTACCCTCGATTATGCGCTGTGTTGCGCCCGCATAGCGTGCGGTCATCTCGCGCCAATCCAGTACCTCGTCACCAGTAGCGGCAAATAACAGATAACGCTCCGGCTGGGTGATTGTTTCAACCGTCAGTGCCTGCAACTCGTCAATAAATGCAGGCTGGAAGAAGAACCGATCGTCTGAGTGCCAGGCAGTGTGTTCACCAATGTACTGCGCAAGATCACGTGCTGGCCAAACCGCAGGATTCAGCAACACGGCACGACAACCCGTCGCCTCTGCGATCGCGGTGGCATAAAACCCGCCGAGCGAAGACCCAACGACTGCGAATGCATCTGCAGAGAATTCACTGACCAACTGACTCGCTAATGCAAAGGCTTGACGCGGCGACGGTGGCAGCTGCGGACAGAGAAATCGCTCGGGCTCGCCCCGCTGCTCGAAATACCGCTGCATGCAGCGCGCTTTGAACGAGGCAGGTGAAGAGCGAAAGCCGTGAAGGTAGAGCAGCGAACGCAACTAATTCACAGCGCCAAGCGCATCGAGGAGCTTCTGGTGCACGCCACCGAAACCGCCATTGCTCATCACCAGCACCGTGTCGCCAGGCTGGGAGGCATTTACCACGGCAGCCACCAGCGCCGATAAATCATCGAATGTTTGCGCACGCTGGCCCATGGGCGAGAGCGCAGCAGCCAGATCCCAGCCGAGCGCATCCTTGCCGTCGCCTTTGGCACCATAACCAAACACCAGATCCGCCTCAGCCAAGCTGCCGGGCAGTGCGTCTTTCATGGTGCCGAGCTTCATGGTGTTGGAGCGCGGTTCGAGTACTGCAAGAATGCGCGCCTTGCCGAGCTTGCGCCGCAAGCCACCCACGGTGGTAGCGATCGCGGTGGGATGGTGCGCGAAGTCATCAATGACGGTAACGCCGTTGACGACACCGCGTGTCTCCATGCGTCGCTTGACGTTTTCAAATGAGGCCAGCGAAACAATCGCCTGTGATGGCGGCACACCGACATGGCGCGCAGCCGCAATCGCTGCAATTGCATTCCAACGGTTGTGCGTACCGCTGAGGGTCCAGCGCAGCGCACCAACGCGCTCTCCCTGGTGCAGGATATCGAAGCGGTCTTCACCATGCTCGATCATTTGCCAGCCTTGATCAGCATTGAACCACTCCACTTCGCTCCAGCAACCACGCTCGATCACACGACGCAGCGCCGCTTCGCCACCGTTGACGATCAGCCGCGCGCTCGAAGGCATGCTGCGCACCAGGTGATGAAACTGTGTCTCGATTGCCGCCAAGTCAGGAAAAATATCGGCGTGGTCATACTCAAGATTATTCAAAATCGCGGTGCGTGAACGATAGTGAACAAACTTGCTGCGCTTGTCGAAGAATGCCGTGTCGTACTCATCGGCCTCGATCACGAAAAAAGAAGCACCGTCACCGCCAGCACCACCAAGCCGCGCGGAGATACCGAAATTCATCGGCACGCCACCGATAAGAAAACCCGGCTGATAACCTGCGTCTTCGAGTATCCATGCCAGCATCGACGCGGTGGTGGTTTTGCCATGTGTACCCGCCACCGACAACACCCACCTGTCGCGCAAAATATGTTCACCCAACCACTGCGGCCCTGACGTGTAGGGCAGGCCGCGGTTCATGATCGCTTCCATCAGCGGGTTACCGCGCGAGACGACATTACCGACCACAAACATATCGGGCTGCAGACTGATCTGATGCGGGCCAAAGCCCTCGATCAGCTCTATCCCTTGGGCGCGCAACTGCGTACTCATCGGCGGGTAAACATTGGCATCGCAGCCAGTGACTTTATAACCGGCTTCTTTGGCCAGCACCGCGAGACCCCCCATGAAGGTGCCGCATATGCCGAGGATGTGAATGTGCATATAGAATCTGTTTCGCGCAGGCGCATCGAGAATGCGCGATTTTACCCGACCGGCTGTGTAAGCTATTGGCGTCTGCAGCAAACTTACTGGCACCATTTTTGGCATGAATGCGATGCCCCGGCCAGCCGCACCACCCGACCGACAGAATGAGTTCTGCTTCTCTATGCCCATCTACACACCGAGTGATGCCGAGCATTTGCGCGCCGAAATTGCCGCCGCAGCGGCGCGCATGATTGCCGAAGATGGCGCTGACTACGCCAGCGCCAAACGTAAAGCAGCAAAACTGATCATCGGAAATCAGAAAATTCGCGGCGATGTGTTGCCGGATAACGCGCAGGTCGAGGCACAAGTGCGCGAGTATCAAGCCCTATTCTTGGGTGACTCGCAGCCGCAGCGACTGCAGTCGCTGCGCTTGATCGCACTGGAGTGGATGGAAAAGCTGGCCGATTTCTCGCCATGGCTGATCGGCGCTGTACTCAACGGCACAGCGGGCGAGCACTCCGACATTCATCTGCTGCTGTTTACGGATAACACCAAGGATGTCGCTGTCTACTTGTTGAACGCGAATATTGCCTACGAAGTGTCCGAGTCCAGCCATTTCCGCTACCCGGACCGGACGGTAGAGACCCTATCTTTCATGTGGAAGCATGAAGGTATTCATCTATCCCTGTATGATCGCGACGATTTGCGCGGCGCCAGCCGCAAGTTCGGCGACCGAGCCGACCTTGCCGGGCTACGGGCAGTGCTGGCCGAGGGGGCTCAAAGTTGAAGAAAATTACCGCTTTTGTCGTTATCGCCGCCTTATTTACCGGAATCGGCATTTATTTTGGCGTAAAACGCCTACAGCCTTCTGCGCCAGCCGATACCGCCGTGGCGGCCTTGATGCAGGTCTCGATGAAAGATAGCGCCGGCAAGCAGCGCAAGATGTCGGAATGGCAAGGCAAGGTATTGGTGCTGAATTTTTGGGCAACCTGGTGCCCGCCTTGCGTATCGGAGATGCCCGAGTTGGTTGCTCTGCAAAATGATTTCGGCAGCAAAAACGTGCAAGTTGTAGGCATTGGCATTGATTCACCATCTAACATCCGCGAATTTGCGGAGAAACACCAGATTACCTACCCACTGCTGCTAGGTGGCCTTGAGGGCAGCGAGCTGTCCAAGCAATTCGGCAATGAATCGGGCGGGCTGCCCTTCACGCTACTGATCGGCGCCGACGGCAGTGTTCGCAAGAGCTACATGGGACGCTTGGACATGCAGCAAGTTCGGACCGATTTATCATCCCTGTAGCTGTCGGTTATAGACATCAGCAGCGTTTGTTCTTGCCATTGGGCGTCAATTTGCAGGAAAATGCAGTCTTCTTCGCCAAATTGCAGCTTTTTCGATGGCAAAACATCTGCTCCTCATTAACGGACCCAACCTTAATCTGCTCGGCACGCGTGAGCCCGAGGTGTACGGTTCGACCACACTCGCCGAGATAGAGCGCGAGGCGATTGCGCAGGCGCAAAAGGCGGGGGCAACACTGAGCGTGTTTCAAAGCAACCATGAGGGTGAGCTGATCGATCGTATCCATGCAGCACGCAACGAGTCCATCGACAGCATCGTGATCAACCCCGGCGGACTGACGCACACCAGCGTCGCGTTGCGAGACGCGCTAGCCGGCGTAGGCATTCCGTTCATTGAGGTGCATATTTCGAATATTCATCGTCGTGAAGATTTTCGGCATCACTCTTATTTATCCGAGCTAGCGGCAGGCGTCGTTTGCGGCTTGGGTACCCACGGCTACCGATACGCGATCGATCACGCGCTGAACGGTCTGTAGCTCACCCTAAACCAGTTTGGTAGCGCGCTTCGCGCACCCTACCGAATCTCATTAACCCAGCACATAACACCCATGGATCTCAGAAAACTCAAGACCCTGATTGATTTGGTGGCCGAGTCCGATATCTCCGAACTTGAGGTCACCGAAGGTGAGAGCAAGGTTCGCATCGTCAAAAGCGCCGCACCGGCCGCGCAAAACCAAGTAGTGATGATGCCATCGGCTAATTTGCCAGCGCCCACAGCACCAGCCCACGCGCCTGCAGCGGCACCGCAGGCTGCAGCGCCCGTAGCGCCAGCCGAAGCCGCGCCTGCGGGGCACATTGTCAAGTCGCCGATGGTCGGCACCTTCTACCGCGCCTCCGCGCCAGGCGCACCTGCGTTTGTCGATATCGGCTCAGTCGTCAAGGAAGGCGATACGCTGTGCATCATCGAGGCGATGAAACTGCTGAATGAAATTGATGCCGATGCCAGCGGCACTATCCGTCAAATCTTGGTGGAAAACGGCCAAGCGGTCGAATTTGGTCAGCCGCTGTTCATCATCGAATGAAGCGCCCTCTCACTGATGCCGAAAGCTTCATGAATTATGTTTGAAAAAATACTGATCGCGAATAGGGGAGAGATCGCCTTACGCATACAACGCGCCTGTCGCGAGATGGGTATCAAAACCGTTGTGGTGCACTCGGAAGCTGACCGCGAGGCGAAGTACGTCAAGCTGGCTGATGAATCGGTTTGTATCGGGCCACCACCGTCGGCCCAAAGTTATCTCTCTATGCCTGCCATCATCAGCGCCGCCGAGGTGACTGATGCCGAGGCGATTCACCCGGGGTACGGTTTTCTGTCGGAGAACGCCGACTTCGCCGAGCGGGTCGAGCAGTCCGGTTTCGTGTTCATCGGGCCGCGCTCGGACTCGATCCGCATGATGGGCGACAAGGTCTCTGCAAAACAAGCCATGATCAAAGCCGGGGTGCCGTGCGTTCCCGGCTCCGAGGGTGCGCTGCCGGATGATCCGAAAATCATCGTGCAAACCGCGCGCCGCATTGGCTACCCGGTGATCATCAAGGCAGCAGGCGGCGGCGGCGGGCGTGGTATGCGGGTGGTGCACACTGAGGCAGCGCTGCTGAACGCGGTCACCATGACCAAGACCGAAGCCGGCACCGCCTTCGGCAATCCTGAGGTGTACATGGAGAAGTATCTGGAAAACCCGCGGCACGTGGAAATCCAGATTCTTGCAGATGAATTCAAGAATGCGGTCTGGCTCGGTGAGCGTGACTGCTCAATGCAGCGGCGCCATCAGAAGGTTATCGAAGAGGCGCCCGCGCCCGGCATTCCGCGCAAACTGATAGAAAAAATCGGCGATCGCTGCGCCGATGCCTGCCGCAAGATCGGCTACCGCGGTGCCGGCACCTTCGAATTCTTGTATGAAAACGGTGAGTTCTATTTCATTGAAATGAATACCCGTATTCAGGTCGAACACCCGGTCACCGAAATGATCACTGGTATCGATCTGGTTCAAGAGCAGATTCGTATTGCTGCCGGCGAGCGGCTGCGCTTCAAGCAGCGTGACATTGTGCTGAAGGGTCACTCGATCGAGTGCCGTATTAACGCGGAAGATCCGTTCAAGTTCACGCCTTCACCCGGCCGCATTACCGCCTGGCACGCACCCGGCGGGCCGGGTATCCGCGTCGACTCGCATGCCTACGCGGGCTACTTTGTTCCGCCAAACTATGACTCGATGGTGGGCAAGGTCATCTCATTCGGCATCACCCGTGAGCAGGCGATCAAGCGCATGCAAATCGCATTATCGGAGATGGTGGTTGAGGGCATCCTGACCAATATTCCGTTACACCGCGAGCTGATGGTAGACGGACGCTTCATCGAGGGGGGTACCAATATTCACTACCTCGAACAAAAGCTCGCCAACAAGAAGTAGCCAAGATGAGCTGGACCGAGATCGTGATCGAGTTGCCGCGAGCGCAAGCCGAGCAGGTCTCGGACGCACTGATCGAGGCCGGGGCCTTATCGGTATCGGTTGAAGATGCTGATTTAGGCACCGAAGCAGAGCAGCCTCTCTTCGGTGAACCCGGTATGGAGCCATCCGCACACGCCTGGGAGCGTAGCCGCATCGTTGCGCTGACCGAGGCCGATACCGATCACTCGGCGTTGGTCAACAAAGCCAAGGCCCAGTGCGCAGATATTGATCAGCTCAGCTTCTCGCTGCGCTCGGTCGCGGAACAGGATTGGGTGCGGGTAACGCAAGCACAGTTTGATCCGATTCCGATTGGACGCAACATCTGGGTCGTACCCAGCTGGCATGCCGCGCCTGTTCCCGATGCATTGGTGCTTGAGCTTGATCCGGGTCTGGCTTTTGGTACCGGTAGCCACCCCACGACGCGTCTGTGCATGGAGTGGCTGGAGCAGCATGTAGAGGCAGGCTGCAGCGTGCTCGACTATGGCTGCGGCTCCGGCATTCTGGCGATTCTGGCACGCAAATTAGGTGCGGACAGTGTCGACGGTGTCGATATCGATCCGCAAGCGATTAGCGCTGCGCACGACAATGCGAAGCGCAACCAGTGCGATGAGGTGCGCTGGTTTGTGCCGAGCGACTACGCGCTGGCTCGCGCAAGCACGCGCTACGACATCGTGGCGGCGAATATTCTCTCCGGCCCGCTCAAGCTCATGGCGCCTATGCTGGCCAGTCGCGTCGCGCAGGGGGGCGCCGTGGTACTGTCAGGCATACTGGCCCGCCAGGCAGATGAGCTGATCGCCAGCTATGCGCCTTACATTGCCCTCTCGGTTGCAGCTGAACGTGAGGGCTGGGTCGCGCTGGCGGGTCGCAAGGAATAAAAAAGATGGAGCAACTAGCGACCCAATGCCCTCACTGCGGTACGCAGTTTCGCGTGACGCTGGCGCAGCTTGAGCTGCGCGATGGAAAAGTAAGATGCGGCGCCTGTCGCGAGGTATTCAACGGTATTGATACCGTGTTCGAGCACACTGGTGAGGCTGGTGTAGCGTCAGCTGCGTCGCGTCCGCCCGCCGCGTCCGCTGATGCGCATGATTTATCGAATCGGATGACGCTTTTTGATGTGGACGCATCCGCGCATAGCGCCAATGCTGGCGCATCGAACATGCAGGAAGAGCTTGATGCGCTGTCGCGTGCGATCGCTGATCTGCAAAGCAAACCATGGGCTGCGCCCGAAGGCACGCACCAGACCGAGTTCACTGAAGATACCGCTGGCGCATCCTCAATACATCAACTATCAGCCAAAACGGCTGCTGACTCTCAGCAAGATACCGACACGTTCGCAGCAGCGCCACCGGTCTTTGTACAACGCGCGCAGCAGGATCAGCGTGAACGTGGCCGCTGGCGCGTATTGCTCTGGATCGGAATCCCGCTGCTCGTCATCGCACTGATCGCGCAACTTGGCTGGCTGTTTCGCAACGAGATTGCGGCGCGCTCACCGCAAGCAGGTCAATGGCTACGTGCTGCTTGTGTGCGCCTGCATTGCGAGATCAAGCTGCCGCTCAATCTGGAGCAGCTATCTGTTAGCGCCAGCCGTCTTGAGCAAGCGCCACCACCGGAATCTGCCAACCAGCCTGCGGCTAATGGCGCCGAACCAGCGCTGCGCATGAACCTGGTCGCGCTGCTCCAAAACACCTCGGACACGGTGCAAACCTGGCCTGCGCTCGAGCTTGCTCTGCGTGATACCGATGGAACGCTACTGGTGCGCAAAGTATTCATGGCAGATAGCTATGTATCGGCGAATGAGCAGCGCGAAGGTATGCCGCCGCGCTCCGAGCGCGAGATTCGATTACCCCTCACACTGAGTGGTGAGCCACCTGCCGGCTTTGCTGTCAGTATTTTCTACCCTTGAGTTTTTCATTATGACTTCTTTGATCTGCGGCTCGCTCGCGTTTGACACCATCATGTCGTTCCACGGCCGTTTCTCTGAGGCGCTGCTCGCGGATCAACTACACAAAATAAATGTCGCGTTCCTGGTTCCCGGCATTCGCCGTGAGTACGGTGGCTGTGCCGGCAATATCGCTTATAACTTGAAGCTGCTGAATGGCGATCCGCTGATCATGGCCACCCTCGGGCAGGATGGCGCGCCTTACCTCGATCGCCTCAACAAGCTCGGTATCAGCACGCGCTGCATTCGCTCTTACCAAGACGCTTACACAGCGCAAGCTTTCATCACTACCGACGAAGCGAATAATCAGATTACCGCGTTTCATCCCGGTGCGATGTCGAATTCGCACCATAACAAGGTCAACGATGCGGGTAGCGTGGCACTGGCGATCATTGCGCCTGATGGGCGCGACGGCATGATCGAACACGCGCGCGATTGCGCATCACACGGCATTCCCTTCATCTTCGACCCTGGCCAAGGTCTGCCGATGTTCAGCGGCGAAGAATTGAAGCAGTTTATCGAGATGGCGACCTATGTCGCCGTTAATGATTACGAGGCCGAATTACTGACCGAGCGCACCGCACTCACCTTGCCCGAAATCGCCGAGCGGGTATCTGCGCTGGTGGTGACGCGCGGTGAGCAGGGCGCAGAAATTTTCACTGCAGAGGCGCGCTACGATATTCCGGTAGTAAAAACCGATCAGGTAATCGACCCCACCGGCTGTGGTGATGCGTTCCGCGCTGGCATGCTGTACGGGCTGACGCATGGCATGGACTGGATGACGATTGGCCGTCTGGCTTCCTTGATGGGCGCGATCAAAATCGAAAGTCAAGGCGGGCAAAATCATGCGCCGAGCGCTGACGAGATCGGCGCACGCTTCGAGCGCGAGTTTGGTTACCGCTACTGATCAGCCCCAATTAACGAACCAAGGCCTGCGATACCGCAGGTGGCGGGCACCAAGGGCAAGGGCTTTGGTTTACGGCCTTTAATAGATGGCGTAGACCAGGTTCTCGACAACGAACACCAGTATGCGTAGCGCGAGGAAGGCGAGAATCGGCGACAGATCGATCCCCGAGATCGCGGGCAACAGACGACGAAACGGTTGCAACAATGGATCGGTGAGCGCGCGTACGGTGGGCGCAATTGGCGCGTAGGGGTTGACCCAACTCAGAATCACCTCAAGGATAATCAGCCCGATAAATCCATAAGCGATCGCATGCACTAGCGATAGCAGCGACAGCAGTAGCCAAGGCTCAAGCGCAAACGCAGAGCGCACCCCCAGCTGTATGCCTATCGCTGCAAGAGTCACCAGGCACGCACCAATCAGGCTGGCCCAATCTTGACCGCCCACACCTGGCAATGCGCGCCGCAAGGGCAGCACCAGCCAATCGGTCAAGCGAAAAACAAATTGTCCCAGCGAAAACGGTGGCCGAACCCGCACCACTTGCATCCAGAACCGGAACAGCATCAGACCCGCGACAATAGCGGCGACGGTATCGATGATCAGGTTGAAGATCGAAGACAGCACGTTGATCCTTTATCGCTGGTAAAACGCACAACGTACAGCACTGATGAGTACACCGGCCTGCCGGGTCGCTCGATAAACACGATTGTGCCCAAATCCGCGCATGGCTTGAACCGAAAAAAAACCGCTGCAGCCTGATAGCCAGCAGCGGTGTTTTCGCTCGCGCCCGCTGTGGGCCCCGAGCCGCAGTCGCTTAAGGGCGCAGGCCGGTTGGAAACGGCCAGGCAGCTGCCGGGCTCAGTACCGTGGTTGCAGGTGCTGCCGGTGCCGTTGCTGCTGGTGCCGCTGCTGGCGCAGGTGCCGGAGCGGATGCTGGCGCTGCGGGTTTGGCGACTACCGCCGGCTTCTTCGGCGCTGCTTTCTTCGGTGCTGCTGCTTTTGGTGCCGCCTTTGGAGCCGCTTTCGGCGCAGCTTTTTTCGGTGCTGCCTTCGGTGCCGCTTTCTTGGCAACCGGCTTCTTCGCCGTTTGCTTGACCACCTTCTTGGCTACCACTTTCTTCTTCGCGACTGCTTTTTTCGCAGCTGCTTTTTTCGCGACCGGCTTCTTCGCTACTTTTTTGGTGACTTTCTTGGCGACTTTCTTGACCGCCTTTTTCACTGCTTTTTTAGCGACTGGCTTCTTTGCCGCTTTTTTCGCAACTTTTTTCGCAACTTTCTTGACTGCTTTTTTAGCCGTGGACTTCTTGGCTGCTTTTTTCGCTACCTTCTTGACTGCGGCTTTCTTGGTGACTTTTTTGACTGCTTTCTTCACTACGGGTTTTTTCTTAGCGGCGGCTTTTTTAGCGACGACCTTTTTCTTGGCCGCCGGCTTCTTTTTGGCTGCTGCTTTTTTCTTCGCTGTTGCCATGACTTTCTCCTTCACGTGATCGCTATCACTCAGGTACAAGGTTAAAACCCGACCGAGCAACATGCGGGGTCGGATTATTCATCGGCACAAGCAGTACGCGCCGCTTGCGCTAATGAATACGGCAGCAGCTGAGCTGCAGCATCACTTCAGGGATGCAGCAGTTCAGCTCCTTCGGCTAAGCGGGCCGGCAGGCCCACATCAACCAAAAAACGCCGGTTACAACGCGATCAATCCCAGCTCAGCGCACCGCCCGTCTGGTACTCGATCACGCGGGTCTCAAAGAAATTACGCTCCTTCTTCAGATCGATCATCTCGCTCATCCAAGGGAACGGATTTTCTTCCTGCTCAAACAAAGGCTCCAGACCAATCTGCATCGCACGCCGATTAGCGATGAAACGCAGATAGCTCTTGAACATAGGGGCGTTCAACCCCAACACACCCCGCGGCATTGTATCCTCGGCATAGCGATATTCCAACTCCACCGCCTTGAGAAATAATGCGCGGATCTCTTCTTTGAAGCTGGGTGTCCAGAGGTGCGGGTTCTCGAGCTTGATGGTGTTGATCAGGTCGATCCCGAAATTGCAGTGCATCGACTCGTCGCGCAGGATGTACTGGTACTGCTCGGCAGCGCCCACCATCTTGTTCTGACGGCCCAGCGCCAGGATCTGGGTAAAACCAACGTAGAAGAACAGGCCTTCCATCATGCAGGCAAACACAATCAGCGACTTCAGCAGCTGCTGGTCGGCCTCGGGCGTGCCGGTTTGGAACGTGGGGTTAGTTAGGGTGTCGATGAACGGGATCAGGAACTCATCCTTATCGCGGATCGACTTGACCTCGTGGTACGCATTGAAGATCTCGCCCTCGTCCAGGCCCAGCGACTCCACGATGTACTGATAGGCGTGGGTGTGGATGGCCTCTTCAAAGGCCTGACGCAGCAAGTACTGCCGGCACTCCGGCGCTGTAATGAAGCGATACGTACCCAGCACGATATTGTTGGCGGCGAGCGAGTCGGCCGTCACGAAAAAGCCGAGGTTACGCTTCACCAAGCGACGCTCATCCTCGGTCAGGCCGTTCGGGTTCTTCCACAGCTCGATATCGCGCTGCATGTTGATTTCCTGGGGCATCCAGTGATTAGCGCAGCCCGCCAGGTATTTGTCCCACGCCCACTTGTACTTGAACGGCACCAACTGGTTGACATCGGTCTGTCCGTTGATGATGCGTTTATCGACGGCGTTTACGCGGGTATTGGCATCTGCGCGAGATTCGGTGCGCGCGAGGATGCCGGGGTCGAGCGCAGCATCAGCCAATGGCGCAAACGGCGGCGTAGGCACTGCTTGCAAGCGAGGTGCGGATTGTGGCGGGCGCGGTGCTACTGCCGCGGGTTCGTCATCCCAAGAGAGCATGTGGTATTCCTTTTGATGCGTATTTTGTTAAGGATAAATTCTTTTTATCGCGACGGCTTGAGCAAGCTCTGATGACTCAAGCCGTGCGATGTTTACTGGCAAGCCTCGCACTCATCGAAACCGGGATCACCGGGTCGCAAGTAGCAAGCAGCGCCATCGGCCGCAGCGGCAACCGCAGCCACTGGCAAGTCAGCCGAGACTGCGTTCAGTGCACCCGCTTTGGTGGTGGATTTCTCGACATGCGTCGCGGCCATAGTGCGCAGGTAGTACGTGGTCTTCAGGCCGCGCAGCCAGGCTAGTTTGTAAGTCTCATCCAACCGCTTGCCGGAGGCGCCGGCCATGTAGATGTTGAGCGACTGCGCCTGATCGATCCACTTCTGGCGACGCGATGCAGCCTCCACCAACCAACTCGGATCTACCTCAAACGCGGTGGCGTACAGCGCGCGCAGATCTTCCGGAATGCGATCGATACGCGCGAGACTGCCGTCGAAGTACTTGAGATCAGCGACCATCACTTCGTCCCACAGCCCGCTGGCTTTCAGGTCGCGCACCAAATATTCATTGATGTCGGTGAATTCGCCGGACAGATTCGACTTGACGTACAAGTTTTGGTAAGTCGGCTCGATACAGGCCGAGACACCAATGATGTTCGAGATAGTCGCGGTCGGCGCAATCGCCACGCAATTGGAGTTGCGCATGCCGTGCTGCTTGATACGCGCGCGCAGCGCTGGCCAGTCCATGGTCTCGGTAGTGTCAACCTCGAGATAACCACCACGCTCCTGCGCCAGCAGCTTCAGCGAGTCTTGTGGCAGGATGCCGCGATCCCACAATGAGCCACGGTAAGAGCTGTAAGTGCCGCGCTCTTCAGCCAACTCGGTCGACGCCATGTACGCGTAGTAGCAGACCGCTTCCATCGAACGATCGGCGAACTCGACCGCCTCTTTCGATGCATAAGGCACGCGCATCACATGCAGGCAATCCTGGAAGCCCATGATGCCCATACCCACCGGACGATGACGCAGGTTGGAGTCGCGCGCCTTCTTGACTGAGTAGTAGTTGATGTCGATTACGTTGTCGAGCATGCGCATTGCAATACGAATCGTGCGCTGCAGCTTCTCGTGATCGAGCTTGCCGTCTTTCATGTGCGCCGGCAGATTCACCGAGCCGAGGTTGCAGACAGCGATCTCGGTCTCATTGGTGTTCAGTGTGATCTCGGTACAAAGATTCGAGCTGTGCACTACGCCCACGTGCTGCTGCGGTGAGCGGATGTTGCACGGATCTTTGAAGGTGATCCACGGGTGCCCGGTCTCGAACAGCATCGAGAGCATTTTGCGCCACAGGTCATTGGCCTGCACTTTTTTGAACAGCTTCATTTCGCCCGAGGCACAGCGCGCCTCGTAGCGCAAATAAGCTTCTTCGAATTTCTTGCCGTACAGGTCGTGCAGATCCGGCACATCGGAAGGCGAGAACAGTGTCCACTCGCCTTTTTCCATCACGCGCTTCATGAACAGATCCGGAATCCAGTTCGCGGTGTTCATATCGTGTGTGCGGCGGCGATCGTCGCCAGTGTTCTTGCGCAGATCGAGGAATTCCTCGATATCCATATGCCAGGTTTCGAGGTAAGCGCAGACCGCACCCTTGCGCTTGCCACCTTGGTTGACCGCAACCGCAGTGTCGTTCACCACTTTCAGGAACGGCACCACGCCCTGCGACTTGCCATTGGTACCTTTGATGTGGGCACCAAGCGCACGCACCGGCGTCCAGTCATTGCCCAGACCACCCGCGTACTTGGCGAGCAGTGCGTTTTCTTTGATTGCCTCGTAAATACCGTCAAGGTCGTCTGCCACCGTGGTCAGGTAGCAAGAGGAGAGCTGCGAGCGCTGCGTGCCTGAATTGAATAGGGTTGGTGTCGAGCTCATGAAATCGAAGCTCGATAACAAGTTGTAGAACTCGATCGCGCGCGCCTCACGATCAATCTCGTTCAGCGCCAAGCCCATCGCCACGCGCATATAAAATGCCTGCGGCATTTCAATGCGAGTACCCTGCACATGCAGGAAGTAGCGGTCGTACAGTGTCTGCAGACCAAGATAACCGAACTGCAGATCACGCTCCGGCAACAGCGCTGCGGCGAGCTTGGGCAAATCAAACTGTGCCAGCTTGGCGTCGAGCAGCTCGGCTTCCACGCCGCGCTTGATGAAGCGCGGGAAGTAATCGATATAGGCCTCGCCCGCATCCGCTTGCGCCACCTCACGGCCAAATACCTCTTTGCGAATGGTGTGCATCAGCAGACGCGCGGTGACCTGGCTATAGGCAGGGTCTTTTTCCATCAGCGCACGCGCCGCCAAAATAGCGGACTTGTACAGCTCTTCGACCGGCACACCGTCGTACAGGTTGCGCACGGTCTCGTTCAGAATCGCCTCAGCATCAACGTGCTGCTCCAAGCCGATGCAGGCCGCGCTGATCATTTTTTTCAGCTTGTCGTGATCGAGCGGAACACGCTGACCATCGATATCGATATGCATGGCGCCGGCTTGCGGCTCGCTAGAACCCTTGGCTTGCTGCTGCTGCGCACGCTCTTCCTGCCGCTTGGCGCGATACAGCACATAAGCGCGCGCGACATCGTGCTCACCAGAGCGCATCAGCGCCAGCTCAACCTGATCTTGAATATCTTCAATATGGAAGGTGCCGCCCGCTGGCTGACGACGCATCAGCGCACCCACCACGCCCTGCGTGAGTTGCTCGACCAGTTCACGCACGCGCGCCGAGGCTGCGCCCTGACCACCATTCACCGCCAGAAAAGCCTTGGTCATCGCGATCGAAATCTTGGAGGGCTCGAAGCCGACCACGGCGCCATTGCGCCGGATGATGCGGTACTCGGAAAGCGCTGCGGTGTGGGCAGGCGTTGAAGGCGCTAGCGCCGGCGCGACGGGCACGAGCTCGGGCAATGCCTTGCCGGTAGTTTCCTGGGTAGTAAGCACTGCGCCTCCTGAAAAAACGCCGGATTCGACGATCCGGTTGTTTGAGCTATGCCGGGTGAGATCCCGACACTGTTATCGAATTTTTTACCAACTTGCTTCATGCATTCTGAGAATGCGAGCGCAAACGGGACAAATAGTGACTGCCGGTGGGCTCCGACCAATCCCGATTTCGATCGGAATGTTCCGAAAAACAGCGGCCGCACTTGTGATGCTTGGTCGGATCAGTTGGAACGCTTGGCCACTACATCTAGTGGATAAGTGGTTAGCAGGTACTAATTGTAGTGCTCAAGCGGTCCGGTTGCAACCGGTTTTTAGACCAAATCAGATAGGAAAACTTACCATCTTGGCTAGTTTCAAGGGGTCGGCTGGCGCCGCATTTTGCAGCGCCGCGAGCGCACTACGGAAATGCGTCCAGTCGAAGCTGGGACCGGGATCGGTCTTCCGATCAGGCGAAATATGCTGGTGACCACACACATCGGTAATCGGATGCGCATGCAAAAGCGCGTCGGTCAGCGTCACCAAGCTTGCATATTGCGCATCGCAATACGGATCGATATCGGTACCCTCAAGTTCAACGCCTACCGAGAAATCATTGCAGCGCTCGTGGCCATTAAAGCGCGATACCCCGGCGTGCCACGCGCGATCAAGCGTTGAGACGAACTGCACCACCTCGCCATCACGCCGGATCAAAAAATGTGATGAAACACGCAGCCCGCGTAATTGCGCAAAATAGGGATGCGCGTCGCAATCGAGCCGGTTAGCGAACAAGTCTTCGATAAACTGCCCACCATACTCACCGGGCGGCAAGCTGATGTTGTGCACCACGAGCAACCGAATCACGCTGCCTTCCGGGCGCGCATCAAAATTCGGACATGCCGCGCGCCGTGCGCGACTCGCCCAGCCGCTAGGGTCAATCGCGTAGGGTGGCTCAATCGTACTCATCAATAGACAATCGTTGCATGCGGTATCTCAACTGCCGCAAGCTTATCCCAAGCAGCTGCGCGGCCTGCGTGCGCTGAAAACGCGCCTGGCGTAAAGCGCGCCTGAGCAGCGCTTGTTCTACCCCGCGCAAATACGCTGGCAAGTGCAGCGGCAAGGCGTCACTGGCATGCCCATCACGAACACCTGCCCCCGCACTCGCCGGCCGCTGCAGCGCCGGCTCGAACTGAAGATCTGCCGCTTCAATCGTCTGATCCGGCGCCATCGCCAGCGCTCGCTCAAGAATGTTTTCCAGCTCACGCACGTTACCCGGAAAATCGTAGGCGCAGAGCTGCGCGGTGGCATCAGCCGACAGTTCAGGCTGACGCGACCTGGCCAAGCGGTGCAATATGGTTTCGCTCAGCAGAGGAATATCCTCTCGGCGATCCCGCAATGGCGGCATGCGTAGCTCGATCACTTGCAAACGGTAATATAAATCCTGACGAAACTCGCCGCGCCGCACAGCGTCCGACAGGTCACGATTGGTCGCCGACACAATACGCACATCGACAGGCTCCTCACGCTGACCGCCGAGCTTGCGCACACTGCGCTCTTGCAGCGCGCGTAGCAACTTCACTTGCATGGATGGCGGTAACTCAGCGACCTCGTCAAGAAACAAGGTACCGTTGTGCGCAGCCTGAAAAAACCCGCTGCGCTCTTCATGAGCACCAGTGAATGCGCCGCGCCGATGCCCGAA
The DNA here is from genome assembly GCA_018882935.1 of Burkholderiaceae bacterium. Classification (GTDB taxonomy): domain Bacteria; phylum Pseudomonadota; class Gammaproteobacteria; order Burkholderiales; family Burkholderiaceae_D; genus Pernthalerella. The sequence goes on along the minus strand of VERA01000038.1, from coordinate 6,306 downwards.
GAATTCTGATTCCATCAGCGCCTCAGGTATGGCGCCGCAGTTGACCGCGATAAACGGGTGCGCGCCGCGCCGGCTGTGCGCATGCAAATCGCGCGCCGCCAGCTCCTTGCCACTACCGGACTCACCCACGATCGCGACTGCTGCATCGCTATCGGCGATCCGCATAATTTGCTCGCGCAATGCGCGCATGCACGGTGCCTCGCCTATCAGGCGAAAACTCGGAGCATGCAGCAAGGAATTCGAGCAAGTGCGCACAGTACCGCCAACGGTAAAAGCAAAGCCCGCAAGGTTAAGCGAATAGCATCCTCGGCGCACCCGATTCGTGGGGAATGCAACAGTCGCTCTAATTAACGCTCGGAATGACGTAAACGGTGCTCATCGCTGCAGTAACGCAGCTCACCCGCGCCTGCAACTGATTCGGACCAGGGAAGATGTATGCCGCACTGAGCGCAGGCCACCATCTGCTCGGCAGATTTGCCAGGCTCAGCCGGTGCGCCACTTGCTGCAGACGGTGTTTCGGAGGCAGCATCAGAGGTGGCGGACGACTTCTTGCTCAGGTACCAACGCCATGCAAGGTAGAGCAGTACTGCCCACAACAAATATTTCACGACAATGCCCGCCCAACGCTGATCAGCCGCCACGGTCGATGTGTATTCAGAGCCAGCATGCGCCTCAGCGTCGGCAGCGTTGCGGCCTGATTGACGACGATTTCCATCAGTCGAGTGTACACCAAGGCGTTAAACGATCCTTGCTTTCGCTAGGGTAAAATCTGTAAATTCGCTGCGCGCAGTTTGCTTTTAATGATCGCTGTTTGCTGCCCGTGTGCATTTTGATTTTTTTCTTATGTGTTGCGATCGCTATGCAGATTGTATGTGTTTGAAGTTGCGGCGCTGACTCGATATTCACCACCCACATGCTCAATAATCTTACTCAGCGCCTGTCCAAGGTCGTCAAGACCATGCGGGGCGAGGCGCGGCTCACCGAGTCCAACACGGCAGACATGCTGCGCGAAGTCAGGCTCGCTTTGTTAGAGGCAGATGTCGCGCTACCTGCGGTACGTGACTTCATCGCACGCGTCAAAGAAAAAGCACTGGGCGAAGAGGTGATCGGATCACTCACTCCCGGGCAGGCGCTGGTGGGCGTGGTTCATGACGAACTCGCGAAACTGATGGGCGCCGACCTTGGCCCCGACGCGGCGCAACTCTCTTTCGCGACCCAGCCACCGGCCATTATCTTGATGGCAGGTCTGCAGGGTGCAGGTAAAACCACCACCGTCGGCAAGCTCGCCAAATATCTGCAAGAACAGAAAAAGAAAAAAGTCCTCACCGTCTCAACCGACGTCTACCGACCAGCTGCTATTGGTCAGCTGGAAACCGTTACCGCACAAGTGGGCGCTGACTTTTTTCCCTCTCAGTCATCACAAAAACCGGTGGATATCGCGCTCGCGGCGGTGGACTGGGCGAAGAAACACCACCATGAAGTGCTGCTGATTGATACTGCTGGCCGGCTTGGCATTGATGAGATGATGATGGCCGAGATCAGCGCGCTGCATGCAGCAGTCAAACCGATCGAGACACTCTTCGTCGTTGACGCCATGCTCGGCCAAGATGCGATCAACACCGCACGTGCCTTCAATGAAGCACTGCCGCTAACCGGTATCGTGCTCACCAAGCTGGATGGTGACGCGCGTGGCGGCGCCGCACTATCGGTGCGACATATCACCGGCAAGCCGATCAAATTTGCGGGCGTTGCCGAGAAGCTCGATGGACTGGAAGCCTTTGATCCAGCCCGCATGGCCAACCGCATACTTGGCATGGGCGACATTCTGGCGCTGGTCGAGGAAGCCAAAAAAGGCGTTGATATCGCCGCGGCACAAGACCTCGCCCAGAAAATCAAGGTCGGTGGCAAGTTCGACCTGAACGACTTCAAGGCGCAAATTTCGCAAATGAAGAAAATGGGTGGGCTATCTGGTCTGATGGATAAGCTACCGTCGCAGCTGCAGCAAGCAGCGGCCAGCGCCAATATGGGTCAAGCTGAAAAACAAGTGCGCCGCATGGAGGGCATCATCAACGCCATGACACCGCAGGAGCGCGCCAAACCAGAGCTGATCAAGGCCTCGCGCAAGCGCCGTATCGCAACCGGCGCCGGGGTACAGGTGCAGGAAGTCAACCGGCTACTCAGCCAATTCGATCAGATGCAATCGATGATGAAGAAATTCAAAGGCGCCGGCATGATGAAGATGATGCGCAGCATGAAAGGCATGCTACCCGGCCTGCGCTAGGGCCCAAGGCTCCCCAGCCTGGTGCTAACGTTGCGGCGGTATGGTGCAGCGACAAAGCGTATCGGGTACGGCATGGCCTCTGATTTTCGCTCTGCGCCAGAGTGAAAAATCGCGCGCTTCCCCCTAAAAAACACTTGCATCTGAAACAAAACCCTAAGACCATTGGCGCTGCGTTGATTAGCGCAATTTCTGACCACGAAAGTAAAGGAGGTTCATCAATGGCTACAGCCAAAAAAGCGGCAGCGAAGAAAAAGCCAGCCGCGAAAAAGCCAGCAGCGAAAAAAGCCGTGAAAAAGACGGTCGCCAAGAAAGCGCCAGCAAAGAAAGTCGCTGCCAAGAAGCCAGCCGCAAAGAAAGTCGTAGCGAAAAAAGCGCCTGCCAAAAAAGCGGTCGCCAAGAAAGCAGCAAAGAAGGCCACCACTCGCAAGCCGAACGCCGCCTTCATGAAACCGATGACCCCCTCCGCTGCACTCGCCGCCGTAATTGGTGCAAACCCATTGCCGCGTACCGATGTCACCAAGAAGGTGTGGGACTACATCAAGAAGCACAAACTGCAAGACGCTGTAAATCGCCGCAACATCAACGCCGACGACAAGCTGAAAGCCGTTTTCAATGGCAAGAAGACTGTCTCGATGTTCGAGATGACCAAACTCATCTCTGGCCACTTGAAGTAAGCTTCAGGGACCGAACAAAAACGCCCGCAACATTGCGGGCGTTTTTGTTTCAAGCTTAGTCGCATGATTGTTCGCATTATCTGAAACCACGTGTAACCCGCAGTTTGATGATGCCAATGCGCACTGTTTAGCGTTATAAGGGTTACGGATTAGCCTTCTTGTAGTTCGCAATCGACTGCGCCAAATCGCGATACTCTTCACACGCTTTGCCGCAAATACCCTCAAGTGCCGCCAAATGCTCGGCGGCTTTTTCAGGCTGCTTTGCCTTCAAATAAGCCTCGCCGATATATTCATGTGCACCACGATGCTTGGGATCGATACGCAGCGCCTCTTTGTAGTACGCAAATGATTTATCGAGATCACCCAGCTGCCGGTACGCATAGCCGAGGTTATTCTGTACGTCGGCATTGTCAGGCATCTTCTGCGCTGCTTTACTGAACGAATCCACCGCCGCTTTCCAGTCACGCCGGCCAATCGCCTTGCTACCTGCGACAAAATCGGCATTCTCTTTATTGGCCGCGGGCGTCGTCGCCGTTGAATTCGCCATCACACTTGGTGCCGCACAGAGCAGCGCTACAACAAACATCAGCTTCTTCATACTTGCTCCTAAAAAGCGTCGAAGACAGTACTCGACGTACGGCGAGACGCTACCAACAACGCCAGCGGCCTGTTTGTAAAGCTTAGTTTTGCCAGCGGCGCCAGGCCGCGCGTACCAAATTCGGATACTCCGCCCTACCCCGACTCCCATTGTAGCGGCCCAGCGCGAGGAACAGATCGCCCTTTTCCATATCGAGATAGAGCCGCAAAATCGAACAACCATAGCGCAGATTGGCTTGCATCTGAAACAACTTGGCGGGCTGGCCGTCGCCTATGGTCCGGGTCCAAAAGGGCATCACTTGCATATAGCCGCGGGCGCCGGCACTTGAGATCGCATATTTTCTAAACCCAGACTCTACTTGAATCAGCCCCAATACCAGCCCGGGCTCCAAACCGGCACGGCGCGACTCATACCAAACGGTTTGCAGGAACTCACTACGCACCATGGGGTCGGGCATACGACTTTGAAGCCGGGTCGAGATCACAGCCGACCATTGCCGCCATGCGTCCCGATCTGCATCGCTGGCAAAGCTGAGTTGCGGCGGACGCGGATCGGTGATCGCTCGCGATAACGCCAGCCGCACTGAATCGGCAAGCGCTTCTTCTTTTTGATTACCTGCCTGCGTCATCACGCAGGCACTGCACAACAAGGCACCGATCAGCCAGCGAGCCACCTGCGTTGGCGAGCGCTTGCTGCGCATGGCGATCAGGCGAGTTTGGCCTTCAAGAATTCGGTCATCTCTGCGCGCGGCACATTGCTTGCACTGGTATCGCGCCTGCCTTGGTACTCGAGCTGACTATCTTTGAGGCCACGTTCGCCGATCACGACACGATGCGGCACACCAATCAACTCCCAGTCGGCAAACATAACGCCGGGGCGCTCACCACGGTCATCGAGAATGACGTCGATCCCTGCTTTTTGCAATGACGCATAGAGCTCATCGGCGGCAGCTTTAACGGCCTCGCTGCGGTCGTAACCAAGCGGGCACAGCACGACTTCAAATGGTGCGATGGACGCTGGCCAGATGATGCCTTTGTCATCAAAATTTTGCTCAATGGCGGCACCCAGAATGCGCGTAATACCGATACCGTAGCAACCCATCTGCATAAGCTGTGGCTGGCCTTTTTCATCGAGATAGGTTGCTTTCATATCAGCCGAGTAGCGCGTACCCAGCTGAAACACATGGCCCACTTCAATACCGCGTTGAATCTCAAGCGTGCCTTTACCATCGGGCGAAGGATCACCGGCCACCACGTTGCGAATATCCGCGACCATGGGCTCAGGCAAATCACGACCCCAATTCGCACCGGTGTAGTGAAACCCCTCCTCATTCGCACCACAGACAAAGTCGCTCATGATGGCAACGCTGCGATCAGCCACTACCTTGACTGGTTTGGCGGTACCAATGGCGCCGAGATAGCCGGGCTTACAGCCGAAGTGCTCGACGATTTCAGCTTCGCTGGCAAAACGAAACGGGCCCATACCGGGTAACTTGCTGGCCTTGACCTCGTTCAGCTCATGATCGCCACGCAGTAGCAGCAACCAGATCTCGCGCGCGCCGTCGTCTTTTTCTACCGACAGCACGATGGATTTCACTGTTTGCGTCAGCGGCAGGCCTAGCAAAGCAGCTACATCGTCGCAGCGCTCTTTGCCCGGCGTGGGTGTTTTGGTGAGCGGCTGGGCTGGGGCTGCGCGCGCGGCGGTCGGTGGCAATGCCTCGGCCGCTTCCATATTGGCGGCATAGTCAGAGCTGGGGCAATACACCAGTGCATCTTCGCCTGTATCAGCAATCACATGAAACTCTTGCGAGCCCGAACCACCAATGGCGCCGTTATCAGCAGCGACCGCGCGAAAGCGCAAACCGAAACGCTCAAAAATCCGGGTATAAGCATCCACCATCAACGCGTACGAATGCTGTAATCCTTCGACATCGCGGTCGAACGAGTAGGCATCCTTCATGGTGAATTCTCGCCCGCGCATCAGGCCGAAACGCGGGCGCCGCTCGTCTCGAAACTTGGTCTGTATATGGTAGAAGTTGACGGGTAACTGGCGATACGACTTGATCTCGCTACGTGCGATATCGGTAATTACTTCTTCCGATGTCGGCTGCATTGCGTAGTCCCGGCCATGGCGATCTTTCAAGCGCAGTAACTCCGGGCCCATTTTTTCCCAGCGGCCGGTCTCTTGCCATAGCTCGGCGGGCTGCACCAGCGGCATCAGCAGCTCAATGGCACCGGCGCGATCCATCTCTTCGCGCACGATGTGCTCTACCTTGCGGATAACACGCAGGCCCATTGGCAAATAGTTATAAATACCCGAGCCCAGTCGCCGGATCATGCCAGCGCGCAGCATCAGCTGGTGGCTGATGATCTCGGCATCAGAAGGCGCTTCTTTCAGGGTGGAGATAAAAAATCGGGAGGCGCGCATGAGAAAAAATTTTTTAAAAAGAGAGGGTTATAATCCAACGCAATTCTAAAGTATTCGCGGGCTTGCGCCGCGCGGATCGCAGCACCCCAGCGCCGTCCAGCTTCCCACAGCGGAATCGTTCAGCGCCGCCGCGACCGCGACGCGCCGCCTGCAAACCATTCGAGGTGCAACATGCTGGACCGTGAAGGCTATCGCCCGAACGTCGGCATCATCCTGCTGAATCACCAAAACGAAGTGTGGTGGGGCAAGTGGGTGCGTGAACATTCGTGGCAATTTCCGCAAGGCGGCATCAAGCACGGCGAAACGCCGGAACAAGCGATGTATCG
>VERA01000037.1 GCA_018882935.1 Burkholderiaceae bacterium | reverse complement strand
CCGTCAGGCTGGGGTGCTGGTCGTCGTGAAAGGGACAGCGTGCCGAGGCATGTCGACCTGCCGGCCGTAGAAGCTCCAACTCAGTGGCGTAGTAGGTCAGCGGATCGGGCAGGTGGGCACGCTCGAAATGACCAAGGCCAAACACCTTTCCCGCCTGCATCGTGCGCATCTGATCCGCCTTAAGCTTCCCGGCACTTGGCCTGGGTGGTGCTGGGTAAACGGTCCTGCGCATTCAGCCACTCGTCCAGATCGGCCTCGAAATTGCAGACACGGCCACGCTTAATGACATACGCGTTTGCGATGTCATGCTCTGTTGTAATCGCCCCATGACCAAAGCAGGCGTGGTTGATCAAACGGATGAAAAGGCGCTTTGTCGAGTCGGTATCTGATACTGAACGTTGATCACCTGTCGATTTAATTTGTGTGAACGTTAATGTCAGGATGATTTCCCATACAGCGAAGCCATCAAGCCATTCGGCATATTCTCTGCGGGCAGCGTCCGTTGCGAACCTCATCGGGCATTGACTCCGTATGATTCCTCGGCTTCTCCTGATGACAGCCTTTCCAGTGCCTTGTTGGTAGCAGGTACAACCGCCGTGCTCGTATGAGCCTTAGGATCAGGCTTGGTGTGGTTTGCGGATACTTGTTGAGTCTCGGAATGTTCCCGGGTTGCTGCGATTTTTCTTTCTATCCAGTCAGCCACCTCGGATTCAATCCACGCAACGGAACGGAGCCCAATTTTTATGGGTGATGGGAATCGCTCAGCTGCGATCTCGCCATAGATGGATGACCGACCCAAGCCCGTTCGGTTTTTTACCTCTGGCAGCTTGATTAGCCGAGGATTTCCCTTACTCATCTGGGTTCGCTTTGTAACGTATGGTTAGGAATCGCACCTTGACTGTACCGGTGCTTTTGTCAACGATTCGTTTCGGGCGGGAGATACATGGTGAAGGAGTGTCCATACTCGGCCTCATTAGTTTGAGGGGATTTGAACATATGTGGCTTTGACAATCTATGCTTGAGGCGTTACAGAATTCAAGCTGCGATTATTTTCTACGGTGTGCTTTGGGTAGGGGAATGGCAGCAATGATGCCTATTCTTTCTGGCGTCTCATCCAGCATTTTTGCAATACTTGGCTTGAGATGTTTTGGTGTGATGTAGCGCGTGATATTTGAAATACTGTAGTGTGGAAGCTCGCCTTGCTGCTGCATTTTTTTGACGGCTCTTTTCCTCGAACAACCGTACAATTTTTGTATCTCAGCAATTCGCAACCTAAGCGCCATTTTTTCCTTCAGCGTGTATACCGATGGACGCCCTGCGTTTGGCCTGGCCCCTCCGTGCTGGGTGGAGGGTGGTGTTTTTTCTGAAGGAGGCTGTTTGGTTTTAGGCACAGGCCACCCCGCTGAACTTCCAAAGGTATTCGGCGAAAGCCAAATCCGAAGCAAGTGGAGTCGTTTTAGCCACTCGGCAGTTTGCGAAATACTGACCACTCTGTGACGGCTCGGCTGATTCGATGCAGAAGAGGGTCGTTTTTGCACCGTCCTCTGGCGTCAACATCGGAATGAACTTCACAAAGGGTTTCATGAAGAAGGGAGTGGCGCGCCAAATATCGGTGGCGACCACCCCGGGATGAAGCCCAAAGCAGGAGACATTCGTGCCTTCAAGCCGTCGGGCTAGTTCTTTGGTGAAGAGGATGTTGCAGGCTTTTGATACGGCATATTCTTTGGTACCTGTAAGTGATCGGGTCGGCTCGCGCAAATGCTCCCAAGGGATATTGTTGGTCATTCGGTGTGCTCGGCTCGCGACATTAATGATGCGAGCGGGGGCGCTGCTAATAACTTGGCCGAGCAGGAGATGGGTCAGTAAGAAATGACCGAGGTGATTCACACCAAACGCTAGCTCGTAGCCCTGCCGAGTTTGCCCTCGTTGGAGTGCCAAACCCGCGTTGTTGATGAGCAGATGGATGGGTAGATTGGTGGCGAGCACCGCATCTGCGCAGGCACGAACTGAATCGAGATCATCCAGCCTCAGCTCAAAGAACAGGGGCTCCGCTTTGTCGAGCCTACGTATGTTGTCGAGAACGGGCTTGGTTCGCTCCAGCGAGCGACCAGCAAGAATCAATTGGTAGCCGCGATCAGCAAGGGCTAATGCAGTAATGCGACCGATGCCTGTATTGGCACCGGTGATCAGGGCGACACGCTGATTCATGTCCATTGCCATCCATCAAAAGATGACGACATGCTACCGCACCACGACCGCTCTACACAGGGGAGGCGCGTTCAAGCCAGTACGTTACCGCAACGGTACCGCAACGGAAAAGAGAGTGTGGCAGAAAGGAAAAAGGCCCAGCGTATGCTAAGCCTTTGATTTTATTGGCTCCCCGACCTGGACTCGAACCAGGGACCTGCGGATTAACAGTCCGTCGCTCTACCGACTGAGCTATCAGGGAACATAGCCTTTAATTATATCGGCGAATCACAGCGCCTGCAACCAAGCGGTTACAAAAAGGCAATCCCGCCCCCGTGAATTAAGGCTCAGGAGGATGCGCGGTGATCGCGCCAAGCCAGCCTGATGCGAATCAAGTAAAAATCCTCACTTCAGCGCCTAACCCAGCCCGGTAGCCGCTTTTTTCCTGCAATCCAATGCAATCTTGAGTATGCTGTGGGCTGCTTCCCGAGTGCCGTTGGGCTTCGCCCTTGAGTTATGCAAAAGACCAGGTTCTACAAAGGCTTTTTTACGCGTTGGCTTGCCATCTGCGTGCTTTTCGCCGCTACTGTTGGAAGCTTTACTCAGTTATGTGCTGCCGCCGAAGCCGTCGATCAACAGCATGACTGCCATGCAGTAGCTGCCGACACGTGTCATGGGGTCGAATGTGGGTCTGATCTTTCTCGATCTCCCGCGCACAGTTGTTGTCCAGCGTTCATTGGCTTAATCCCCTCGGTGGGTACGGTTCCTATTCCAGATTATTTCTCCGGCCTTATTTTTCACGCGAGTACCTTAGGCCCCAAAGACAGGCGTGAACGCCTGTTCCGTCCGCCTCGTACGCTCTCCTGACCAAAGTAGCTTGTTTAGGCGCTGCACCCTTTGGTGCGAGCGCTATCCTCGTTTGGGAGATCAATGATGCTTATGACGCACTACATGGAGCTGTTAGCTTCAAACCAGCCATGGAATCTGCTGATTTTCATGGCACTACCTGTGGTACTTGCCGAGACGGTTGCAATTACTGAGCTGTACATTCTGTACACCAGAAAATTCGATACATGGGTTCGCCAGGTAAACCGAATAGCCAGTATCTTGGTTGGAATTACTTTCGTTGGGATCATCGCCTACCTGATGTTTACGGCAGTGATACCTATTACGAGCGCAGGCGCATGGCGTACGTGGATTGATGTTGTAGCGGTATCAACTTACCTGATTGGTGGCGTGCCGATGGTGCTGCTAGCGCTGCAAGAACTCGGCTTAATCCATCGTGCAGAAAGTGAAGAGCGACGCCTTGCCCGGCATGCGACCTATGTGGCGGTATTTTTGGTGTTCGCTCACATTGCAATGGTAGCGGGGATGATGGACCCGGGTATTCTGGGCTACGTCGCTCCAGCTGAATCTCACGACATGATGAACCATCACTAAGAGCAAACACTACCGAGTATCAGTTGATCTAAGGCAGTTGGTTGATTGGCTGGGCCTATAGTGGCCCAGCCAATGGAGCCATACAACACATCACTCCTGAAAAAAAGCCCCGGCACCTTCAGGACCCGTCCGCGCCGCGCTTTTTCTGATTGTTACCTGCTGTAGATCCTAGCCAATTGATCAAAATTTTATTGACCTGATCAGATTGCTCTCTGTGCAGAAAATGGCCAGCTTCGAGCACTTCAATATAGTGATATTCACCCACGAAGCAGTCTGCTTGTTCACGCATCAACTCGGCGCGAAGATCGTCCGCGCCGCACAGTGCAAGCGTTGGTACGCTGATGCTATTCGAAAGACTATTGCGGAGTGTACTTAACGAAGGATTCGCTACGTCTGGATCGAACATGGCGCGGTAGTAGGCAAGCGCAGTGCTGAGTACGCCGGGCTGCTTGAGACATTGCTTGACCTGTCTGATGTGCTCTTCATCCTTGTATCCCTCTGATGTCCAGTATGACCATAAATAATCAATAAAAGTCATATCATCAGCCGTCAAGGCTTGCTCAGGAAGGTCTCTTTGCTGAAAAAACCACCAGTGAAAAGATCGGTGGATATGCTTGGGTGACAATAAATACTTATTCACTATAGTTGGGTGAGGTACCGCCATCAGTACAGCACTTGTGATTAAATCTGGTCGGGCCGCACATAGACCGTACCCGATAATTGCACCCCAATCTTGCCCTATATAGTGAAGACTCTCGCCGGGTGAGATCTGTTCAATTAACCCAGCCAGGTAGTGAACCAAGCTAGCTTTATCAAGGTACGCACCGCGCTCGATACGGGAGGGTAGGTAACCCGGCAAGTAAGGCGCTACAACTCGGTAGCCCTGATGTGATAAAGCATCTATCTGCGCTGACCATGATTGTGGAATATCCGGGAAACCATGTACAAGTAAAACTAGCGGGCCACTGCCTTGAGTTAGACAAACAAAATCAACACCATGTACGCTGATACGGATTTGCTGGGCTGATGTCATCGAGCGTTTCATGGTTTCAGTGATTAGCATCAACTAGATTACGAGCTAGTGTCGCCAAAGGCGCTGCTTTTTTCCCTGTGGTGACTGCATCGTCTGCATTGGCATTGCCCTGGTGAGCGCGCTCGGCAATGCCGTGCAAGATGGCAGACATTCGAAATAAGTTAAAGCTTAAATAAAACCGCCAGCTTTTCTCATCAATCGCAGCAATTTTGCTCACGCGCTGCAGATACCAGCGACGATAACTCGATTCATCCGGAATGCCCAGCGAGCGTAAATCCAAGCCGCCGATCCCACGCCATAAATAATGCGGTATGTGCCAGCTCATACAGTGGTAGGCAAAATCAGACATTGGGTCGCCGAGGGTCGACAGCTCCCAATCAAGCACCCCTAACACACGCACTTCGGTGGGATGAAAAATCAAATTATCTAACCGGTAGTCGCCATGAATAAGCCCGCTACGCGCTTGCTCAGGTACATGCTGCGGTAGCCAATCCATCATGAACCGCATATCCTCGCTTAGCGGCAGTGGCGAGGCTTGCAGATTTCTTGACCAGCGATCGATTTGGCGCGCAACAAAGCCTTCACGTCGACCATAATCACCCAAGCCAATCTCATCAGGATCAAGCTCGTGCAGCGCTGCAATCACGCGGTTCATCTCTCGATAAATTTTTTCGCGTTCGGTATTTAAGACGCCGGGTAGGGATTGATCGACAAATACCCGTCCTTCCAAAAATTCCATTAAATAAAATGGTGTTCCGACAATATGGGTATCGTCACACCATGCTAGCGCTTGCGGTACTGGCACTGCGCTCTGTTGCAGGGCAGAGATCACGCGGTATTCACGATCAATCGCGTGCGCAGATTTCAGTAACGGTCCATCCGGTTGTTTGCGCAATACCATGCGCTCGGTACCACTACTGAGCAAGTAGGTCGGGTTGGATTGGCCACCGGTAAGCGGCGTTATCTCCAGTGGCGTGGGGCCAATAAAGCCATGCTCACGCAACCATGCGTGCAACTGTGCTTGGCGCTCTGCGTTCATAGGGTGTTCACCAAATGGCCGCGGTCGACTGCAATACAGGCACCGGTCAGACCGGCACCGGCATCGGAAACCAGCATCAGTAAGGGCGCGTTGAGATCAGTCATCTGCACGAACTCACGCGTAGGAATACGCATACGCAGCTTCTGGCCGGGCTCGCTCTCAAGAAAATCGCGGTTCAAGTCAGTCACCACATAGCCAGGCAACAAAGCGTTTACGCGGATCTGGTAACGCGCTAATTCGAGCGCCATGACTTTGGTGGCTTGTACTACACCTGCTTTGGAGATGGCATATGGCGCCACGCCGGCGGCCACACGTTCACCCAATACCGAGCCTATGTTGACGATGCTACCGCCGCGCTTAGCATCTCGTAATCGACGTGCCGCTTCGGTCGCTACTAACCAACCGCCTTTGAGGTTGGTATCGATGACGCTGTCCCAATCCTCTTCGGTCTGATCCAATAGGGCACGCGTAACGGTAATGCCTGCATTATTGATGACGATATCGCAGGGGCCTGTTTGCTCGAAACCGTCGTACACACGCTCTTTGGATGACACATCCATCGCGACAGCGGACACCTTGGCGCCCTGGGCTCGCAGGCTATCTGCCAGCGACTGTAGTTTGTCCGTACGTCTTGCAGCGAGCACCACCTCAGCCCCCGCACTGGCAAGCAACTGCGCAAAATGTGCACCGAAACCGCTCGATGCACCGGTCACCAAGACGCGCTTACCGTCCAAGCGCAGCGAGCGGGTTAAAGCATCAAATCCGGTCATGCTGTGGTTCCTGCCGCAAGCTTGCGCGCCATACTCCAGCGGTGTACTTCACTGGGGCCATCGTAAATACGGAAAGCGCGCATGTCTGTGAAGATACGCATGACAGCGCTTTCATTGGTGACACCCATGCCGCCCATAATTTGCACTGCGCGATCCACCACACGCCACTCAGCCTCTGAGCACACCACCTTGGCGCGGCTGGATTCGAAATTACATTTCTCGCCTTTGTCGAGCAGCCAAGCGGTATGCCAAATATGTAGGCGCGCGGTCATCAGGTCCATATCGTTATCGGCGATCATGAAACCCACACCTTCGTGCTCGACCAAGGGCTTACCAAACGCAACGCGCTTGCTCACATAAGACAGCGCAAGATCATGCGCACGTCGTGCCTGCCCCAGCCATCGCATGCAATGCGTTAACCGTGCAGGGGCTAATCGGATTTGTGCATACCGAAAACCTTTACCAATTTCGCCCAATACATCGGTAGCCGGGATACGCAAATTCTTGAACTCAACCACGCCGTGCCCGCCGGAGAAGCAGCGATCCATCGCATCCAGATTACGCACCAGACGAATACCCTTACGGTTCATGTCCGACAAGAACATGGTTGCGCTGCCGTCTTCCATACGCGCCATGATGATGGCGTAATCCGCACCATCCGCACCAGTGATCAGCCACTTCAGGCCGTTGATGAGGTAATCATCACCATCGCGCACCGCTGTGGTGTTCAGTAAACTCGGGTCGGCACCTGCACCTGGCGCAGGCTCGGTCATGCAAAAGCAGGAGCGGGTCTTGCCCTCGACTTGCGGTCGTAACCAGCGCTCCTTTTGCGCCGGCGTAGCGACTTCTTCCATTAAATGAATATTGCCTTCATCGGGGGCATGAATATTCAGCGCAGTAGGACCAAGCCAGGAATAACCTGCTTCTTCAAACACCACGGCTTTAGCTATATGCGATAAGCCCATGCCACCCATCGCTTCGGATGCATGCGGTGTGAGCAAGCCGGCGCTCCGGGCTTTATTGATTAGTTCATCGCGTAGCTCGCGGTGCGGGCCGTGGCTATCTTGGCGTGGATCGTTCTCAAATGGGATGACATGATCGTGGATAAACTGCTTTATACGTTCGCGTAGCGTTTCAAGCTCGGGTGACAAGGAAAAATCCATGGGATCTCAATGATGTAAAAAAATAGTGGTTGATTGAAAAAAGCCTGGTCTCTTTTTTACAGAGACCAGGCAAACCCAACACAAGGTGAACTGACTGAATGCCTACCGTAAACAGCCGGAGCACTGTTTACGGATTTGTTTACCGCCCAAGGATGATCAAATCACCTATTACTGCGTAAGCGGCGTTAACATCAGCACGATATTGACCTGTGGGAGACAACGGTACGGCAATGTCTTGTTGTGTTTGCATGACGGACGATACCTGATTTATCGGTTGACGATCTGCGCAGGTAGGCGAAGCACCATCAACGCGCCAATCACTGCAAAACCGGCGAACAAATATAAGGCGCTGTTCGGGCTGCCGGTGAGATCTGTCAGCCAACCCACCAATGCGGTACTCGCCATACCGGCGATATTGCCGAGTGAGTTAACCAATGCAATACCAGCTGCTGCTGCAGCCCCGGTCAGAAACATCGGCGGCAGGCTCCAGAAGCAGGCTTGGGTGGTGGAGGCACCGGCAGCGGCCAGTACCAAGCCAAACATGGCAGCACCGAAACCAAGCCCGGGGGTACCACTCAAGGCAAGGCCAATCGCTGCCACAAAACACGGAATAGCGGTGTGCCAGCGACGCTCAGCGCGGCGGTCCGCGCTGATATTGGCCAGAACCATCGCGACAATAGCAACGGTGTAGGGGATCGCTGTGAGCCAACCGATCTGTAATGGATCGTTAATGCCTTGCTGTTTAATCAACGTCGGCATCCAGAAGCTGGTGATATAAATCGAGCTGGCAATGCAGAAATACGCAACGCCCAATAGCCAAACACGGACGCTTTTAAGCGCATCCATGGCGCTCACATGTCCGCTGGATTGCTCTGCTTCGGCATCAATATCCCGTTTGATTTGGGCTTTTTCTTCGTCGGTTAGCCAGCGCGCATCGTCAACGCGATTATCCAAAAAAATCAATACGACGAAGCCAAGCAATATCGAAGGAATGGTTTCGACGATGAACAACCACTGCCATCCACGCAGGCCATTCACGTCGTTCAAGCTGGACAGTATCCAACCCGACAATGGGCCACCGATGATATTGGAGAAGGGAATGGCTGCTAAAAATAGTGCAATGATGCGGCCACGCCATGCCGCCGGGAACCAGTAGGTGAGGTAGAGCAGTACGCCGGGAATAAAGCCTGCTTCGGCAACACCCAGTAAAAAACGCAAAATATAAAACTGCGTGGCTGTCTGAACAAACGCCATAGCAGCACCGATCAAACCCCAGCTGATCATGATGCGCGCGATCCATACCTTGGCGCCGATTTTATGCATCAGGATATTGCTGGGTACTTCGAAGATGACATAACCGAGAAAGAAAATACCGGCGCCGATGCCGTACACCGTATTGCTGAACGACAGATCACCCAGCATCTGCAGCTTGGCAAAGCCGACGTTCACGCGGTCGAGATAAGCCGCCAAGTAGCAAATGCCCAGAAACGGCACCAAGCGCCACGCGACTTTGCGATAAACCTGTGCTGCGCTCTCCATAGGGCCGCCTTTGATATCCGCTAATCGAATTCTGAATTCGGAGTTCGAAGTCTAGTGTTGGTACGCGATCGCTGTCAAGCCAAGGATTTATGAGTTATTTGCGATCAAAGCAGTTCGAGATGAAAAAGATTCTCTCGAATGAGACTGCGTTCGCTGTGGGGTCGCAATAAATTATCTATTCGATAATCAGAGCGCAGGCATTCGGGATGCCTAATCTGTAGTAATCGCAGCGGTGCTTAGCTTGCGTTTTCTGCAATCTGCTCAGAAAGCCGCTCGATCATAAAACTGGCTGCTTCTTCGATATGGGTGCGTGCAAGACGTTCAGCTTTTGCAGCTTCACCCGCAGCCACCAGACCCAACATCACCTCGTGCTCGTCCCATATGTCTCGCGGTTTATCAGCAGAGAGCAGCACTGAGCCCATCACACGCTGTGTATTGACCCACTGCGTCTCCATCGACTGCGTAATAATCGGGTTGTCGGCCAGCTCGTAGAAAAATGAGTGGAAGGCCATATCAGCACTGATTAAATCGCGCACAGATGCTTTGGTGACGGCTTGTCGGCCAGCAGCGAGTAATTTTTCTGCTCGCTTTTTTGCGGTCTCCGAAAAATTTTCAGCGGCTTTACGAAATACCAAGCCCTCGAGCACGGCACGTACCTCGTACATTTGGCGAATAAGCTCCAGATTCAATGGCGCGACTTGCAGGCCGCGCCCCGGGGCATCAATCAGCACGCCTTGATTTTTCAGCAGTACCAGCGATTGCTGTACCGGTTGTCGCGAGACACCCAGTTCTTGTGCAATTTGCTCTTGAATGATGCGCGAACCCGCTTTGAGTTTGCCTTCTGCAATTTCGCTAAGAATCGCTTTGTGAACTTGTTCAACCAGTTTGGGTTGGGATTCAAGAATCTTCATTGGCTTGTTCGCGCCCCATTGAAAATACGTCGATCATAAAAACTATTTCTTGCGAGCGACCAGCGCCCAGTAGATTAAGGATGGTCTGACTCACTGTTACGCCATTTACGTTCTGCTTCATCCCAAGTACCGAGTGCTTGCAGATCAGGTACCCAAGCCAAACCGGATTTGGCATCGGATGATACTGCTTCGGGAGTCACCAGCACGTCGAGTAGCGCAGGCCGGTTGGCCATGGCACGAGCAATTGCATGAGGAAGATCTTCTGCCCGTTCAACACGCTCAGCATACAAACCCAGGCCTTTGGCCATTGCCGCGTAGTCGGAAAATCTGAGTTGCGTTCCAACTACCGTACCATAACTCTCGATCTGGTCTCGCACTTCAATCGCCCAAGCCCCATTGTTGGCAACCACCACCAGCACGGGCGCGTTATGCCTGACTGCGGTGTCCAGCTCCATGGCATTGAAGCCGAATGAGCCATCACCCGTAGCAACCACAACCGTTTTTTCAGGGCATACCAGACTTGCAGCCACGCCTAATGGCGTGCCTACCCCAATACACCCGAGTGAGCCGGGATCAAGGTAAGTGCTTGCCGGTAGCCCAACCCGCGCAAAACTGAGAAAGTCACCACCATCGGCAACAACAATGGTGTTGTCATCGACCACTTCGCGCAGCGCCGCGAGTATTTTATTCGGGTGCATTAAACCATCGCGACCCGCTGGTGTGTTTTGCATGGAAAGTGCTAATTTTTTCGATCGTTCTTCATGCTGTTGCCGCAAGCTTTGCAGCCAGGGTTTTTCGGCAGCAGGAACGCGATCACCGGCGACCTCAAGCATGGCTTGGAGCGTGCGATCACAACTCGCCAATATCTCTACCTCACCGCGGCGGTTATCGCGTAACTCGGCGGCACAATCGGCAATACGAATAAATTTTGCGTGACCAAATACTGCGGGTGAGCCATACGCTAATTGAAAATCAAGTCGTCGGCCGAGGGTCAGTACGACATCGGCTTGGCTCATCACCACGCCGCGCATCGCAGCCACTACACTCGGATGATCGTCAGGCACTAATCCTTTGCTCTCACCGGTATCCAGGTAAGCAGCACCGGTGCGCGTCAGTAGCTCGGTTAATGCGGAGGAGGAAAGTTTTGCGCCACGACCCGAGATGACCAGAGGGCGTTTTGCGGACCACAACAGCTCCATCGCCGCAAGCACTTCT
Source organism: Burkholderiaceae bacterium (assembly GCA_018882935.1). Classification (GTDB taxonomy): domain Bacteria; phylum Pseudomonadota; class Gammaproteobacteria; order Burkholderiales; family Burkholderiaceae_D; genus Pernthalerella. The sequence continues at coordinate 12,244 of VERA01000037.1, read as the reverse complement.
GCGCTATTCGGCGCAATCGATGTAAACGTTCGCGCGACAAAGCGCTCCGGCAACGCAACCGCAGGGCTGACGCGCTGTCGTAATACATCGACCGGGAAATCAAGATACGTCGGCCCCGGTTCGCCACCTTGACCGAATGAGCGGCATACCGCTTCATCGAGTTCTTGCAAGGCCATATCGGCATGAATGACCGTATGTGCGTAGCGCGTGATACTACGAACTAAATCTGTGTGCACAATATCTTGTAGCGCGCCGCGGTTACCCTGAGGTACGGGCGGCAAGCCTGAGAGCACCAATACCGAGCTGCGTGCGACATGGGAATAGGCGATACCGGTCATGGCATTGGTGACACCGGGACCAGCAGTCACCAGTGCGACACCGAGGCCGCCCCCCAACTCTGCCTCAGCGTGCGCCATATAAACAGCGGCGCGCTCATCTCGAACATCAATGATGGTAATGCCCTCGGCATTCAGCCGCATCCAGATCGGCATGATGTGGCCACCGCATAAGCCATAGACCCGTTTGACGCCTTGGCTTTTCAAATAGCGGGCGATGAGGGCGGCGACGGACTGTTCGTGAATCTCTGGTGCTGAGTTCATTCTTGGTTCAAGGGCTTATCAATTAGAAAATTATGCGTGTTGGAATTACGCGCTTCGCCGCAAGGGAAACACCGATTCACGGCGTAAATAAACGGTTGGCACTCGCAAAAAACTATACTATGATTGTACTCTGTATTCAGTATTCAGAAAAGATTTGTGTATCTGATAAGGCAGATTCAAGCTGGATTTGCCCCGTGAATACGCGGTTTTTAGCCCGTACCTGTTAATTTATGAACCGACTGCCAACCCTATCTGATGCCGTGGCCACCCATGCCAGGCTGGCGCCGAACAAACTCGCCGCCCGTGACTCACGTCGTGCCATGACATTCACAGCGCTGAATCAGCGCGTCCAACGATTGGCTGAGGGCTTGTGCGGGCTAGGGCTAAGCACTGGGGATCGTGTCGCGGTGCTGGCCTACAACAGTGTTGAATGGGTCGAGATCTATGCGGCACTCGCACGCGCTGGCCTGGTCGCAGTGCCCATTAACTTCCGCCTGACCGGGCCCGAGGTGGCTTATATAGTGTCCGATGCTGATGTACGCGCAGTCATTGCCGGGGCCGAATTTTGTGACCTGCTGCAGTCGCAATCGATACCAACTCAATCACCATCGATACAGTGTGTGGTCATCGGTGATGCGCCGAATGCATCGTGGGTCAGCTACGAAAATCTTATGACTGCTGCAGACGGTAGCGGCCAATTCAAATCGGTTGATCCGGAAGCGATGTGTGCGCTGATGTATACCTCGGGCACCACCGGTAAACCCAAAGGCGCTATTCGCAGCCATGTAGGGAGTTATCTACTTGCGCTGGCCACCGCAATTGAACTGCAATTCAGCAAGCGCGACACGGGTCTGATGGTGATGCCGATGTGTCATGCCAATTCACTTTACTTTGCCAGCACATTCATTCACCTTGGCGCCACGTGCGTAATTGATGACCGCCGTAGCTTTGACCCAGAGGCCTTGCTGTCAACGCTATCACGCGACAAGGTGACCTTTACCTCACTGGTACCGACGCATTACATCATGCTGCTGGCGTTACCCGAGCACATTAAAAACAAGTACGACGTCAGCTCGGTGTGCAAATTGATGGTGTCCTCAGCGCCGGCTCGCAGAGATACCAAACTCGCGATTCTTGAGTTTTTCAAGAACGGGCAACTCTATGAATTGTATGGCTCGACCGAAGCGGGCTGGGTGACCTTGTTGAGCCCTGAAGAGCAGCTGACCAAACTCGGATCGGTCGGGCGCGAATGGGCCGGAAGTGGCCGGATTCGGCTGCTGGATGAAAACCGTAAAGAGGTTAAAGACGGCGAGGTGGGCGAGTTGTTTTCGCTAACGCCGTATGTATTCGAGGGCTACTGGAAAAACGACGAAAAAACAGCGGCTGCATTTGATGGTGTCTGGTGCTCAGTCGGTGACATGGCACGCCGGGATGAAGATGGCTACATCTGGTTAGTTGATCGTAAAAGCAACATGATCATCAGTGGTGGTGAGAATGTTTATCCGTCCGAAGTCGAGGGGGTTATTGGTGCCCATGCCGCGGTGAAGGATGTGGCAGTCATTGGTGTGCCCCATGAAAAATGGGGCGAGAGCGTGCTTGCTGTGGTGGTGCTGCATGAAGGCGAGGAGCTCACGGAGGCTGATATTCGAGGGTGGTGCCGCGATCGTTTGGCGGGCTTCAAATGCCCAAGCAGGGTGATGTTTATTGCCGATGAAGAGATGCCGCGCACAGCGACAGGAAAAATCTTGCACCGGGCTCTGCGCGATTTACACGTGCGCGAGAATGTTGAATTGCAAACGGTATAAGTTGAACAAAACCTTTCGTTTTGGCGATCCAACAGCAGGCAGGTTGGTTCGTTTTAGATGAAAATTTTTTCAGGTTTTGGAAGGGCCAGATAAAAAGATTTAAGCATCGCCGACGGCTATTTAATTGACTTGAATTCAGAGTTCCGAATACCATTTCGCTTGGAAGTGCCGGTGGCAATCTCCCCAAAAGCAGAGCGAATGGCGAAAGCTTTTATTGTCTGATTGTTAATGCGAGAAGTGGACATGAAAAAACCATTTACTGACAGCGTTGAGTCGATTCCCAGCGGCGATTCAGGCGAAAAAAAGCCGAGCGTCGAGCGCCGACGCGTCATCAGCATCATGGCCACCGGCATCCTTAGCCCAGTCGCGCTGACAGCGAACAGTGCTGAGGCAAAAGCGGCGTCACATTTGCTGGTTGATGCTGGAATGGATGCTGACTTCAAACCGCTTCGGTTGGATGACATTCAAATGACGAAGCCCATCCTTGCGTTTCCATTTGATGCCGAGACGGGCACACCGAAAAAAGAATCACGGCTTAACAAAATGGTCGTGATTCGGTTACCTGAAGAAAAAATGACCGCTGAAACCAGAGCAAGATCTGTTTCAGGGGTGGTGGCTTATTCAAGCATCTGCACACATCAAGGGTGTGATGTCAAAACCTGGATGTCGAAAGAAAACGTACTGGCGTGCTACTGCCACGCTTCCAAATTTGATCTTTTCGATGGGGCCAAGGTGGTGAGTGGTCCTGCGACAAGCGCCCTGAGAGCTATTCCGTTAGCACTATCTGGAGAATTTCTCTCAATTGCAGCAACCCTCCCGCCTAAAGCAGGAGATTAAATTTCGCATCACCCCTAGAGCCCACATGATTGAGGAGGCATAACAATGAGTTTCAAAACAAAAGCGTTGACCCTGGCAATACTGGGCGCGACGGCTGTAATCGCCCAAGCAGCCAGCTTGGGTCCTTACGCCCCCGTGACCGATGAAAGACTACAAAACCCTGAGCCAAAAAACTGGCTGATGTATCGCGGTAATTACAGCGGTTGGGGCTACAGCCCGCTCGATAAAATCAATACTGCCAACGTCAAGAAACTGACCTTGGCTTGGTCTTCGGCGACTGGTGTGACTGAGGGTCACCAATCGCCACCGATCGTGAACAATGGCTACATGTACGTGACTACGCCGAACGCGCAAGTGATCGCGCTCAACGCAAAAACTGGTCAGGAAATCTGGCGCTATAAAAAAGAAATCCCGGCCGATCTGCTGATGCTGCATAACACCAACCGTGGTGTCGCGCTATACGGCAACAAGGTGTACGTTGCAACAGTTGATTCGCACCTGATTGCGCTTGATGCCGTCACAGGTAAAGTCATCTGGGATAAAGAAGTCGGCGATGTTAAAGCGCTGTCCTATATCACTCTCGCACCGCTGGCCGCAAAAGGCAAAATTCTGGTCGGCTCTTCGGGTGGCGAGACGGGTATGCGCGGTTTCGTTGCAGCCTTCGACGCCGAGTCCGGTAAGGAGGCATGGCGTACCTTCATGACGGCCGCCCCCGGCACACCGGGTGGCGACACCTGGCCTGGCGACTCGCACAAGCAAGGTGGCGCAAGCGTTTGGATCACCGGCACCTATGATGCGAAGAATAATATCGCCTACTGGGGAACGGGCAACCCAGCACCTTGGCCTACCGAGAATCGCAAAGGCGATAACCTGTACAGCACCTCGGTCGTTGCACTCAATGTCGATACCGGCGATATCAAGGGTCATCACCAGTATCACCACAATGATGCTTGGGATTGGGATGAGGTCAGCGCACCGGTTTTGGTGAATACTGAAATCAAGGGACGTAAAATCAACGGCGCTATCCACGCCGGGCGTAATGGTTATCTCTGGATGCTGGATCGCCAGACCAGCGGCAAGATCGACTTTGTGAATGCCATTCCTTATGTTCACAATGACGTCTTTACCAATATCGACAGCAAGACTGGCCGCCCAAGCTATAACCCAGAGCGGACACCTGGGATGGGTAAGGCAGTGAACTTCTGCCCATCGCTGTGGGGTGGTAAGGATTGGCCACCAGAGGCTTGGAATCCGAAGACCAAGCTGTTCTACATTCCTGCCAATAACAACCTGTGCTCCGAGTTGCCAAAGGCTGACGAGATCACCTACAAAAAGGGCGACCTGTACATCGGTTATCCCATTGACGGCGTACTCGGTAGCTTGCGCTACAAGGATGGCAAAAAACCGGCCACGATTGGTGAGCTTCAGGCGTGGGATTTGAATACCGGTAAATTGGCATGGGTGCACAAATTTGATCGCCCGATCTGGTCGCCGTTGCTTACCACCGGTGGTAACTTGATCTTCACTGGCGGCACGAACGATAAAGTATTCAGAGCGTTTGATGCAAAAACCGGGAAGGTCCTGTGGCAGTACAACATGCCATCGGGTGTCACTGCCGTACCATCATCTTTTGAAATCGATGGCGAGCAATACATCGCTGTGCAAGCGGGCTGGGGTATCGATGCGCAACGTATGCAGTCAGGTATCGATGCACTTGATTCGCAGGTCACTTTGGTGCCTCAGGGCGGTACTGTGATGGTGTTCAAGCTGGGTAAATAAATAGCATTTTGTCTCCGATCGATTCAAGAGCCTACCGATTTTGGTGGGCTCTTTTTTTGTTTGCTTGAGAGTTTCGTCTCGTATAATCGTGTGATGCTTTTCTCAAATAAAAAAATAGCATTCAATAGCAATATTGCGATCGCTTTTTCATTGCTCTGTTCGTTGTGCGTTGTAATGACAATAATGAACTCTGCGCATGCATTTACACTATCGAATGGTGAAGAGGTGCAGTGTCACGTTTCCCAAGGCGGCAAGAACGGATTTGCGACAGAAATCTGGAATAGCTACCAAAAATCTGAAGATCGGCATCCCGAGCTAGGTCGTGCGGTAGCCATCATGCGGCTCGATGCGACGGGATGGCCAACCATTATTCTTGATGCGCAGGCTTATAAACGAAATGCCAAGGGCGCACCGGCAACATGGGATTTTGTCTATTTCCATGAGTGCGCACACGCACAGGACCCGGACTTAGATGAAATTGGCGCGAATTGCGCCGCCTATAAGGCAATGGCGCGTCGTGGACTCATGAATTTCCATCGCATGAAAGAGCTTGAGGCAGTGCATTACAGCATGCTGATGCTACCGGAAGAATACGGTGGCTCAGGTTTAAAGTTTTGGCATAAAACGGTGGAATGCGCCCAAAAGGGCGACGACTAACGCGCTCCAGCAAAAGGCCGCTAGTGTTGCTGGCAGCTAGCCGAACTAGTCGTGTCGCTCACTTGATGGCGCAAACATGGTCGAGAATGGCGCGTGCCGGTGTCTCTGGATCGATTGGCGTCCACCCCATTGTGCCCTCCACAGACATGGAGGGTTCGCCTGACCCCATTGGCTCTTTGAAGTAGGTTGCGTTGATTACTTTATATCGAGTGCCTGTGCAATCATATTCGCGTAGAACACGAATTGATCGATCGCCGTCACGATCGGGTCTTTTGTTATCGATGAGCTCGACAACGGTTCGTCGATCTCCCTCAACGACAACTTCGCTCTGCTCGATAAAAAAACGTTTTCCACGTTTGGTTTCAGATAATTTAACCCAGTCAGCTGCAGCGGGATTTTGCATAAGGCAGAGAAGGGTAATTAAAAAAAGCGATCTCATGATTACATAAGCCTTCATAAAAAATTGCTGAATACGGATGTAATAGTAGCAGGGAAAAAATGAAATTTATGAGATTTTTTGGTCCAGTAAATTAATTAGCAATCGCTCCGCATAGCTAAACAAAAATAACAATATTAAAACAATCACTCCGCATAGCTGAACAAAAATAACAATATTAAAAATTGGTCAATCGATGAATACAAATGTCTCCGACCCGAGTAGTGCCAAAGACGTGCAAGAAACCTTGCGTGATTCTGTTTACCGAAAAGTAACCTGGCGTTTTTTACCGCTACTTTGTCTTTGCCTGATTGCGGCGTATCTGGATAGAGTCAATGTCGGTTTCGCCAAACTCACGATGCTGGATGATCTGGGTTTCAGCAATACCGTGTTCGGTATAGGTGCCGGGGTGTTTTTCCTTGGCTACTTTTTATTCGAGGTACCCAGTAATGCGCTACTTCATCGCATAGGCGCACGCGCGTGGATAGCTCGAATCATGATCACGTGGGGCCTGATCGGCGCGCTGATGCCATTTGTTCAGACGCCCACGCAGTTTTATATCCTGCGGTTTTTATTGGGCGTAGCCGAAGCCGGGTTTAGCCCAGGGGCAATGTACTTCATCTCCTGCTGGTTTCCATCCGAGCGGCGTGGCCGTGTGCTCGCGCTTTATCTCACCGCAGTGCCGTTATCCAGCGTGATTGGTGGGCCATTGTCGGGCTATATCCTGGCTTTATTTGCTGATGTCGGTGGCTGGCATGGTTGGCAGTGGTTGTTTCTGATCGAGACGATTCCCTCAATTATCTTGGGCTTGATTGTGCTGAAAGTTTTGGTTAACCGACCTGCCGATGCGACCTGGTTGAGTGAACAGGAAGCAGCGGTCATTCAGAAAGATCTGACCAACGAGGCTGCGCGTAATCAGCAGCATTCGGGATTTTTCAGTGCGCTACGCAGTAAGCTGGTATGGGAACTCAGTATTGCTTATTTTTGTATTGTCAGTGCGGTGTACGTGTTGATTTTTTGGCTGCCAACCCTCATCAAACAACATGGTGTAAACGATCCGGTACACATTGGCTGGCTAACTGCAATCCCTTACTTTTGCGCGATTGTGGCGTCATTGTTGAATAACGCGCATGCCGATTTTTCTCGCGAGCGCCGCTGGCATACGGCGATACCGTGTTTCGTTACAGCGGTCGGTATGGTAGTGAGTTGGGTACAGTTTGATAGCCTGGTCATCACCATGATGGTACTCAGCTTGACAGCGGCTGCAGCGTCGACCACACAGGCCGCATTCTGGAGCGTGCCGCCCACCTTTCTGAGTGGTGCGGCCGCCGCCGCGGGGCTCGCGCTGATTAATTCGATTGGTAATATCGGTGGAATGGTGAGTACCTCGCTGGTGGGGTGGATCACCGACCTGACGGGTAACTCGCAGGATAGCCTGATCTTGTTTGCAGGTATTTTGTTAATCAGTGTGGTGCTAGTGATCCGGCTACCAGCTAATTTGGTGAATCATTAAAGTAAAAAATTCATATTTCATTGAAACACTGATGCACACCCCTGAACAAAAATTCATTCATACCGCTCGCCTTGCGATTGAATACTTTGAATGGCAACCAATCCCATTACGTGGCGCTGAGGCGCACTGCGTCGTGTTAGTTCATGGGTGGCCCGATTCTGTGCGCACTTGGACTGCAGTGGCGCTTCGACTTGCTGATGCGGGTTATCGGGTCCTGGTACCCTCGCTCAGAGGGTATGGCGGCACGCGGTTTTTGGAAGAATCAACGCCGCGCAGTGGCGAACTCGTCGCGCTTGGGCGCGATCTGATTGATTTTGTTAACGCCCTCGGTCTCGTAAGGCCTGCGTTAGTGGGACATGATTGGGGCGCACGCGCGGTGGCGAATGCGGCCGGTTTAGCGCCGGAGATGGCATCACACTTGGCCATGTTATCGGTGGGCTATGGCACCAATGACCCGAACCAAGCATTGGCATTCGAGCAGGCCCGGTGCTATTGGTATCACTGGTTCATGGCGACGCCGTTGGGCGAGAAGACCGTACGTGCCGACCCTCGGGGTTTTGCACGCATTATGTGGGACACGTGGTCGCCACCCGGTTGGTTTGATCAAAGCGAGTTCGACCATACCGCAGAGGCGTTCGAGAACCCGGATTGGGTTGATATCACCCTACATTCTTACCGCCACCGTTGGGGCCATGCGCCCGGTGATCCGTATTACGCGCCCGATATTGCCAAGCTTAATCCGCTACCGACGATTGCAACGCCTATGCTGGTGATTCATGGCGATGCGGATGCAGTGAATCCGGTAGCGACATCCGCCGGCAAAGAGGCATTTTTTTTCGGCCGTTATGAGCGGGTAGTGATGGAAGGTATTGGGCATTTCCCGCAGCGTGAAGCGCCTGATTCGGTAGGGCGGGCTCTCGTTGATTTTTTGAGCGAGAGCGTCTGACTTTTTATTGTTGGCGAAACTGTTGATCTAAAGCTCACCTCCGCTAAAAAGTATACTTCTAAGTCAGGGGCAGGCTGGATGCGCACCCTGTTGTTGAGTAGTACTTCGTAGGCGAGATCGTCAAATTCCAGTTTGGTCCGTGCGAACTCAATCATCGTGCGCTTGCTCCCTCAGATACTGAGCTATTCTTTTTTGGAAATGGTCCACGACCGACTCGGACCTACGTTGACATCTGTGTGTATCATGTGTATGGTATGCCGATGACCAGTAAGGAACTGATTGCGCTCCTGAACAAAGAAGGGTGGATACTTCGCGGTTCGAGAGGATCGCACCATGTTTTTGTTCATCCTTCCAAGTCTGGTCATCTGACGGTTCCGCATCCTAAAAAAGATCTTGGCACAGGACTGGTTCAAAAGATCCTGAAGCAAGCTGGATTGAAATGAGGCAAACGCTATGAAATATCCAATCGCAATTGAACCTGGCGATGAGAGCCACGCCTGGAGTGTCGTTGTGCCTGACCTGCCGGGTTGTTATTCAGCCGCGGACTCTGGTATTGACGAGGCGATCGAGAACGCCAAAGAGGCGATTGAGTTATGGATTGAGACTGCGCTGGATGCTGGTAACGATGTGCCCAAGCCAAGCAGCATCGCTACGTTCCAAAAAAAACGCGAGTTCAAGGGTTGGGTGTGGGCGATTGCGGAGATCGATCCTGCGCTGCTCTCTGATGAAATCGAACGAGTGAATATCACGTTGCCGAAGCGTGTTTTAGCGCGACTGGATGCGAAGGCAAAGCAGCACGGAGAAACGCGGTCGGGTTTCATCGCACACCTCGCTATTCAAGCTTGAGTGCAGGTGCTAAAAAGCCCACAAATTTCTTTTGCGGGCTTTTTTACTCAACGTGCCTAGTGCCGTAGCTAATCAATGCAAGGAAGCCACCGCGCTCAGCGACTCGTCTCACCTCGCCATAAAACTTGGCAAGGTCAAACCAGTGGGCGGCGTAGGACTCGCCACCCTGGTCAAACCAGTTGTGCGTGGAGCGAGGCTGCGTATTCAGAGCACTTTAGCGATCGCATCAACCACGCGGTCGATATTCTTCGAGTTGAGCGCAGCCACGCAGATACGGCCAGTATCGACCGCATAGACCGAGAATTCAGTGCGCAAGCGCTCCACCTGCTGCTTGGTCAGCCCCGAGTATGAAAACATACCGCGCTGCTGCACCACGAAGCTGAAGTCATGCGACGGTACTTTGGCTTTTAATTTATCCACCATCTGCTGGCGCATTTCCTTGATGCGAACGCGCATGCCGGCCAGTTCTTCTTCCCACAGTTGGCGCAGTGCCGGGGTGGAGAGTACGTTAGCCACCACCTTGCCGCCATGGGTCGGTGGGTTAGAGTAGTTGGTACGAATCACCCGCTTGAGTTGCGACATCAAACGCGCAGCTTCTTCAGCGTTCGCGGCAACGATGGAGAGCGCGCCAACACGCTCGCCATACAAAGAGAATGATTTGGAGAAGGAGTTCGACACCAGCAGCGGGCCGCCGGCTTTAGCAAACATGCCGACGACTTTGCCGTCTTCCGCAATGCCATCACCAAAGCCCTGGTAGGCCATATCCAGAAACGGTACCAGGCCGCGGCTAGTTACGACCTCAATCACTTGCGCCCATTGCGCATCGCTCAGGTCAGCACCGGTAGGGTTGTGGCAGCAGGCGTGCAGCACCACGATCGAGCCGGCCGGAATCGACTTCAGGGTCTGCAGCATGCCCTCGAAGTTCACGCCTCGGGTGGCGGTATCGTAGTACGGATAGTTCTGAACCGTGAAACCGGCGGATTCAAACAGCGCGCGGTGGTTCTCCCAGCTCGGGTCGCTGATATAGACCTCGGCGTTGGGCGCGAAGCGCTTCAAAAAGTCGGCGCCAAGCTTCAATGCGCCAGTGCCGCCGATGGCCTGCGCGGTAATGGCGCGCTTGGAGGCGATGATCTCACTATCCGCGCCGAACACCAGCGCCTGCACTGCCTGATCGTAGGCTGCCAGGCCTTCGATCGGCAGGTAGGTGCGGGCAGCCGGCTTTTCCATCAGCATGGCTTCGGCCTTTTGCACGCAGGCGAGCAGGGGTACTTTGCCTTCGTCGTCGTAGTAAACGCCGACGCCGAGGTTGGTTTTTTGCGGGTTGGCATCGGCGTTGAAAGCCTCGGTGATGCCGAGAATCGGGTCGCGCGGCGCCATTTCAATGGCAGCGAATAGGTGTGCGGATAGCGGAGCGTTCATCGTGATAGTATGAAAAGTCACTAACAATTGTGGACGAACCGTGCTTTCAGAGACCAAAGCCTCGGCGATCGAGCCACTAACGGGAAACCCGGCATTTTAACAAAGGTCCCCACCGCATGACCGATTTGACTGAGGTCGAGTCCGCATTGGACGAGTCCAAGTTCGTCACTTTCCCCGACTCGCCGTTTCGCTTGTACCAACCCTTCGAGCCCGCCGGTGATCAGCCGGCGGCGATTGAGCAGTTGGTGGAAGGCGTGCGCGATGGCTTGTCGTTCCAGACCTTGCTCGGTGTAACCGGCTCGGGTAAGACATTCACCATGGCGAATGTGATCGCCCGGCTGGGTCGCCCGGCGATTGTGTTCGCACCTAACAAAACGCTGGCCGCGCAGTTGTATAGCGAGTTTCGTGATTTCTTTCCGCAGAATGCAGTCGAGTACTTCGTTAGCTACTACGACTACTACCAGCCGGAAGCTTACGTGCCCCAGCGGGATCTGTTCATTGAAAAAGATTCTGCGATTAATGAGCACATTGAGCAGATGCGACTCTCATGCACGAAATCGCTGATGGAGCGGCGTGATGTCGTGATTGTGGCAACCGTCTCCGCAATCTATGGTATTGGTAATCCGAGTGAATACCACCAGATGATTCTGACGCTGCGCGCGAAAGATCGCGTCTCGCAGCGTGACATCATCGCGCGCTTAATTCAGATGCAGTACACGCGTAACGATATCGATTTTGACCGCGGTACCTTCCGGGTGCGTGGCGACACGATTGATATTTTCCCCGCCGAGCATGCAGAATTGGCAGTACGTGTTGATTTATTCGACGATGAAATCGATTCCATCCAATTGTTCGATCCGCTGACGGGCCGCGTTAGGCAGAAGATTCCGCGTTTTACCGTGTACCCGGGCTCGCACTATGTGACGCCACGCTCAACGGTGCTGCGGGCGATTGAAACTATTAAAGAAGAGCTGCGGGAAAGGCTGGAATTTTTCCGGAAAGAGAACAAGCTGGTTGAAGAACAGCGGCTGGAGCAGCGCACGCGGTTTGATCTGGAGATGATGGCCGAGATCGGCTTCACCAAAGGCATTGAAAACTACTCCCGGCATTTATCGGGTGCCAAGCCCGGCGAGCCACCGCCAACCTTGGTGGATTACCTCCCCAAAGATTCGCTGATGTTTCTGGATGAATCGCATGTCCTTACCGGGCAGCTGAACGGCATGTACAACGGTGACCGCGCGCGTAAGACGAATTTGGTGGATTATGGTTTCCGGCTGCCGTCTGCACTGGACAACCGGCCACTTCGGTTCGATGAGTTCGAATCAAAAATGCGGCAGACGATTTTTGTATCAGCAACACCGGCGGATTATGAGAAGAATCACTCTGGTCAGGTGGTTGAGCAGGTGG
>VERA01000114.1 GCA_018882935.1 Burkholderiaceae bacterium | reverse complement strand
GCGTGGTGGGATCGCAGCGGCGCACCAGATTTTCTGCGAGCACGCGCGAGGTGTACGGTAACTTTTCCCAAGCGCCGGCTTGGATGGCGTCAACGGCTTCACGCGCGTCAAAATAGTCGAGGCTGGTACCGGGCAGTGGTTTGCGGTGGGCGGTGTTCATCATCTATCGTCACTTATTTACGCTTGGCGATTGGCACAAACTTCAGGTCTTCTGGCCCCACATAATTCGCGCTGGGACGAATGATTTTGTTATCAATCCGCTGCTCGATAATGTGCGCGGCCCAACCTGAGGTGCGTGAGATCACGAACAGCGGCGTGAACATCGCGGTTGGCACACCCATCATGTGGTACGACACCGCCGAGAACCAATCCAGATTCGGGAACATTTTCTTGATGTCCCACATCACACTCTCAAGTCGCTCGGCGATATCAAACATCTTGGTCGAGCCTGCATTCTTCGATAGCGTACGCGCCACTTCCTTGATCACTTTATTACGCGGATCAGAGATGGTGTAAACGGGGTGGCCAAAGCCGATGATCACTTCTTTGTTTTCCACCCGACGACGGATATCCGCCTCGGCTTCATCAGGATTGTCGTAGCGCTTCTGAATATCAAACGCTACTTCATTGGCGCCACCATGCTTCGGGCCACGCAAGGCACCAATTGCGCCGGTGATGGCCGAGTACATGTCCGAACCGGTACCGGCAATAACACGGCCTGCAAAGGTGGAAGCATTGAACTCATGCTCGGCGTACAGAATGAGGGAAGTATGCATTGCTCGCACCCACAACTCCGAAGGCGCTTCACCGTGTAACAGGTGCAAGAAGTGACCACCGATGGAATCATCATCCGTCTCGGTTTCAATGCGTCGACCGTTATGGCTGTAGTGGTACCAGTACAGCAAAATAGAACCGAGTGAAGCCATCAAGCGGTCGGCAATGTCGCGTGCGCCCGGCGTGTTGTGATCATCTTTCTCAGGTAGCACGCAACCCAGCGCAGATACCCCGGTGCGCATCACGTCCATCGGATGTGACGACGCGGGCAACCACTCCAGACTCGCCTTGACATTCGCTGGCAAGCCGCGCAGTGCTTTCAATTTCTGCTTGTAAGCCTTCAACTCAGCAGTTGTCGGCAATTTGCCATGTACCAGCAGGTGCGCGATCTCTTCGAACTCGCTGCTCTCAGCCAAATCCAGAATGTCATAGCCACGATAATGCAGATCATTACCAGTACGGCCAACCGTGCATAGCGCGGTATTACCTGCGGTAACGCCCGACAATGCGACAGATTTTTTTGGCTTGAAGCCTGCTGCTTGTTGCTCGCTCATGCGATTTCTCCTAAAAGGCAATTACACAAATTTTTCTACCGGTACTACCGGTGGTATTCTGTTATCAGGTTTTGGACTTCTGCTGCGCAAATAACGCATCCAGCTTTTGCTCGAAAGCGTGATAGTCGATCCTGTCGTAGAGCTCCATACGCGTCTGCATCAGGTCAACCACATTTTTTTGCGTACCATCACGACGTACGGCCTGATACACCGCTTCAGCTGCTTTATTCATCGCACGGAAGGCTGACAGCGGATACAGCACGATGCCTGCATCTGCATCACGTAATTCATCAACGGTAAATAAAGGCGTCGCGCCAAACTCGGTGATATTCGCCAGAATGGGCACCTTCACTGCTGCCGCAAACTGTTTGTACATGGCGAGCTCTGTAATCGCCTCGGGGAAAATCATGTCTGCGCCTGCCTCGACACAGGCCACTGCGCGCTCAATGGCTGCCTCCAAGCCCTCCACCGCCAGCGCATCAGTGCGCGCCATAATCACGAACTGATCATCGGTGCGTGCATCCACCGCTGCCTTGATACGATCCACCATCTCCTGCTTGGACACGATTTCTTTATTCGGTCGATGTCCGCAACGCTTGGCGCCCACCTGATCTTCAATATGCATGGCGGCGGCGCCGAACTTGATCATCGACTTCACCGTGCGAGCAACATTGAAGGCAGATGAGCCAAAGCCGGTATCCACATCCACCAGCAAAGGTAGATCGCAGACATCGGTAATCCGTCGTACATCGGTCAGCACATCATCGAGATTTGAAATGCCCAAATCCGGTAAACCGAGGGAGCCCGCTGCAACCCCACCGCCGGAGAGATAAATCGCGCGAAAACCAGCGCGTTTAGCGAGTAGCGCGTGGTTGGCGTTAATGGCGCCGATCACTTGGAGTGGCGACTCGTCTTTGACTGCTTGCCGAAAGCGCGCGCCGGCGGATGAAATACTCATGGGGTGTCCTGTCTGAATGGTGGCTAGGAGGCGCGGTGCTGGGCCACGCCTGAACATGCCGCAGGCTTTTGCAATCGCCATGCCACCCATCGGCACAGCCACACGGCTGCCATACCCAACAAAATCATCGCGAAAAATCAGCGGCTTGCACGCCGGCGCCACTGTATTAGCAAATTTGCAGGTTTGCATTAATGTTTCAATCTATGTTTCAATTACAGACCTTTTTTGAAACATGAAACATTTCTGAAACATGGTCCGCCCCACCCCACCCGCGCGTGATCGCGGTAACTCGCCGGTATTTTGGGCGGTGGCCAGCTCACGCTTGCTGGATATGTTCCGCGACATCACGCTCGAATTTGACGATCGCGCCGAGATTGCGCTGATACCGCTGGGCTTTGATGAGGCGGTGGCGCATATCCGCGAACGACTACAGACCGAGCGCTGCGACGCGGTGATATCCGCAGGATCGAACGGCACGTATTTAAAGAGCCGATTATCAATACCCGTGGTGCTGGCCAAGGCGAGCGGCTTTGATGTGATGCAGGCACTGGCGCGTGCGCGCAAGATCACCACAAAAATCGGGATGATCAGCTACCAGGAAGCGCCGCCTGAATTAATCGAGTTTCAGCAAACTTATGACCTACCGATCATGCAGCGCAGCTATGTCACTGTAGAAGACGCGCGCGCGCAAATCAGTGAGATGCGGTCGGCCGGTATTCAAGCGGTGGTCGGCGCCGGCTTGATTACTGATTTGGCTGTAGAGGCCGGCATGACAGGCGTATTTGTTTATTCAGCTGGCTCGATTCGACAAGCGTTTGACGACGCTTTCGATATCGCCCGCGCCACCCGCTTTGATGCGCCGCGCGGTCGTGCCTATGCGGTATCTGATAACCCCAAAGCCAAGTACGCGCTGTCGGCTTTACGGGGAGATTCATCGCATATGCACGCATTACGCAGCATGATTACGGTATACGCAAAATCTCCTGCGCCGGTGCTGATCGAGGGTGAGACCGGTACCGGTAAAGAACTGGTCGCACAAGCAATTCACCGCGAGAGTGTGCGCGGGGTCGGTGGTGATCGTCCTTTTGTTGCAGTGAATTGCGGCGCGATCGCGGAATCTTTGCTGGAATCTGAGTTATTCGGCTACGAAGAAGGCGCATTTACTGGCTCGCGCCGCGGCGGTCATGCCGGTTTGTTTGAAGCTGCGCACCGCGGCACCTTATTTTTAGATGAAATCGGCGAGATGCCGCTGCCACTTCAAACCCGCTTGCTGCGGGTGCTGGAAGAAAAAGAGGTAGTACGTGTTGGCGGCACGCGCCCTATCGCGATTGATGTGCGCATTATCAGCGCGACTCATTGCCAATGCGATACCTTGGTCAAGCAAGGACGTTTTCGGGCTGACCTGTATTACCGGCTGAGCACGCTGCGTATGAACCTGCCTGCCTTGCGCGAGCGGCCGGAAGATATTGTGCCGCTCGCGGAATGGTTTCTTAAAAACGCCTTGGCCGAGATTGGCTCTCAAGCCAGCGCCAACATGCACGCAGAACTACTCGCGTGTGCCCCGCTGTTACAGGCATGGCACTGGCCAGGCAATGTACGTGAGCTGCGCAATCTGATGCAGCGGGTCGCGCTATTTTTAGCGGTTGAGCCACTACAAGCGCTAACGCCTGCTTTTCTGATCAAAATCGCGCCGGAGTTATCGAATACGCCCCCCACCCTGGCTCCCGCCGAAGAGGTTACCAAGGCCGCTGTTTATCAAGATTTCGCCGTGACGGACCAGACCATCACGCAGGTACTCGCGCGCTTTCAAGGCAATCGAGCTGCTGCTGCAGATTATCTTGGTATTAGTCGAACGACGCTCTGGCGACGACTGAAGCGTTAAGTTTTGGGTTAGTCATGTAAATCATCACTCGAACCCTAAAGAAAACCATACTCGCGCCGATTGCTCAACTCTACAACATAGCTTTTTCTTAAGACCGAGCGTATGAATCACCCTTTTCAAGACGGTAGCACCCCACCCGTGCTGACCGCTAAACGACTTAAGGACCATGTCTGGACGCCCGGCGCTGATGTGCAATCGGTCTGGAAAAAATACGGCTGGACCCCGCCCAGCAAGACGGGCGCGGCTGCGCCGTCACGCGATCGGGCTCATGAGCGTTCCGCCGTCAATAACCCCTTGCGGGTACTGCGTGGCTGAACAAGCAGCAACCAGCGAAGCTTAGTCCAGTCGGGCACTCTTGAGATCAAAGCTGGCTGCCGGCGGCTTGATCTTCAGCCCCTCTAACGTCTCGACCAGCAGCGTCATCAAGAAATAATCGCGGTATGTTTTCGAATCGGCCGGAATCACATACCACGGCGCATAGTCTGTACTGGTGGCGATTATTGCGTCTTCGTACGCCTTGATGAAATCTTTCCAGAGACGCCGATCTTCAAAATCCGAGGCCTGTAGTTTCCAGTGCTTGTCGGGGTCGTCCATGCGGGCTTGCAGCCGCTGCTTTTGCTCCTGCTTGGAGATATGCAAGTAGCATTTGATGATGGCGATTCCCTCATCGCTCAGCATGCGCTCGAACGCCTGAATATGTTGATAGCGCTGCTTGCATGTAGTTTTGTTAATCCAGCCGCGCACGCGCGTGACCAGAACGTCTTCATAATGGCTTCGGTTAAATACAACGAACTCACCGCGACGCGGTACTTTGGCATGTACGCGCCACAGATAATCATGGCGCCGCTCGTCCGCACTTGGCGCGCCAAACGGCTCGGCCCGAACGCCCAGCGGGCTGACATGAGAAAACACATGGCGAATCGCACCGTCTTTGCCCGAGGTATCCATTCCTTGCAGTACCAGCAGCACCCCGCGCTCATTCGATGCATGCAGGCGAAGCTGGAGTTTATTGAGCCGCTCACTCAGCTCGCTGATCTCGCGTTTTACTGACTCGAGGTGCGATTTCTTCGGCTCGGCTGGTGGTGCGGTCGGTATATCAGGCAATGAGAATGAGTTTCCGGAATCGATACGCCGTAAATTAAATATCTTTTTACTCATCTCTATCCCCATCGTGCGAGTTGACGGGGATTTTGCCGCGCGATACATGGCGCCGCAAGGTGTAACGCCGTTGTTATCGATTTACATGCAAAGTTATCAATCAGCTATGCTCGAGGCTTTCTCAGCTCTATGAAGTTACTTGGCAGACGCCGTCAGCATCCCGCCAGACCTCAACCTTGACTTGTATGCCGCGTGGCCACGCTCGCACGCAATGAATGCAAGAGAGGAAACAGAAAGACCGGCGAAATCAGAAACATCGAAATCTCTGGCGCATTCAAAAGCTTCGTCAACAACGAAATATCCAAGCCCTCTCATTCGTACCAATTCGTTGGTAACAGCTGTTGCTACGCTGACGGTGTCAATAGCGGCCATGTCAAAACCCAAGTAAATAAGCCCGAGGTGAACATACCGGTACTGTTTTTCAACTTCGTGACACCGTTTCCGCCTTGGTGCATCAGCGGCCCCTCGGTAACAGCCAACCAGCAATTACCAGCGGGCCTACTCGTCTCCTGCTCACGGATCGCCCCCTCGGTGTGTCCTAGCCGACTGCTGCGGTCTACCTG
>VERA01000113.1 GCA_018882935.1 Burkholderiaceae bacterium | reverse complement strand
CGCAAATATCGCTGTCAATGAACCAAACAAACCGGCGTTTCTATTTCAGGCCGGCGTGGACTTAAGGCAAATCGTCGATGCGATTAACCAGGTAGGGGCGTCACCCTCGGCATTGATCGCGATTCTGGAAGCATTAAAAAGCTCGGGCAGTTTGCGGGCTGAGTTGGTGGTGATCTAAGCAAACACTATGGCTGACGCACTTGACAACCTGGGCATGGCGTCCCCGCAGTCCGCACTGGACTTCGCGGGGCTTGGCGCTTTACGCAGCAAGGCGCAGCAGCACTCTGACAAGGCACTGCAAGAAACTGCGACGCAGTTCGAGGCGATGTTTATTCAAGAGATGCTGAAGTCGATGCGTGCCACCGTAGAAAAAAGTGATTTGCTAGGCTCGGACGTTGAAGACCAGTTCACGCAAATGTATGACCGCGAGCTATCAATGGCGCTCGCCAAACGCAACACCATGGGTGTAGCAGAAATGATCGTAAAAGCAGTGAAGCGCAATAACGCGCCGCCACCTGATTACGTGACTAAAGCGACGCCGATGCCGATCAATACACCGCAGCAGGGTATGCCGCTGCCGGGTGCTCAGTCATCCATGCCGTTGCAACGGCCGGAGCGATTTAATTTAGACCGCCGCTTGGCGATTCCGGCTGCGCAGTCTAAAGGAGCAGATGAATGAGTGATCTGCTCAGCATCGGTAGCTCGGGCGTTGCCGCTTACCAGCGTGCGCTGACGACGGTCTCGAATAATATTTCTAACGTAGGTACCGAGGGCTATGTTCGGCAAGAGACGCAGTTTGGCGAGAACATGCCGCGCAAGCAGGGGAGAGTGTATTTAGGCACCGGTGTCAATGTGGCGGGTATTAACCGCGCCTATGACCAGTTCCTGGAGCAAAACCTTCGCAACAGTACGAGCGAGCTCAATACCCAAGGCCCGATGGTCGGTTATGCCAATCGCGTCGTTGACATTATGGGTAGCGATACGGTGGGTCTGAATAATTCGCTCGATAAGTTTTTTGCGACCGCGCGTTCCTTATCGGTAGACCCCTCATCCATTGTGCTTCGTCAGCAGTGTTTGCGCGATGCCGACGGCTTATCTGCAGGGTTTCGTGAGCTGTCGAATCAGATGACAACGGTCGATACCGAGACACGCGATGCCATTAACGCCCGCGTGGCTGATATCAACACCTTGGCATCCCAAATTGCAGTGGTGAACAAGCAGATGTCCAAACATCCGCTGGCATCAAGGCAGCCACCGGATTTACTCGATCAGCGTGATCTACTACTCACCAAGCTTTCCAGGCTGACTAAAATCAATGTCACCACCATGCAAAATGGTGCCGTAGATATTAGTGTTGGCACTATAGCCAGTGCGGGCAAGTTGGTCGTGGGTGATCGCTCGACACCGCTGATGGCAAATTTTGATGAGCGCGATTTATCGCGCGTAGCGATCATTCTTGACCCCTACGCCAAACTCCCCGAAGAAGTGGTAGGCATTAGCTCGGGTGAGCTGGGCGGATTGATGGGCTTCCGCGAGCAAGTACTGCAGCCCAGCTTCGAGGCAATCGACAACCTGGCGACTATGGTCGCTGGTGAACTGAACCAGATTCATGCCAATGGTATCGATCTTGATGGTGAAGTTGGCAAGCCGCTGTTTGCGATCGATAAGGTCATGCGCATGGACGCGGCATCGCGCACGAGCATTGCCATAGACCGTGCCTCGGCTGGCATACGGCTGGTGCTGGATGATCCTAAAAAAATCGCCGCAGGTGCCTTATTCCGCGTCATAGAAAACCCCAATAACCTGTCAGGCACCGATGCAGTCCTGACCTACCAGCCGTCGTACGCTGACCCTAGCAGGGTACGCTCGTTATCGCAGGTACTTAAAAACAACCCTAACCCGTCGGCCGGCATCAGTGCGCCCGCCGATCAGTTACTGGGGCAAATTCCGCTCGGCGCGAGCAACTGGTCGTTATTTATGGATAACGCCACCGACAAGCAGAATATTCAAGTACTCACTCGCGATGGTCGCCACTTACTCGGCGCACCAATTACCGATGAAGCGCAACGTCGCGCGCTGCTGACAACCAATAATGGCTTTATCAAAGGTACCACCTATTCAGATACCTATCTCAATGAGACAGATGAGACAGGGTATAAACAAATGTCGATGTTCTATGGACTGAAATCACTCACCGGTACGCAATACGACCAGGCGACTCAGTTCTCACTTGAGCATATGGTGGTGCCGAGTGCGATTGAGCGCAAGGTATTAATTGGTCAGAATATACCCGCGGACATCAAGCTGATCGAGGCTGATCGGCTCACGATTAATGGCCATTCTTTGCCTGCTTTGTATCCCACTGCACCTGCGCAGACCATACAAGCCAGTGATATTGCCGCGTGGATGAACAAGGCAATCGAGAACGATGATCCACCGGTGGCCGTGAACGCAATGACCATCACACCGGATCTGACCACGCTTGATCCAACCCAAGGGCTGTATATCAATGGTGCGGCGATTCCTCCGCAAGCGGGTCGCACATTAGCCGACCTGGCGACTCAGATTAATTCGCAATACGCCAGCGACACCAATGTGTTCGCAACGCTGAATGATGCCGGTACGGCGCTTGTACTGCGTAATGCTGAGGGCTATGGCGGTAATGATATTCATATTGGTGGTATGGATGCTGACGGTAACATCACCACACAAACGTCTTACCGCGGCAAACTGAATTTCGGTGAACTCAAAGACATCACGATTGGCTACGGTGTCAAGGGCAAAGCAGGCGATTTAGCGCCGCTCGGTCAGCCACTAGGTGAGTATTTCACCGGCCTGATGCCGATTATTCCTACCGCTGCACGTATTGGCAGTGCCCGCATTCCAGCGGGTGTGGAATCGATCGCGGCTAATACCCTCACGCTGAATGGCGTTGCGCTGGGTGGTATTAATTACAAGCGTCCACTCAAAGCCCCCGATATGGCTGCATGGCTGAATGCCACGGGCGCTGGCATGGAGCCGCCGGTAGTGGTGCGAGGTGTCAACCAGGTCAAAGCCAGTGCTGCACTCATTAAAGTCGGGTTACAGGAAGATCGGCCGCTGGTCGTCAATGGTGTCACGGTTACGGGTAATGGCGCTGCGGGTACATTCAATTCGACCCAGGAAATAGCAGCTGCCATCAATGGGGCGGATACGGGTAGGGTGGTTGCTATCGCCACTTCACAAAATCTATCGCGCAAGCTATCGATCAACGGTATCAGTATTTCTGGCTCAGGTACCAATGGTGCATTCGCCAGTATCAATGAAATCACTTCAAGTATTAATCTGGTAACAGGCACTACTGGGGTTACTGCTACACAGAATTCCGCTGGCGATATTACGCTGACCAACGCCAATGGTGAGGACATCATCATTGGCCCGGATTCAGGTCAAATAGTTTCTAAGGCGGCTGATCACGATCTAAGTGCTGGTCTGTTGATTAATGGGGTAAGCATCACCGGTTCAGGACTAGCAGGCGTTTTCTTGGATCGTGAGGATTTGGTAGCGGCAATCAACTTGGTGAGTAAAAATACTGGTGTTAGTGCAGTACTAGATAATGTTAGTGGTGCTATCACGCTATCTAATGAAACTGATAGCGTCATCTCTATCGGCCCAACCGGTGCGGGTAATGCACTTGGGGTAGTCAGCGGGACTTACGGCGATGGTAATGCCTTAGGTGTTGCCAGCGGCACGTATTCCAAGGTCTATGCCGAGATGGATAAGTTTGGCAACCTGCTGATCAGTAATGGTAGCGGTGCCGATATCTCGATCACCACCCTAACCGGTGGCCCGAATATTTTGGGTACGAGCAACGGTACCTACCGAGGTACTTTAGAAATCGGCTCAGATAAAGAAATTCGCTTCGGTTTTACTGATGAGCATGTCGAATCCGGCCCTGCTGAATTAGCAAAACTCGGGCTGCGTACCGGCATCTACATGGATGGCGCGGTACAAGAAGATTTATTGGTATTTGTCTCCGCCGGCTCGGGCACGATTACCGGTAGCTATGACGCTAGCATGGCAGACCCGGCCACATTAAATACCAAGCGTATTGATGCGCTGCGCACAGAAAAATACGACGTTACCTTCACCTCTGAGAAGCAGTACCAGATTACCTGGCGTAATCCATCTACCGGTGTCAAGACAGTGCTAGCTGAGCGCGAGTACGACCCCAAGCTGAGTATTGAGTACCGTGGGGTTCATCTGATGCTGAACCGTCCCCCGGTGACAGGCGATACTTTCCTGATCGATGGTAATCAAGACGGTACAGGTAATAACCAGAACATGCTGGATATTGTTGCGCTGCAGACCAAAGGTGTTATCGGCGGTAGTGGTGGCAATGGCGGCAGCACAATTTCACAGGCCTATGAAGAGCAACTAGGTCGCGTGGGTAATTTCGCTAGCCAGGCCAAGATTGCGCAAGATGCACTCAAGGTAGTGAATGATCAAGCGATTGAAGCGCGCGATAAGGTCTCTGGTGTTTCGCTCGATAGCGAGGCAGCTGATTTGATTCGTTTTCAGCAGGCGTATCAAGCTTCTGCCAAAGCCATGCAGGTATCCGGCGACTTGTTTGATGCCATCTTGCAGGCAGCGCGCTAGTAAAAAAGTGAAGAGGGACGATAAACCATGACGCAGATGTCGACCAGCTTGAAGTTTGATCGTGCGATTAGCCAGATTGGCGTAACGCAAGATCGTGTGTCAAAAGCGCAAATGCAAATGACCGAGGGCAAGCAGATCTTGAAGCCCAGTGATGCACCCGATAAGTCGTCGCAAATTACACGTCTGCGATCAGCCATCGACCGCCAAGAGAGCTATGTGGCCACCATTAAGCAGGTACGCGACAAGCTCGCTCAGCAAGAGTCAGCGCTTAAGGGCGCCACCGAAGTCATGTTTCGGTTGAAAGAACTTAGCGTTCAGGCAGCCAACGATACCTACTCAGCGGCTGATCGCAAGTCAATCGCTATTGAGGTCAAAGAACTTCGCAACCAAATGCTGTCTTTGGCAAATACCCAAGACATCAACGGTAATTTTATTTTTTCAGGTACACGGGTAGGCACATTAGCGTTTGCCGCCAATGAGCAGGGTAGAGTGGTGTACCAAGGCGATCAATCGATTGCCTCAGCAGATATTGCCGACCAAAATGTGGCCGATACCAACCGGCCCGGTACTCGCCCTTTCGACAAAATTGTGCGCACTGACGATAGCGGCAAGCAGTTTGGGGTGGGCTTCTTTGAGTCCATTGACGACCTGATCAATGGTCTGAATACCAACAATATAAAGACGGTACAGCGCGCAGTGGGTGAAATGGCCACCATGCAGCAGGGGTTATCTGACAGTCTCGCTTCAATTGGCGCCACCGATAACAAGCTGGAGAACCAGCAGGCTATTGCCGACGAAAATTTACTGCGCATCAAGACATTATTGTCAGATGAAGAAGATGTGGACTTTACCGAGACTATTACGCAGATGAACAAGGACATGCTATCGCTGCAAGCAGGGCAGACCGCATTTGCCAAGATATCTGAATTGAATTTATTTAATTACATACGCTGATTAACTCAAGCTTTTTGAACAAGCGCCGATTCTCATTATTGATACGGCGGCAAAGCGCCGGAAACTGCCATGGCCACTAGTTCTGTTAGCAGCAGCAGCACCTCAACCGCCGCCGATATACAAGCGGCGAACAAGGCCGCTGCTCAAAGACTTCTCACCTCGCTGAGCGCAGGCTCGGGCGGAGACGTGGCATCGCGCGCGCAAAATTTGGTCGACGCCGAGCGCGGCCCAAAAGAAAATGCGATCAACGCGAAGATTTCTAAAAACGACAATAAGATCAGCGGCCTAGCCGCGGTCAAGTTCATGCTGGACGAGTTCAAGACCCGGCTATCCGAGCTCAAAGATAAAACTAGCTATAACTCGCTCGCCGCATCCAATAGCAATACCAGTGCATTGAACATTACGACGAGTAATGCGGCTACTGCCGGCAGTTACAGCATCAATATCAGCTCACTGGCCAAGCCACAGCGCACTATCTCCAGC
>VERA01000036.1 GCA_018882935.1 Burkholderiaceae bacterium | reverse complement strand
CCATAGGGCAACGCGTATTTATCGATCACGGCTTTGGTGTGGTGATCGGCGAAACCGCCGAGATCGGTGATGACTGCACGATCTATCAAGGTGCTACTTTGGGTGGCACATCGCTGAGCAAGGGTAGCAAACGTCACCCGACCCTCGGTCGCGGCGTCATTATCGGCGCTGGCGCTCAGGTGCTGGGTGGGTTCACGGTGGGCGATGGCGCGAAGGTCGGTTCGAACGCAGTTGTCGTGAAGGCAGTGCCACCCGGCGCCACTGCAGTCGGAAACCCGGCGCGTGTTATCGAGAAAGATGCGCATGGCGAACGGGATGATGCGGCGGCGCGAATGTTCGCCGCCTATGGCTTGACATCAAATGGTGATGATCCGCTTTCCAAAGCCTTGCACGGCCTGATCGATAATGCGGCCTCGCAGGAAATGCAGCTTCAGAAGATTATTGCCGCGTTAAAAGCAGCGGGTATCGCAGTGGAAGACGTTGCGTCCTCGGACCGCTTCAACGCAGAGCAACTCAATAAACTGGTTGAGTAGTGCAAGGCGCTATCGTGGCTTTTGCTGTTGCTTCGGCCTGCGCATGTCGTGAAGTTATTTACGGGCACGATCGAGTTCGAGCATCCTCAGTACCTTGCGCTGTACCTTGCCGGTAGTGGTCATCGGTAGCGCATCAATAAACTCGATCTCTTTGGGGTACTCGTACGGCGCAAGTCGATCGCGCACATGCTGTTGCAGATCGTGAATCAGAGCGGCGTCTTGTTGCGCGCCGCGTGGCGTATCGGGTGTCAGGACCACAAATGCCTTGATCACGTTGCCGCGCTCTGCGTCGGGCTTGGGCACGACGGCTGCGTTCGCTACTGCGGCGTGTTTCACCAGACAGTTTTCAATCTCTGACGGCCCGATCCGGTAGCCCGCAGCCTTGAACATATCGTCAGCGCGACCGCGATACCAAAGATAGCCATCGCTATCCATCTCTGCCAGATCGCCGGTCATCAACCAGTCTCCTTGAAACTTTTCAGTGCTCGCCTCGGGCCTGCGCCAGTAGCCGGTAAAAATGACAGGGTCCGGATGCCCGTGACTATCGTAGCGATGGAGCGCCAGCTCGCCGATCTGGCCTGGCGCCACCGGTGAACCAGTGTCATCGAGCAGCGCCACCCTATGCCCCGGGTATGGCTTGCCCATGCTGCCCGCGCGCGCCGGCCAGCGGACTGCGCAGTTACCCACCAGGTAGTTGGCCTCGGTTTGTCCGAACATCTCATTGACCGTGACACCAAGCGCTTGCTGCGTCCACTGAAATACCGCATCGCCCACTGCCTCGCCTGCACTCATGATCGCGCGTAGCTTGAGCTGATAGTCTTGTCGCGGGCTCGGTACCGCTTTCATCATCATCTTCAGCGCAGTGGGAAACAGAAAGGTGTTGGTGACTTGATGTCGCTCCATCAGTTTGAATGCGTGCTCTGCAGAAAAGCGCGCTCGACTGGCGATGATGGTTTGGCCAAAGTAGAGCGTTGGCAGCAGAGCGTCCATCAGGCCACCGGTCCAGGCCCAATCCGCTGGCGACCAGAACACATCACCTGCTTGTGGAAACCAGTTTTGTGATGCGACGAAACCGGGCAGATTGCCAATCAATGCGGCCTGCGGGATCAGCGCGCCTTTTGGCGACCCCGTGGTGCCGCTGGTGTAGATCAGAATCGCGGGGTCGTTAGCACCAGTGACGGTAGCCTCAAAGGCATCAGGTGCTTGCGCGAGTGCCTGATGCCATGCGATCAGGTCATTGCGCACTACATCCACTGCAACAACATGATCAAGCGCGGGACAATCCGCTCGCACTGCATCGATGGCGGCGATGGCGCTGCTATCTACAATCGCTACCGTCGTTTCACTGTCTTGTAGCCGGTACGCCATCGCCTCCGGGCCGAACAGTACGGACAACGGCATCGCGATTGCGCCGAGTTGCTGACACGCGATATGCGCCGCCGCGACCTCGGGCCGCTGCGACATCACAATCGCAACCCGTGTTCCCGATTGCACACCGAGCGAACGCAGCACATGACTGAGCCGGTTAGCGTCTTGCTGCAACATGGCGTAAGTGATCGCCTGGTGCTCATGGTCGGCATCATCGACCACAATCGCGACCCGGTGGGTGTGCTCGGGATGCCTGGCCCAGCGCCCGCAACATAGCTCGGCGATGTTGCAGTTATCGGGTACCCACCAGCGGAACGATTGGTAGAGGGTATCGTAGTGATCGACTGCGGCCATCGGAGGTGTGCGTTGTGTCGCCTATAATTTCACGCTTGGATACTAGCCCTCGCCGCCGGCGATGGCAATCCAGAACCCGCGCCTCTCATGCCGACCTATTCCAGCACTTCCCGATCCGAGTTTCTGACCCTGCGTGGCCTGCGAATGCATATCCGGCACTGGGGTGCGGATGCCGCGCCCAAGCTGTTTCTGCTGCATGGCTGGATGGATGTGTCGGCGTCATTTCAGTTCATAGTCGATGCACTCGCCAGTGATTGGCACGTGATCGCTCTCGACTGGCGTGGTTTCGGATTATCCGAGCGGGTCGCGACCGATTGCTACTGGTTTCCTGATTACTTGGCAGACCTCGACGCCATGCTCGACGTACTCGCGCCTGAGCAGGCAGTGACATTAGTGGGGCACAGTATGGGAGGCAATATCGCCACCTTGTACGCAGGTGTGCGACCGCAGCGTGTCTCAAGGCTGGTGAATCTGGAAGGTTTCGGACTTGCGAATACGGTACCGGCGCAGGCACCAAACCGTTACGCGCAGTGGCTGGACGAGCTGCGCGAACCACCTTCGATGCGAAGCTACCCGAGCCGAGAGGCAGTAGCAGAGCGATTGAGGAAGAACAATCCCAGGCTGACGCCGGAGCGCGCCATTTTTTTATCCGATCATTGGGCTGTGCCGGACGCCCAAGGCGCGTGGCATGTACAAGGCGACCCCAAGCATAAAATCGTCAGCGCCAACTTGTACCGCACCGAGGAGGTGTTGGCCTGCTGGCAGCAGATCACGGCGCCGGTACTGTGGGTTGAAGCGGAGCATACCGATGTGTGGCGCTGGATGGGGCCGAAAGCTGAAGTGCGCGCAGAGATTGATCGTCGGATGCGCGTGATTCCCGATGTCAGATCTGCGCTGATTAAAGACGCCGGGCATATGTTGCACCATGATCAGCCCGAGGCATTGGCGCACTTGATCGAGGATTTTCTTATTCGATGAGGCGCATACGCCGATATCGCGTCGGGCGTACAATTGCGACTTGAGCGCATCAAATCTTCTCCGAGCATCCCCATGTTGAACGCCGATCTGCACTGTCACTCGATTGTGTCGGACGGCACGCTCACGCCTACCGCGCTGGCGCAACGCGCCAAAGCCAATGGTGTGGGGTTGTGGGCGCTAACGGATCATGATGAGATCGACGGTATCGCCGAGGCGCGTGCCGCTGCAGACGCGGCCGGGCTGCGGTTTATGGCCGGCGTCGAAATATCGATCACATGGTCCGGCAAGACCGTGCATATTGTGGGCTTGGGTGTTGACGAGCACGATCCCGATTTGTGCGCTGGCCTTGCCTCGGTACGCGGCGGGCGGGAGCGCCGCGGGCGTGAGATAGCGGAATCCTTGTCGCAAGCGGGGATTGAAGGTGCCTTTGAAGGTGCCATGCAGCACGCAGGTAACCCGGAGATGCTGGGGCGCACCCATTTCGCACGATTTCTGGTTGAAAGCGGCATCCGGCCGACGGTGGCGGATGTGTTCAGGCACTACCTGGTTGAGGGCAAGCCCGGTTATGTGCCACACCGCTGGGGCGACCTTGAGCATGCGGTCAAATGGATTCGCGGCGCTGGCGGTCGCGCCGTCATTGCACATCCTGCGCGCTATGGCTTAACCGAATTGCAACAGCAGGCGCTGATCGAGGCTTTTAAAGATATGGGCGGTGAGGGTATCGAGGTGGTTACCGGTAGCCACACGCCGGAGGAGTACCAGCGCTATGCGCAGGTTGCGCGCCACATGGGGCTGATGGCCTCGCGTGGCTCCGACTTCCACGGCATCACGGAGTCCGGGGCAGACTTGGGCTCGTTGCCACCGCTGCCTGCGGATCTCAAGCCGGTTTGGTACGATTGGTGAGAGATTCTCAACGTCAACCATAGTAAACCTTCGGCTTTCTCTGAGTTGAATTCCGTCCCAAGCGTCGCCACATCCGTTCGCACGTGGCCATAATTCGCATCTGAATGCGGCCACGACCCGCGTATGTTCACTGAGTCTTCTTCGGAGACCGATCCATGAAAAGAATCGTCTTATTTGTCCTGACAAACGTCGCCGTCATAGCGGTCATGTCGATCGTGTTGTCGGTGCTGGGTGTTGATCGCTTCCTGACTTCCCAAGGCCTGAACGTCGGCAGCTTGCTGGTGTTCTCGTTGGTGGTGGGCTTCACGGGCGCGATTTTCTCGCTCCTGATCAGCAAGCCTATGGCGAAATGGAGCACCGGCGCCAATGTTATCGAGCAGCCGCAAAACGAGACCGAGCGCTGGCTGCTTGACACGGTACGTCGGCTTGCCGATCGCGCAGGCATTGGTATGCCGGAGGTGGCCGTCTACGAGGGTGAGCCGAATGCTTTCGCCACCGGTGCCTTCCGCAATGAGGCGCTGGTGGCAGTGTCGACTGGTCTGCTGATGAACATGACGCGCGACGAGGTCGAGGCGGTGCTGGGGCACGAGGTTGCGCACATTGCCAATGGCGACATGGTGACCATGACGCTGATTCAAGGCGTGACGAACACCTTTGTTGTTTTCCTTTCGCGGATTGTCGGCTACGTGGTTGATCGCGCGCTGTCACGCAATGACGAGAGCACCGGCGGTATCGGCTACATGGTCACGGTGATTGTTTGCCAGATCGTGTTCGGGCTGCTCGCGTCGATGATCGTTGCCTGGTTCTCGCGGCAGCGTGAATTTCGTGCCGACGCCGGCGCCGCGCAGCTGATGGGTAATCGCCAGCCGATGATCAATGCCTTGCACCGGCTCAGCACCCTGCATGAGGCGGCGCTGCCGCAGTCGGTCGCCGCGCTCGGTATTAATCACTCGAGTGGCTTCTTTGAGCTATTCTCTACCCATCCGCCACTTGAGGAGCGCATTGCAGCGCTACAGCGCAGCTAACCCCGGCTGCATCAGTACCTCAAAGCGACAGCCTGATACGCTGTCGCTTTTGTTTTATCCCTATGACTCAATACTTTCATATTCACCCGGACAACCCCCAACCAAGACTGATCCGGCAGGCAGCAGAGATTATTCATGCGGGCGGTATCGTTGCACTACCCACCGACTCCAGCTACGCCCTGGTCTGCCATCTCGACGACAAGGGCGCGGTTGATCGACTGCGCAGAATTCGCGGTGTCGATGAAAAACACCACCTGACACTGCTCTGCCGTGATCTGTCAGAGATCGCGACCTATGCGCGTGTCGATAACAAGCAGTACCGCTTGCTGAAAGCGGCCACGCCCGGCCCTTACACGTTCATTCTGGAGGCGACACGCGAGGTACCGCGCCGGCTATCGCACCCGTCACGCAAAACCATAGGTTTACGCGTCCCTGAAAATACAATCGCGCTGGCGCTACTGCAGGAGTTGGGTCAGGCATTGATCGGTACAACCTTGATTCCCGCTGGTAATGACACACCGCTGAATGACCCCGACGAGATTCGCGACACACTACAGCGTCAGGTTGAGCTGGTGGTCGATGGCGGTAGCTGCGGATTAGAACCCACCACCGTGGTCGACTTAACCGGTGACGGCCCGCAGGTATTGCGACAAGGGAGAGGTGAAATTGCCTTGTTCGCTTAGGATGTTGTCTGCAGATGATATGCGGTCGTACCAGAGCGCTCTGCTAAAATTCCGATGATGAGTGACACAATCCAGACGATTGCAGTCTATGCATTGCCGATTCTGTTCGCGATCACGCTACATGAGGCAGCGCATGCCTACGCCGCGCGCTTCTTCGGTGACCTGACGGCCTACTCGCAAGGCCGTATGAGTCTTAATCCGGCCAAACATATCGACCCTCTCGGTACGATTGCTCTGCCACTGGTGCTTGCGCTGGTGCAGAGCCCATTCATATTTGGTTATGCCAAGCCGGTGCCGGTTGATTTCTCGCGATTGAATAATCCCAAGCGCGACATGCTCTGGGTAGCGCTGGCTGGCCCCGCTGCCAACTTGGTGATGGCACTCGGTTGGATGATTGTGTACTTCGTGATGTACGGCGCCTCGTTACAAGAGGAGTACTTCTTTCGTGTGGCGGAAGCGGGCATCGTGGTCAACCTGGTGCTGTTCGCGTTTAATTTGTTTCCACTGCCGCCGCTGGATGGTGGCCGCATACTAACGAGCTTGCTGCCGATGCGTTATGCATTCAAGTTCGCTCGACTTGAACCGTATGGTTTTTTTATTGTGCTCGCATTAGCGATGCTCAACCTGTTGAAGTATTGGATGATCCCGGTGGTGGCAGCAGCGAATGGCCTACTCTCCGTACTGGTCGCTCCTCTTAAATTTCTTGTCACCTGACCCAACATGTATCCTGATCGCGTTGTCTCCGGAATGCGCCCGACCGGCGCAATGCACCTTGGCCACTACCATGGCGCGCTGAAAAATTGGGTAAAGCTGCAGTCCGAGCATCCTTGTTTATTCTTTGTCGCCGACTGGCACGCGCTGACGACGCACTACGATGATCCTTCCATCATCGAGAGCAGCACCTGGGATATGGTGATCGATTGGCTTGCCGCAGGTATTGATCCCTCGCAGGCAACCGTATTCATTCAATCCAAAGTGCCCGAGCATGCCGAGCTCCATCTGCTGCTATCGATGTCGACCCCGCTGGGTTGGTTGGAACGAGTACCAACCTACAAAGATCAGCAAGAAAAACTCGCCGATCGAGATCTCGCTACGTATGGCTTCTTGGGTTACCCGCTGTTGCAGGCAGCTGATGTGCTGATTTATCGCGCCAGCATGGTGCCGGTGGGTGAAGATCAGGTACCGCATATCGAGATGATGCGCGAGATCGCGCGTCGTTTTAATTATCTGTACGGTCGCGAGAAAGACTTCGAACAAAAAGCCCAGGAGGCAGTCAAGAAGCTCGGCGCCAAACGAGCCAAGCTCTACACCGAGTTGCGGTCGGAGTTTCAGCAGAAGGGTGATGATGAGGCGCTGGCGCAAGCCAAGGCCATGCTCGACGACGCCCAAAATCTTTCCATGATCGATCGCGAGCGTTTATTCGGCTACCTGGAGGGCAGCCGTAAACTGATCTTGGTCGAGCCGCAGGCGCTGCTGACTGAGGCCTCGCGACTGCCGGGGCTGGATGGTCAGAAAATGTCCAAGAGCTATGGCAACACCATCGCGCTGCGCGATGACAGCGACACCGTGACCAAGAAAATCAGAACCATGCCGACTGATCCCGCGCGCGTGCGCCGCACTGACCCCGGTAACCCCGACAAATGCCCGGTATGGATGTTCCATCAGGTGTACTCCGATCAGGCTACGCAGGATTGGGTGGTGCAAGGATGCAAGACGGCGGGCATAGGTTGCATCGAGTGCAAGCAACCCGTGATCGATGGCATTCTGAAAGAGCAAGAGCCGATGCGCGAGCGTGCGCAGCAGTATCTGGATGATCCATCCTTAGTACGAGCGATCGTCGCCGATGGCTGTGATCAAGCGCGCAAGCTGGCGCAAGAGACCATGCGCGACGTGCGCGAAGAGATGGGGCTCTCCTACAACTGATGTCGCATGGTTTTGCTGAGCCCTCTGCTTGGGTTGAACGTTTTGCGCCGCTCATCCCGCCCGGCAGAGTGCTGGATCTGGCGTGTGGTGGTGGCCGCCACGCGCGTTTGCTGGCGGAGATGGGGTATAGCGTGCTTGCGGTCGACCGAGATGCGGCAGCGCTCGCTACCGTGGCCGACGAGCGCATACAGACTCGCCTGATCGATCTGGAGCAATCTGGCGCTGAGCAACAACCGCTGTGGCCGTTAGCGCCTTCGATGTACAGCGGCGTTGTGGTGACCAACTACCTGCACCGTCCGCTAATGAGTGCATTGCTGGGTTCGGTTCAACCCGGTGGCGTACTGATCTACGAAACCTTCGCACAGGGTAATGGACAATTTGGCAAGCCATCGAATCCGGATTTCTTGCTAGCGCGCGGCGAGTTGCTTGAATTTGGCTTTCTTGCGCCGACGTGGCAGGTGATCGCGTTTGAAGATGGTTATGTTGATATGCCGAAGCCGGCAATGATTCAGCGCATATGCGCGCGGCGCGAAGGTGCAGCAACCACTTGTAGCAGCGTTGCACTTTGATGGCACTTTGATACGTGATTATCCGACCCCGGGCGGTGCTGATCCGATACAATTCGGCTTTTGCTCTCGCACGATAACCCCACCATGATCCAAGGCAGCATAGTTGCAATCGTCACGCCCATGTTCGAGGATGGCAGCCTCGATTTTGCGAGCCTGAAGGCGCTGCTTGACTGGCATGTGGCTGAGGGCACCGACGGCATTGTTATTGTGGGCACTACCGGCGAATCGCCAACCGTTTCGGTTGAAGAGCACTGTGAACTGATCAAGGTCGCGACCGAACATGTGGCGGGGCGGATTCCGGTAATCGCAGGCACGGGCGGTAACTCTACGGCCGAGGCAATCGAGCTTACTGCGTACGCCAAGCAAGCAGGTGCCGACGCGTCATTGCAAGTCGTGCCTTACTACAACCGTCCGACCTAGGAAGGAATGGCGCAGCACTTCACACGCATTGCCGAGGCAGTTGACTTGCCCATGATTCTTTACAACGTGCCGGGCCGCACGGTGGCAGACATGAGCAATGACACCATTGTTCGGCTGTCAGCTGTCCCGGGTATTGTGGGGGTTAAAGATGCCACCGGTAATATCGCACGCGGCAGTGAATTGCTTCGCGCGGTACCGAAATCATTTGCAGTTTTCTCGGGCGATGATGCAACCGCGATGGCGCTGATGTTTTGCGGTGGTAAAGGCAATATCTCGGTCACTGCAAACGTGGCTCCGCGCGCGATGCATGAGCTCTGCGTTGCAGCGATGAGCGGTCGGGTTGCCGAGGCGGTTGCCATTAACGACAAGCTGATTCCGCTGCACAGTCGTTTGTTTGTTGAGCCCAATCCTGTGCCGGTGAAATGGGCATTACAGCAGATGGGCCGTATCCAAGCGGGCATACGATTGCCGCTGGTTCCGCTTGGCGCGGGAAGTCATGAGTTACTGCGCAGCGCGCTGCGCGAATCTGGCGTGCTGCACTGACGCTCCCATACTGAACATTCTCCGGTAATGAAATGAATCTTGCACTTATCACGCGGTTTACAACGCGATATTCTGGCAAACGCTGGCTGATACCGAGCGTGCTCGTTATGCTTGCTGGTTGCAGCAGTGTTAGCGGAATGCTCGAGCCAGAAAAAATCGACTACAAAGGCGCGACAAAGACGACGAATAAAAACAAGCTTGAGGTGCCGCCCGATCTCAGCGCACCGCGCGGCAACAGCACCTACAACGTAGACAACGCGCGGGGTACTGCGACCGCGTCAGAGTACAGCGCACGGCAACCAAGCGGCACAGGGAAAGCAGCTGCAGCAACCACGCCGGCCACTGCGGTGGTACCAGCCGTGGTATCCGGCATGCGGATAGAGCGAGATGGTAAGCAGCGCTGGCTGGTGGCAAACGAGACCCCGGAGCTACTGTGGCCCAAGATTAAAGATTTCTGGCAGGAGAATGGGTTTCTGGTAGCAATCGATAACCCGCAAACCGGGGTGATGGAAACTGACTGGGCCGAGAATCGCGCCAAAATTCCGCAGGACTTCATTCGAAACACCATTGGCAAGGTATTTGATTCGCTGTATTCGACCGGTGAGCGTGACAAATTCCGCACGCGGCTTGAGCGGCGGGCTGATGGTGGCACAGAGGTGTACATCAGCCACCGCGGCGCAGAAGAAAAAGTAACCGGGCAGTCGTTCAGCCAGTCAACCGTGTGGACTGCGCGGCCTTCCGACCCCGAGCTGGAAGCTGAGTTTTTGCGTCGGCTGATGACGGCGCTGGGCTCCGAGCCCAAGGCTGCTGCCGCTGCAGTCAAAGATGCCAAGCCGGCGACAACCGAGCGCGCGCGCCTTTCAAAAGATGCTGAGCAGATCGAGATTGACGAGGGCTTCGATCGGGCGTGGCGTCGGGTCGGGCTTGCACTGGACCGTGTCGGGTTCACGGTCGAAGACCGTGACCGTACGCGCGGGCTCTACTTTGTGCGCTACATAGACCAAGGCGACGAGGCCAAGAATAAATCCGAGCCCGGTTTCTTTGCCCGCATGTTCCGATCGAAGAGCGACAAGAGCGATGCCTTGCGCTACCAGATTCGTGTGCAAGGCGCTGAGGCGAGCAGCAAAATCTCAGTGCAAAACGAGAAGGGTGCTGCTGCCAGTGATGCCAATGCAAAGCGCATTCTGGCTCTGCTCAATGAGCAGTTGAAGTAGTGGATGTGATCGCCTGATTCGCGACGCAAGGCGTGAGATTCGCTAGTCTGGGTAGCGGTAGCGAGGGCAATGCGCTCCTGATCTCCTCGCATGCCGGCAGCAATGCAACCCATGTCATGCTCGACTGCGGATTTGGGCCGCGCGAGCTGAGTCGTCGGCTTGCTCGGCACGATATGTCGTCCGATCAGCTGGCCGGCATCATTGTCACCCATGAGCACTCGGATCATTTGGGTGGCGTATTCCAGGTCGCGCAGCAGTTCAAGCTGCCTGTTTGGCTCAGCCATGGCAGTTTTCAGAGTGCGCCCAAAGAACATCTGAGCGGGGTTGATGTTCACATCTGTCGCGACGGTGATGCCTTCGAGATTGGTGATTTCACGATCAGCCCCTACACGGTTCCGCATGATGCGCTGGAGCCGGTGCAATACACACTGTCGGATGGTCGCAGCAAGCTAGGTGTGCTCACTGATGTGGGTCATGCGACGCGGCACCTCATCTCTGCGCTTTCCGGATGCGATGCCTTGCTACTCGAGTTCAACCATGACACGCAGATGCTGGCGCGTTCAGCTTACCCAACGTGGCTGAAGTCGCGGATCTCGGGGCCGTTTGGACATTTGTCGAACGATGCAGCAGCAGCGATTCTGCGCGAGATTGACAAGGGGCGGCTACACACGCTTATCGCCGCGCATCTCTCTCAGCGCAACAACACACCCGACCTGGTGCGCGCCGCGATTGAACCAGAAATCGCCGGTACTGATATCGCACTCTTGATCGCAGATCAGCAGACCGGCTCAGACTGGATCAGCTGCAACTGAGGTGGACGGATCACAGGCAACAAAAAAGTCGCCCTTGGGCGACTTTTTTGTCGACACGCCAGAGTACCCGGCGTGTTCGTCAGCGACGAGAAATTACTTCTTCTCTTCTGCTGGAGGTGCGTCAGCCTTCGGTGCTTCAGCAGCCGGAGCATCAGCCTTCGGTGCCTCAGCAGCCGGAGCCTCAGCCTTCGGTGGCTCAGCGGCAGGTGCCGGCGGAGCAGCTTCCTCTTTCTTGCCGCAAGCGGCCAGAGCCAGTGCCAGCAGGGAAGCGATCAGCAACGATTTTTTCATGGTTATCCTTCAGGTGAGAATGAAAAATGATTCGTACAGCGTATTTGTTTAATAACTACCGGTAGTTATCGCACTTTCAGGTCGCCCTGTCGAACAGGCACTGCCAAATTGCGCACTGCCGCATCGACAAAACTTCCTAAACGGAAATTATACCGGCGTTGTTGAAGTGCTTGCAAGTGATTTTGGGTCGGTTTGACCGTGGTTCAGGCTGTTTGACCATATGAAACCATCTATATCAAGCGAATCGAATCCAGCCTTGTCCAAACCAGTCGAGTAGCGTCTGGTTCAGGTCGATCGAACACTCCCTGAGAACTTGGGGTGAAAGTGATCGCTCATCGGCTAAGCCTTGCAAAATCAGCCTGTCATGCCCGTCAGCCCGCAACGATTCGCCGTTAATAAAAATATATTTGTCGCGGTACAGCATACGGCTTTGTCGGCTGAGTCGTAATCCGGCTTTGCGGGCAGCGTTGTTGAATGTTTGCAGTGACATCGATGACCGAATCGCTGGAAACCAGACCGACGGCTTGGGCTCCGACAGATGCTCGCCCAGAAAAATCAGTACGTCGCGAGGTTTGCCGCCCAGCGATCCCAGCTGCTCGCGCGCCTGTCTCAGCATGTCGTCACTGATTCGCGCGGGCCGCGTGTGAGGCCGGAGTTGTGGGTCCTGGTAGCGGCCCGGTAGATCAACTTGCTCTGCCAAAAAACCCAGATAGGCCTCGCCAAGCTCTTGCCACGACGGCGCGCGAAATCCAATCGAGTAGGTCATACACTCGCCTTCCGCCACGCCCTCATGGGCCCACTGCGGTGGCAAGTACAGCATGTCGCCGGGTTCCAGAACATACTCGGCGCTCGGTGCAAAGTTACGAAGCAACTTGAGCGGAACGTTGTCGACCAACGCGTGATCGCGCTGCTTGCCAATACGCCAGCGCCGACGCCCATAGGCTTGCAACAAGAATACGTCGTATGAGTCGAGGTGAGGGCCGACACCGCCACCATCGGTCGCGTAGCTGATCATCAGATCATCAAGACGCGTATCGGGAATGAACCTGAACTGACTAAGTAGTTGATCCGCCGCGTCATGGTGCAAGTTGACGCCTTGAACGAGAATGGTCCACCCTTTGCGTGTGGTGGGCGGCAGCGATAACAGCGGGCCG
Organism: Burkholderiaceae bacterium; assembly: GCA_018882935.1. GTDB lineage: Bacteria > Pseudomonadota > Gammaproteobacteria > Burkholderiales > Burkholderiaceae_D > Pernthalerella. Next base: position 12,958 of record VERA01000036.1, on the reverse strand, counting down.
TGGGAGAGTTTCCATTGCGCGCCAAAGTGCGTGATCAAGCGCGATTCAACATCATCTTTTGCGGCAAGCGCGAACAAGGCAGCGCGCGACAGAACCGGTTTGAATGGCGAGATCGCCTGCCGGATCAGCACCGGCTTTTTTTGCCAATAGGTGCGCATGAATTCACGCAGCGTGAGTTGGCCAAGAACATGATTTACCGTCATGCCGTGATTATATCGGGGCAGAACCAGGCGCAGGCGGCGCATGCGCGGCAGCGGGTACACCGTGCCCGTATAATGGTGAAGCGTAGATTAAGAGGACCCCCTATGAATATTACAAAAGACACGGTTGTCACCTTGCATTACAAATTATCGGATGCGCAGGGCAACCTGATCGAAGAAAGCAACGAGCCCATGGTTTACCTTCACGGCGGCTACAACAATACCTTGCCAAAGATTGAGCAAGCGCTCGACGGTAAATCAGTAGGCGATCAGGTTGCGGTGCAAGTTGAGCCTGCCGACGGCTTTGGTGAATATGATGCAGAGCTGGTCAAGGTAGAGCCGCGAAACTTATTTCCGGAGGAGCTTGCGGTAGGCATGCAGTTCGAGGGCTCGCCGGATGATGAGCCGCACGCTGAAACACGTTTGTTTACAGTGACAGATATTGCTGATGGCAAAGTCGTCTTGGATGGTAATCATCCGCTTGCTGGCATGGCGTTGCGCTTCGCATTGAATGTGGTTGAAGTACGCAAGGCAGCAGCAGAAGAAATCGCCCACGGCCATGTTCATGGCCCGCACGGTCACCACCATCATCATCACGATGACGACGACGAGGGCGATCAGTTTCGCAGTATTCAGCTGCAGTAGCGCTGCGATACGCGATCTTCATTTCATGCGGTCATGTTTTATTGCGGGTTATCAGACTCATTGGCGATGCGCTTGAGATGGTACAGCGCGTCAAGCGCGTCGCGCGGGCTGAGTTGATCCGGATCGATGGCGGCCAAGGCATGCAGTAGCGCGTGCTGTTGCGGCGCTGAATCTGCTTCAGAAATCGCATCAGGTAATTCGGTAGCTTCCTGCTGCGCGATTGTCGGTGCAGCAAACAGATCAAACTGGCGCTCTGTCTGGCTTGAATGTGCTTCAAGCAGCGCCAGATACCGGCGCGCTGACCGGATTACGGTGCTTGGTACACCGGCAAGCTGTGCTACTTGCAGGCCATAGCTTTGCGATGCCGGCCCTTCTTGCACCGCGTGCAGGAAGACAATACGGTCTTTATGCTCCACCGCTGAAAGATGCACGTTGGCGCAGCCAAGGTGCCGCTGCGGGAGTTGTGTCAATTCGAAATAATGCGTAGCAAACAGCGTGAAGGCGCGCGTCTCTTCGAGCAGCGACAGCGCGATCGCCCACGCAAGTGCCAAGCCGTCAAAGGTCGACGTGCCTCGGCCGACCTCATCCATCAAGATCAATGAGCGCTCAGTAGCGCCATGCAAAATCGCTGCGGATTCCATCATCTCGACCATGAAGGTGGAGTGGCCACCGGCCAGATCGTCTGCAGCGCCAATACGTGTGAAGATCTTGTCAATCGGCCCTACATGCGCGGCGCTGGCCGGCACATAGCTACCTATGTAGGCCAGCAGCGTGATTAGCGCCAGCTGTCGCATGTAGGTTGATTTGCCGCCCATGTTGGGACCGGTGATAAGAAGTAAACGCCGCTCCGGTGTGAGTTGACAGTCATTCGCGATGAAGCGCTCGATCACGTTTTCTACTACCGGGTGCCGGCCTTGGCTGATATGGATTCCAGGCTGCTCGCTTAGCACCGGCTTGCACCATTGATGTTGAGCCGCGTGCCGAGCCAGCGCAACCAAGACATCAGCTAATGCTACGGCCTGTGCCACACGCTGTAATTCAGCAATATGCTGCCCCAGAGCTTGCAGTACTTGCTCGTAGAGTTGTTTTTCTCGCGCAAGCGCGCGATCCTGCGCAGACAAAGCTTTATCTTCGAATGCCTTCAACTCTGGCGTGATGTAGCGCTCGGCATTTTTTAGCGTCTGACGGCGCCGGTAATCATCGGGTACCTTCGCCACCTGACCATGCGTGACCTCGATATAAAAGCCGTGCACCTTGTTGTACTCAACCCGCAAGTTATTAATGCCGGTACGCTCCCGTTCGCGAACTTCAAGATCTATCAGAAACTGACCGGCGTTTTCTGATAAGCCACGCAGCTCATCAAGCTCCGCGTCATAGCCTTTGGCAATAACACCACCATCGCGAATCAGTGCCGCCGGCTCTGCGCTAATCGACTGCTCGATTAACTGCAGCGCATTATCCGGGGTGGCGAGCGCGGTGCGAGTATGTTTGATTAGTTCAGGCTCAGCCAGCACAGCAGTATCTGTTAGCGCCTGGCGAAGTGCTGGTAGCTGCTGCAAACCGGTACGCAGCGCTGAGAGATCACGCGGGCGCGCGGATAGCAGCGCAATGCGGCTGGTGATTCTTTCGATATCAGGAACGCTCGCGAGAAGCGCATTGATTTTTTCCGAGACGTTCGCTTGAATCAGAAAATCAATCGCATCATGGCGCGATTGCGCAATGGTGTGATCACGCGGCGCATGATGAAGCCAGTGCCGCAGCGTGCGTGATCCCATCGCGGTACGGCAATGGTCCAGCAGTGAAAACAGCGTTGGTGAATTTATTTCAGTGGCTCTTAATGGTTCAGTCAGTTCAAGGTTGCGCCGGGTTGCTGCATCCATACTGATGAATTCATGCACGTGTTCAACCTGTAGTTGAGTCACATGATTGAGCTGCTTGCCCTGGGTTGTGCGTGCATAGACCAGCAACGCACCCGCAGCACCAATCGCCGCCTCGAGCTTGTCGGCACCATATCCCGCCAGGGTGACCACACCGAGCTGATCGCACAGCGCCTTGCGCGCTGCCGGAATCTCGAAATGCCAATCTGCGACGCTGGTTGGTCGAGGACTGAAGCTGGCGCCAATCAGTGCAGCACTACGGCTATCGATCAACACCTCTGCCGGTGCCAGACGCTCACATTCTTGACGCAACTGCATCTGCAGGCGACGCTCATCAGTGAGGATTTCAGTGAGCCGCATGCGCCCGCTCGCCAACGATAGCCATGCCAGACCGAGCATGATGCCTTTGCGCTGCGGAAGTATGTTCAACGCCAGCAGCGGGCGCTCGGTTTTTTCAGGTAGTAGCTCGGCATCAGTCAGCGTGCCCGGCGTGACGATACGCTGTACCTTACGCTCAACCGGCCCCTTGCTGGTGGCGGGGTCACCGATTTGCTCGCAGATAGCCACCGACTCGCCCAGCTTTACCAATTTTGCGAGGTACTGGTCGGCTGAGTGATACGGCACCCCAGCCATTTTGATCGCTTGGCCCGCAGAGGCACCGCGTTGCGTTAGCGTGATGCCAAGCAGACGCGCCGCGCGCTCGGCATCTTCGAAGAACAATTCATAGAAATCGCCCATCCGGTAGAACAGCAGCAAATCCGGATAGTCAGCCTTGATGCGTAAATACTGCTGCATCATAGGCGTGTGCTTTTCTGCACTGATCCGATCGGAGGCATTCATCTGCGCTAGGTTCACAGAAAAACAGGCCGCAAGAAAGGCGGCCTGTGGTTGGGACGTGCCGCACAATTTAGCACAGCTAGCGAGGGGTTTTGACCACGCGGGTTTAGCGCTCGCCGCTGCGCAGCTTGCGACTTTGCGCATTCGCCGCCGGGCGCCCGAGCAGCGCCGCACCGCGTGGCGCGGCACGCGACTCGCCAGTCGCTTGACTTGGTTTGCCAGGCATCGCGCTGGATTTGCCGATCGAAGAACCAGATTTGCTCATCGACGGACTTGATTTGCCCGGTGTCGCGCTTGATGGTCTAGGCGCAGGGCGTGATGTTGCCGATGATTTTGCTGGGCCGTGACGCGGCGCATTGTTACGCCTCCCGCCCGGTTGACTACGCAGCTGAATGGGCTGCGGCTTGGCGGTCGGGTCCGGTTCGAAACCGGCGATAACTTCGCGTGGTATTTCACGCTTGATGAAGCGCTCAATATCACGCAGCAGCACATGCTCATCGACGCACACCAATGAGACAGCCTCGCCAGTGGCGCCGGCACGGCCAGTGCGACCGATGCGGTGTACGTAGTCTTCCGGTACGTTCGGCAGATCGTAATTCACGACGTACGGCAACTGATCAATATCGATACCACGCGCGGCGATATCCGTCGCCACCAAGGCCTGTAGCTTGCCGCTTTTGAACTCGGATAAGGCGCGCGTGCGCGCTGCCTGGCTCTTGTTACCGTGGATCGCCATCGCGCTAATGCCCGATTTTCCAAGCTGCTCGGCGAGCCGGTTGGCACCGTGTTTGGTCCGCGTAAAGACCAGCACTTGAAACCAGTGATGTTCGGTGATGAGGTGAGCGAGCAGCTGATGTTTTTTGTCGCGATCGACCGGATGAATTTTCTGCCCAATGACTTCAACCGTCGAGTTGCGACGCGCCACCTCAATCGTTTGCGGCTGATTCAATAAGCTATCAGCCAGCGCTTTGATCTCGTCAGCAAAGGTGGCGGAGAACAGGAGGTTTTGTCGCTTTGGGGGCAGGGCTGCCAACACTTTACGAATATCGCGGATGAAGCCCATATCGAGCATACGGTCGGCTTCATCAAGCACCAGTATTTCTACCGATGAGAGGTTAAGCGCGCCCTGCTGCATCAGATCAAGCAGCCTGCCGGGTGTGGCCACCAGAATATCTACGCCACGCGAGAGCTTCTGGATTTGCGGGTTAATGTTCACGCCGCCGAATACCACCTCAGACGACAGCTTGAGGTATTTGCCGTAGGTGACAACACTCTCATTGACTTGCGCTGCGAGTTCGCGTGTTGGGGTGAGTACCAGCGCCCGCACATGGCGCGGCGCGGGACGTTTACCGCCATTCAGTCGTTGCAGCATCGGCAGCGTGAAGCCCGCTGTTTTACCGGTACCGGTTTGAGCGCCTGCGAGCAGGTCGCCGCCCTTGAGTACTGCCGGGATCGCCTGCGATTGAATCGGGGTAGGTTGGGTATAGCCGTGTTCAGTGACGGCGCGCACGAGTGGTTCGGCGAGGCCGAGTTCAGCAAATGACATATCAAGTGAAAATAGTCGAACCGCCACCCGGGAGGGCGCCAGTCAAAGGCTCGAGGGAATCTATCGGAAGGGCGGTAAGGGGACTGGAACTTCTACCGCGGCCGGAGTGTAACAGCTTAGTCCGGATCTTGTTGGAAAAATAGCGGTGCAGCTAGCGCTTTGCAGTACGTCGCGTATGGTTGAAAGACTTCGCTGCTAGCCAAAGACCTGCATGGTTGCTGAGGGCGTTAACGTGGGCAATGCACTTCGCAAAAAGCGGCTGCTTCAGGCAAAGGGTGACAGCACTGCCAACATTTGTGCAAATACCTTGGGTGATGCGGCAATCACATCGCCGGTGTCGAAGTAATCAGACTCGCCGGAGAATCCGGTGATGATGCCGCCAGCTTCGCTCACGAGCAGTGCTCCCGCCGCCATGTCCCACGGCTTGAGCTTCTTCTCGAAAAATCCATCCAGACGGCCGGCTGCAACATAGGCCAGATCGAGCGCCGCAGACCCCGGACGACGCAGACCCGCAGATTTTTCAGTCATGAGCTTGAACATTTTCAGATACTGATCCAGACCCGAGAGATCGCTGTACGGAAATCCGGTGCCGATCAGCGCATCAGCCAGTTTGTCGCGTTTAGCGACCCGAATCCGTTTGTTATTCATGAATGCGCCGTCCCCCTTGCTGGCAGTGAATAGCTCATTACGGTTTGGATCGAAGATGACGGCTTGGGTGATCTGCCCGCGCTGCCGGAGCGCTATCGAGACCGCATACTGCGGGAAGCCGTGGATAAAGTTGGTGGTGCCGTCGAGCGGATCAATAATCCACACATTCTCAGCATTGCTCTCTGCTGCTTTAGAGATGCCGGACTCTTCTGCAATGAAGCCATGATCCGGGTAAGCCTGCTTGAGCACATCAATAATTGCCTGCTCAGCGGCCTGATCAACCTCGCTGACAAAATCATTCGGCCCTTTGCGCGATACCCGTACCTGATCCAGATCGAACGAGGCACGATTGATGATGGTTGCAGCACGTCGCGCGGCTTTCACCGCGGTGTTGAGCATCGGTTGCATGGTGGTTCCGTTAGAATCCGGCGTCAGAAAGAAGGAGCAGTGCGGCGATAGCAGTATCGCCGGCGATGCCCAACATTGTAAATGAAGTCAACCTCAGCCCCGATGGCAAATACCTTTGAGCGCGTGCGCTTTGTGTTGGTAGAGACCAGCCACCCCGGTAATGTCGGCGCTGCCGCGCGCGCGATGAAGACCATGGGGTTTTCTGATCTGGTACTGGTGAACCCTCGCGATGCAGACGTGTTGACGCATGCGGAAGCGATTGCTTTAGCCAGCGGTGCGACCGATGTTCTTGCTGCTGCGCGTATTGTTCATTCGCTGGATGAGGCGCTAGCTGGCTGTAACTTCAGCGTGGCGTTATCCGCACGCCCGAGAGAGTTTTCGCCGCCGTTGTTCGAGCCGCGCCAACTTGCCGAGCATCTTGTAACAGACACTGCGCTGAAGGCAGCGCTTGTGTTCGGTAGTGAGCGCTATGGACTGTCGAATGAGCAGGTTAGCAAGTGCAGTGCGCTGGTCAGCGTGCCGGCTAACCCGGTGTATTCATCCCTGAATTTGGCGCAGGCAGTTCAAGTGATTGCCTATGAATGCCGGGTGGCGGCTTTGGGAGAAGTTCGTAGCGAAGACACGATTGGATTTAGAGGTGAGCGGGCGAGTGCGGAGCAGGTGGAGGGCATGTTCACGCATCTTGAAAAAGCGCTGATCGACATTGATTTCCTCGATGCGAAGAATCCCAAGAAGCTGATGCCGCGTCTGCGGAGACTATTCGCTCGAGCTGAGCTGGAAGTGGAAGAGGTGAATATTTTGCGAGGGATCGCAACGCAGTTGATCTCGAAGCGGCAGCGAATACGAAAAGACTGAACCCGATAGAAATGCGAGTCGCGGACATCGACCGCGTTCTCAGCCGCTTGTCATCGTGCAAGTTCGTTTGTGTGTCCGCTTACTTGCTTAGCCGCGGGAGCAATCTAGTTAAATTGATCGTGCCAGCGCCAAGCTCAACGCCGTTAACCAGACTACTTAACCCCAAGCGCGTAGTAATCCGACGGCGAGGCCCTCCAGCGCAAACTCGTGCTGACCGGGTTCGACACGAATCGTGGAGAAATCAGGATTTTCCGGCAGGAGTTCGATAGCACTGCCATTGCGGCGAAACCGTTTTACCGTTACCTCATCATCAACCCGCGCAACAACGATTTGCCCGTCGCGCGCTGAATCTGCCTTTTTTACCGCGAGCAGATCGCCATCCAAGATGCCGGCATCGCGCATCGACATACCGCGAACTTTAAGCAGATAGTCAGGCCGGGCAGTAAACAGGGCGGGGTCAACGGTGTAGTTGGCAGTGACATGCTCCTGCGCCAGGATAGGGGAGCCAGCGGCGACCCGACCCACCAAGGGCAGCGAAAACTGCGCCAAGTCCGGGTGTGGCAAAGACATTTGCCCGATGCCGAACCGCGAGAGACGCGAGCCCTCCGCCAGCCGCTCAAGCAAGCGTATGCCGCGCGACGCACCCGGGGTAATCTCGATTGCCCCCTTGCGTGCCAGTGCCTGCAGATGCTCTTCGGCAGCGTTAGCAGAACGAAAACCCAAGGTTTGCGCTATCTCGGCGCGGGTGGGCGGGAAGCCGGTATTTTCGATGGCTTCCCGGATCAGTCCGAGGATTTGCTCTTGTCTGGCGGTGAGTTTATTCATTGGCAACCTCTTGGGCGCTGGTTGTATCCACAGCCTGTAGTTTTATACAGCACCCGCAATTTTGCAAGCTTTTTGTGCAGAGGGGCTGGCTAAGCCGCTGTCTCAATTGAGTTTTCCAGAGGAAAGAGCTATCATCTCGGGCTTTCCTCTTCCCACACTCGTCCTGACGCCGAGGTGGGCGATTTTTACAATCCGACCACAAGGAGATTCAATGCGTCACTATGAAATCGTTTTTATTGTCCATCCGGACCAGAGTGAACAAGTGCCCGCGATGATCGAGCGCTACAAGACTTTGGTTTCTGGTCGCGGCGGCAAGATTCACCGCGTCGAGGACTGGGGCCGTCGTCAGATGGCTTACATGATCCAGAAGCTCGCTAAAGCGCACTACGTGTGCATGAACATCGAGTGCGACGGTGAAACACTTTCCGAACTCGAGACCGGCTTCAAATTCAACGATGCCGTGCTGCGTCACCTGACTGTTCGCATGAAGAAGGCTGAGACCGCGCCTTCGCCCATCATGAAGAGCGTGCAGAAAGAAGATGCAGCCAAGGCAGCGCGCGCAGAGGCACCGGCAGCCTGATTGGCGACGTGTCCTTGACCGAGCGAGGAGATAACCACTTTCAGTGCATCGCGACCCTGGCCGAGCGTGACATCAAGCGCTACACACCGGCTGGTATTCCGATTGTTGCAGCGAAACTGCTGCATGCGTCGGAGCAGGTCGAGGCAAGCACCCGGCGGCAAGTCGAGTTCGAAGTAGCGGTCATCGCTGCCGGAGAAATCGCAGACCAACTGGAGCGCACTGAGATGGGAAAAATGTTCAGATTCACTGGCTTCATGGCCCGCAAGAATCGCAACAGTAAATCCCTGGTGTTTCATCTCTCGGCGATTGAAACCATTTATTGAATACAGGAGCCAACGTCATGGCATTTGGCAAAAAGTTCGACAAGAGCAAACTCAAAGAAAAACGCAAGCAACAAAATCCGTTATTCAAGCGCAAGAAGTTTTGCCGCTTCACGGTAGCAAAAGTAGAGCAGGTGGACTACAAGGATGTCGATACATTGAAAGACTTCATCCAGGAAAACGGCAAGATCATGCCGGCACGACTGACCGGCACGCGCGCTCACTATCAGCGTCAGGTGGACACCGCGATCAAGCGCGCTCGCTACCTCGCGCTATTGCCGTACACCGATCTGCACAACGCTTGATGAAGCGCTGACTGACGAGATACCTGGAGAACAATATGCAAGTTATTTTGCTGGAAAAAGTGGCGCACCTTGGTAACTTGGGTGACGTCGTACGTGTGAAAGACGGTTATGGCCGTAACTTCCTGATCCCCAACCGCATTGCGCGCCGTGCAACGGCAGAAGCCATTGCAGAGTTCGAGGCGAGACGCGCTGATTTGGAAAAAGCAGCCGCCGAGAAACTCTCGGCCGCTCAAGCGCAGGCCGAGAAAATGACCGGCTTGCGTGTGCCGGTCTCACAGAAGGCCGGCGTCGACGGGCGTCTGTTTGGTTCAGTAACCAACCACGATATTGCCGAGGCGCTTGCCAAGCAAGGCTTTAAATTAGATAAGGCGCAAGTCCGTATGCCGCATGGCCCACTGAAGGCGGTGGGCGAGTATCCCCTCTCTGTATCGCTGCACACTGATGTGATTGCAGAGGTGGTCGTAGTCGTTTCGGGCGAGTAAGCTGCGCTTCAAAGCGAGTGCAAAATAGCCGCCAGTTGGCGGCTATTTTTTTGGGTGAATCGTGCTGCTGCGGTTCGCATGTCACGCCCTTCATTGTTGGCACTTATCAAAACTGAAATTTAGGCGCGGTGGTAAGCGGTATAATTCGGCGCCATGAACGACCGCTCCGATCCCCAACTCGACGCCTTGCGCGTTCCCCCTCACTCTATCGAGGCGGAGCAATCTGTTTTGGGTGGCCTGCTGTTAGACAATACCGCCTTCGACCGCGTGATTGATCTGGTCAGCGCGGAGGATTTCTACCGCTTTGATCACCGCCTGATTTTTCAACAAATCGCCAAGTTGGTCGCAGCGACCAAGCCAGCAGACGTCATTACCGTATTCGAGTCGTTGTCTTCGTTGGGCAAGGCCGAAGAGGTGGGTGGTCTTGCCTACCTCAATGCCTTGGCACAGAACACGCCTTCTGCGGCCAACATCCGGCGTTATGCCGAGATCGTTCGAGATCGCGGCATACTTCGCAAGCTGATCTCGGTATCGGATGAAATAGCCGGCGACGCGTTTAATCCGCAGGGCAAGGAAGTCAGGCAGATGCTTGACGCAGCGGAGTCGAAGATATTCTCGATAGCCGAGGAGGGCAGCCGGGGCGCAGCCGGCTTCGTCGAGATCAAGCCATTGCTGGCGCATGTGGTCGAGCGCATTGATGAGCTATTCGCCCGCGACAGTACCAACGATGTCACCGGCGTTCCCACCGGCATGCTGGATCTGGATCGCATGACCTCGGGTTTGCAAGAGGGCGATTTGATCATTGTGGCGGGTAGGCCGTCGATGGGTAAAACTGCGTTCTCCGTGAACATCGGCGAGAACGTTGCGATCGACAGTGGCTTGCCAGTCGCCATATTTTCCATGGAGATGGGCGGTACGCAGCTCGCCATGCGTATGCTGGGTTCTGTCGGTCGTATTGACCAGCAGCGTCTCAAAACCGGGCGCTTGAAGGATGAAGACTGGCCCAAGCTCACCAGTGCAATCCAGAAGATGAACGATGCCCCGATCTTCATCGATGAGACGCCGGCCTTGTCGTCGATTGAGCTTCGCTCACGCGCGCGTCGTCTTGCCAGAAAGTGCGGCAAGCTCGGTCTGATTATTGTTGATTACTTGCAGTTGATGTCGGCGAATGCGCCCGGTGAAAACCGTGCAACTGAAATATCGGAAATTTCGCGTAACCTGAAAAGCTTGGCGAAAGAACTCAATTGCCCTGTGATCGCACTATCGCAGTTGAACCGTTCACTTGAGCAGCGCCCGAATCGCCGACCGGTGATGTCGGATTTGCGCGAATCCGGCGCAATCGAACAAGACGCCGACCTGATTCTCTTTATCTACCGAGATGAGGTATACAACCCCGACTCGCCTGATAAAGGAACCGCCGAAATTATTATTGGAAAGCAGCGTAATGGACCTATCGGTCAAGTTCGCATGACGTTTCTTGGGCAGTTCACGAAGTTTGATAACTACACCGGCGCGGCGAGTGTCTATGGTGCCGGCGATTAAATGAGTAAACAATTAGAAGCAACAAAAGATTCTGCAGGGGGAAGGAGAGCGGTATGTTCGGGCGATTAATGCCGACTGAAGGTAAGTTTTTCGATTATTTCATCCAGCACGGGGAGTTGTGCGTCAAAGGCGGCAAAGAGATGGTGGCGCTGATGACTAATTTTGATGATCTTGAGCATCGCGTGCATGCGATCGAGTCGATCGAAAAGCAGGCAGATAAAATTACCTATGCGGCGCTTGATCTGCTTCATAAGACTTTCATCACGCCGATTGATCGCGAAGATATCCATAAACTTATCACGCGCATGGATGACATTCTCGATCTGATGGAGGATGCGGCGCAGACGATCTCGCTCTACGATATCAAGACCATTACGCCAGAGGCCAAGCGCTTGGCTGAACTCAGCCAGGCCTGCTGTGAAAAAGTACTCGCTGCGGTATCACTGCTGCACAGTATGGATAACGTACGTGAAATTCTGGCGATCTGCTCTGAGATTGATCGTCTCGAATCCGACGCTGACCATGTCATGCGCGCAGCGATGTCGAAACTGTTTCGCGAGGAACCTGACGTACGTAATCTGATCAAGCTGAAAGCGATCTACGAAATCCTCGAGAGCGTGACCGATCGCTGCGAGGATGTAGCTAACATCGTCGAGGGCATTATTGTCGAGAACGCCTGATCCGGATCTTCCGCATCATCTCGAACTGATTGACCCATGCAGACGCTCACTATTAGCTTTTATACGCTTTCGCTCCTGATCATTCTGGCGCTGCTGTTCGATTTTATGAATGGCTTCCACGATGCGGCGAATGCGATCGCGACGGTGGTTTCTACCGGCGTACTCAAACCTCATCAAGCGGTAGCGCTTGCCGCATTTTTCAACTTCATTGCAATTGCAGTGTTTCAGTTGAAGGTGGCAACGACCGTCGGTAAGGGCACGATAGAACCATCCGTGGTTGATCATTACGTCGTATTCGGTGCTCTGATCGGCGCGATCGTGTGGAACCTGCTGACCTGGTACTACGGTATTCCCTCGTCGTCATCACACGCCCTGATCGGCGGATTGGTGGGTGCTGCGGTGGCGAAAGAGGGCACCAGCGCATTGATCTCTGCCGGGCTTCTCAAAACCATTACCTTCATCGTGCTGTCACCCATGTTGGGATTTCTGCTCGGCTCGTTGATGATGCTGCTGGTGTCATGGCTGTTTGTACGCAGCCATCCACAGCGGGTTGATAAGTGGTTCCGGCGCATGCAACTGGTGTCTGCCTCTATGTACAGCTTGGGTCATGGTGGTAACGACGCCCAGAAAACCATGGGCATTATCTGGATGCTGCTGATCTCAGCCGGGATGGTGGCTGCCGAAGATGCGCGCCCACCGACCTGGGTGATCGTCAGCTGTTACCTCGCGATTGGCGCAGGTACCCTGTTTGGTGGATGGCGTATCGTCAAAACGATGGGGCAGCGCATTACCAAGTTGCGGCCGGTAGGCGGCTTCTGCGCCGAGACGGGCGGTGCCATGACCTTGTTCATTGCAACTTCAATGGGCATTCCGGTGTCGACTACCCACACTATCACCGGTGCCATTGTTGGCGTTGGCTCTTCACACAAAATGTCAGCAGTACGCTGGGGTGTTGCCGGCAACATTGTATGGGCGTGGATATTTACGATTCCCGCCTCGGCCTTCATGGCAGCAATTGCTTGGTGGGTAGGGCGCCAATTTCTCTAGCATCACAAGCAGCCGATCTGTCAGGCCGCCAATAGAAATTAAATTAGCGCCTTACAGCACTTCACTCGCATGATCAGCCAGCCGCGAACGCTCGCCGCGTGCCAACGTGACGTGCCCACTATGCGACCAGCCCTTGAATCGATCCACCACATAGGTCAAAC